>JBARWC010000190.1:0-52509 GCA_049646585.1 Burkholderiaceae bacterium | reverse complement strand
GGGCAAGAAGGCGGTGGCGGTCGAAGCCACCCCCGTCGAGCAAGTCGCCTTGCCGCGCGGCGTGTCGGCGGTGGGCAGCCTGCGGTCCGAGAATTCCGTCATTTTGCGTCCGGAAATTGCTGGTCGCATCTCTGAAATCAACTTCACCGAAGGCGGCAAGGTCAAGAAAGGGCAGGTGTTGCTGCGCCTGGACAACAGCGTGGCCAAGGCCGCGCTGCAGCAGGCCCAGGCCAACCTCAGCCTGGCCAGCAGCCAGCACCGCCGTGCGGTGGAACTGGTCAAGCAGGGCTTCATCAGCAAACAGGCGCGCGACGAGGCCGGCAGCAATCTGCGGGTGCAGCAGGCCGCCGAGGCGCTGGCCAAGGCGCACCTGGACAAGACCGCCATCCTGGCGCCGTTCGACGGTCTGATCGGGCTGCGCAACGTTTCGGTGGGCGATTACGTCAGCTCGGGCACGGATTTGGCGCCCATCGAATCCATCGACCCGCTGCAGGTAGACTTCCGTATTCCCGAGCAGTTCCTGAGCGAGGTGCACGAAGGCGTCAAGCTGGCCCTTAGTTTCGATGCGCTGCCCGGGCAAAGCCGCGAAGGCCAGGTGGGCGCCATCAGCCCGCTGGTCGACGTCGGCGGCCGCTCCATATTGCTGCGCGCCAACGTGCCGAACTCGGACGGCGCCTTGCGCCCGGGCATGTTCGCCCGCGTACGACTGCAATTCAGCGACGACCAGGCGCTGGTGGTTCCCGAAACCGCGCTGGTCCCGTCCGGCGAAGAGCAATACGTTTTCCGCATTGTGGACGGGCGTGCCGAGCGTGTCGTCGTCCAGGTGGGCCAGCGCCGCGGCGGCAGGGTCGAGATCGTGACCGGCCTGAAGCCCAACGACCAGGTCATTACCGCCGGCCTGCAAAAAGTACGTGACGGCGATCAGGTCCAGGTCCTGTCCACGCCCAAAAACGCTGCCGTTTCCTAAGCCGCGAGCGCCGACATGGTTCTTTCCGAAATCTGTATCAAGCGGCCGGTGTTCGCCAGCGTGCTGTCGCTGGTCATTCTGCTGATCGGCCTTATTTCCTACGACCGGCTGACCGTGCGTGAATACCCTGCCATCGACGAGCCGGTGGTCTCGGTGATCACCGGCTACAAGGGGGCGTCCCCCGAGGTCGTGGAGTCGCAGGTCACCAAGCCGCTGGAAGACCAACTGGCCGGCATGGAAGGCGTGGACGTCATGACCTCGCGCAGCCGCTCGGAACGCAGCCTGATCAACATCAAGTTCAATCTGGCACGCGATCCCGATGCGGCCGCCGCCGACGTCCGGGACAAGGTGTCGCGAGCCCGGCGCTATCTGCCGGACGAAATCGACGAGCCCATCATCAGCAAGGTCGAGGCCGATTCGACGCCCATCATCTATATCGGGGTATCGGTGGGCACCTATACGCAGATGGAGGCCTCGGACTACATCAACCGTTACGTCAAGACCCGTTTGTCGGTGCTGCCCGGCGCCGCCGAGGTGCGGGTGTACGGAGAGCGGCTTCCTTCGATGCGCATATTCATCGACCGGGGCAAGCTTGCGGCCTATGGGCTGATCGTGCAGGACGTCGAGAACGCGTTGCGCCAGCAGAACGTGTTGATCCCGGCGGGGCGTATCGAGTCGCGGCAGCGCGAGTTCTCGGTGGTGTCCACCACCGACCTGCAAACGGTCGAGCAGTTCCGCAACGTGGTGGTATCCAACGTCAAGGGCTATCCCGTGCGCATCAGCGACGTGGCCGACGTGCAGATAGCCCCGCTGGACGACCGCGTGCTGGCGCGCTTCAATGGCCAGTCCAGCCTGACCATAGGCATTACCAAGCAGTCCACCGCCAACCCGCTGGACTTGTCCAAGGCGGCGCGCAAGGAAGTCGAGCTCATCAACGAGAACCTGCCGGCCAACATGAAGCTGAGCGTGGCCTACGACACCTCGATCTTCATCCAGGAATCGATCAATTCGGTGTACCGCACCGTGGCCGAGGCCATTATCCTGGTCGTGCTGGTCATTTTCTTTTTCCTGCGCAGCCTGCGCGCCAGCCTGATCCCCATCGTGACCATACCGGTATCCCTGGTCGGCGCTTTCGGCATCATGTATTTCTTCGGCTTCTCGATCAATACGCTGACCCTGCTGGCCATGGTGCTGGCCATCGGCCTGGTCGTGGACGATGCCATTGTGGTGCTGGAGAACATCTTCCGGCATATCGAAGAGGGCAAGACACGCATAGAGGCGGCCTTCCTGGGCGCCAAGGAAATCGGCTTCGCGGTGATCGCCATGACGCTGACCCTGGTTACCGTCTATGCGCCGCTGGCCTTCGCCACGGGCCGGACGGGGCGCCTGTTCATTGAATTTGCCCTTACCCTGGCCGGCGCCGTGCTGGTGTCCGGTTTCGTGGCCCTGACGCTGACTCCCATGATGTGCTCCACCTTGTTGCGGCACCAGGTGGGGCACGGGCGGGTCTACGTCTTCATCGAGGGCTTGCTGGTTGCCCTGACCAACCGCTACCGCAATGGCCTGGCGCGGGCCTTGCGCCACCGTGCCATCGTCGTGCTGCTGGGCCTGGCGGTGGCGCTGGGCAGCGTGGTCCTGTTCAAGACCGTCAAAAGCGAGCTTGCGCCCATCGAGGACCGGGGCGTGGTGTTCGGCGTGGTCAGCGGGCCCGAGGGCTCCACCCTGGATTACACCTTGCAGAGCGTCAAGCACATCGAGCGTCTGTATGCCGACATACCGGAATCCGCCGGCAACCAGTCCATCATAGGCTACCCCACAGTGGTCGATTCCTTTGCCATCCTGCGGCTCAAGCCCTGGGCGGAGCGCAGCCGCTCCCAGCAGAGCATAGCCAGCTCGCTGCAGCCCGAGTTCGCCGCCATGCCGGGAGTGCGGGCCTTTCCCACCAACCCGCCTTCGCTGGGGCAGCGCGCCACTTCCAAGCCCGTCGAGTTCGTGATCATGAGCCAGGTCAGCTATCCCGAAATGGACAGGCTGGTCAATAGCTTTCTGGAGAAGCTGAAGGACTATCCCGGCCTGCAGAACGTTGACACCGACTTGAGGCTAAACACGCCCGAGTTGCAAGTGGTGGTCCAGCGCGACAAGCTGGCCGACGTGGGCATCGATGTGGGCAGCGTCGGCCGCACGCTGGAGTCCATGCTGGGCGGACGGCAGGTGACCCGCTTCCGCGACAGCGGCGAGCAATACGATGTCATCGTGCAGGTCAAGAAGCAGGACAGGGCCGATCCGGCGGATATCTCCGACATCTATGTGCGCACCAGCGCGGGCGGCATGGTGCAGTTGTCCAACTTCCTGAGAGTTTCCGAAAGCGTCTCGCCGCAGTCGCTGAACCACTTCAACCGCCTGCGCGCGGTCAAGGTCCAGGCATCGATCGCCCCCGGCTACGCCTTGGGTGAAGTGCTGGAGCACATGAACACGGTGGCGCGCGAGGTCTTGCCGCCCACCGTGCAGATCGACCTGGATGGGCAATCGCGCGAATTCCGCGATTCCTCCGGAGGCATCTACCTGGTGTTCATGATGGCGCTGGCCTTCATCTACCTGGTGCTGGCCGCCCAGTTCGAGAGCTGGCGCAACCCGCTGATCATCATGTTCTCGGTGCCCCTGTCCATGACGGGGGCGTTGCTGGCCCTGTGGCTGTCGGGCGGCACCCTGTCCATCTACAGCCAGATCGGGCTTATCACGCTGGTGGGCTTGATTACCAAGCACGGGATCTTGATCGTCGAGTTCACTAACCAGCTGCGCGCCGAAGGCGTCGAGAAATTCGAGGCCGTCATGCAGGCCAGCGTGCTGCGCTTAAGGCCTATACTTATGACGACCGGCGCCATGGTGCTGGGCGTTCTGCCGCTGGCTTACGCCGCCGGCGCCGGCGCCGAGTCGCGCCAGCAGATAGGCTGGGTGCTGGTCGGCGGCCTGAGCCTGGGCACGGTGCTTACCCTGTTTGTCGTGCCTGTGGCCTATACGCTGGTCGCCGGCAAGGTCAAGCTGAAGGCCGCCACGGAAGCCTCGCCTACCACCCCCGAACACACCGCGCCGCAGCAGGCGCACTAGCTTGAAGGCAATCTCATGCGTCAAATCGTACTGGATACGGAAACCACCGGGCTGGACCCGGCGCAAGGCCATCGGGTCGTCGAACTGGCCTGCGTCGAGATGGAAAACCGTGGCCTGACCGGACGGCACCTGCACCTGTATCTGAATCCCGATCGCGACAGCGACCCCGAGGCCCTGGCCGTGCACGGCCTGACCACCGAATTCCTGGCCGGCCACCCTCGCTTCGAAGAAGTTGCGCAACAACTGGTGGAATACGTGCAAGGCGCCGAAGTCATCATTCACAACGCCGCCTTCGACGTCAAATTCCTGAATGCCGAGCTGACCCGCGTGGGCCTGCCCAAGTTCGACAGCATGTGCGAGAAGATCACCGATTCGCTGCTGTATGCCAGGGAGCTGCATCCGGGCAGGCGCAACTCGCTGGACGCCTTGTGCGAGCGCTACGGCATATCGAACGCCCACCGCACCTTGCACGGCGCCTTGCTGGACTCGGAGCTGCTGGCCGAAGTGTGGCTGGCAATGACACGCGGGCAAGACGCGCTGCTGATGGATTTCGATGAAGAGAGCAGCACCCAGTCCGGCGGCCCACGCCTGGAAAAAATCGATGCTTCGTCACTCAAGGTCGTTCGTGCCAACGAAGCTGAACTAGAAGCTCATGAGGCGTATCTGGCGGCCTTGGACAAGGCCGCCGGCAAGCCCAGCGTATGGCGCGCCATCGAGTCCTGATCTTTAGTGTACAATTACGGCCTTCCCAACCGTTTGCGGCTAGCCGACGTAGTCAACTAGCCAGTGCAGCGTCCTTGGGGCGGTTAGCTCAGTGGTAGAGCACTGCCTTCACACGGCAGGGGTCACTGGTTCGAACCCAGTACCGCCCACCAAGATTGCTCAATAAAATCAAAAATTTAAAGGCTAGACCCAAAAAAGCAGGGTTTGGCCTTTTTGCTTATTTAGCCAAAAAAAGATTTAGAAGGTGGCTAAAACTGGCACTACGCACAGCGCTAGACAGGCTGGCGCTTCCCTATAATCGGGAGGTACGGCATTCATCAGGCTCGGTTAATTACAACATTCCGTCCGCATTGAGCCAAGGTGCGTATGCGGTCATTCTCAAATCAAGAACGACACCGAGAGGCTGGAAAAGCTGTTCGATCTCTACACCAAGATGGTTGCTTCGGCCGCAGTTGCCAAGGGCAAGAGGCATAAAGCGGAGGCCAATGCATGAGCGACAAATCCGTCAAATTGACACCAGAGCCTGAAGGCTATGCGGGCTGGCTGGCTGACCTGAAGGCCCGCATCCATACGGCACAGCAGCGTGCTGCGCTGGCGGTCAACCGCGAGCTGGTGTTGCTGTACTGGCAGATCGGGCGCGATATCCTGGTACGGCAGGCCGAACAGGGCTGGGGCGCAAAAGTCATTGAGCGGCTCTCGCAGGATTTGCGCTTGGCCTTTCCGGAGATGAAAGGCTTTTCACCCCGCAACCTCAAGTACATGCGCGCCTTTGCCGAGGCGTGGCCTGAGCTGGAATTTGTGCAAGAGGTGCTTGCACAATTGCCGTGGTATCACCAGTTGGCTCTACTGGACAAGCTGCCGGGCACCCAAACTCGCAAATGGTACGCTGCCAAAGCCATTGAGCACAATTGGTCGCGCAATGTGCTGGTGATGCAGATCGAGGCTCGTTTGCTGGAGCGAAGCGGCAAGGTGGTCGCTAACTTCGATCTGACCTTGCCCAAGCCGCAGTCCGATCTGGCGCGTGAATCACTGAAAGACCCGTATCGCTTCGACTTTCTCGGCCTGACCGATGAAGCGCAGGAGCGCACAGTAGAAGGAGCTCTGATCAAGCACGTCACCGAATTCCTGCTGGAACTGGGTGCGGGTTTTGCGTTCGTCGGGCGACAAGTCCTGCTGGATGTGGGGGGTGATGAGTTTTTCGTCGATCTGTTGTTCTACCACCTCAAGCTGCGTTGCTACGTGGTCATCGAACTGAAGGGTGGCAGGTTCAAGCCCGAGCATCTGGGTCAATTGAGTTTTTATTTGACGGCTGTGGATGAGCAGGTTAAACATCCACAGGACAATCCGACCATTGGCTTGTTGCTATGCAAGAGCAAGAACAAGGTGGTGGCCGAGTATGCGTTGCGTCAGAACAGGCAACCGCTAGGCGTGGTGGAGTATAAGCTGGTCGACTCTTTGCCCGAGGAACTGGCAACCGATTTGCCGAGCATCCAGCAGATTGAACAGGTGATGAAGAGCCGCCGTTAGCGCTCAGCTACAAACATCCCGTTCGTGATCATTTTTTTGTAGATGCCTACAATCTGTTCGGGTAGCGCAACCACTTTATTGTCTTGCCTGGCATATTGCATGCACAAGTAGTGCCGTATCCCCATCAGCATATAGCTGGTGGGCTCGAGTTCGCTCTCGTCTTTAATATTGAGCTCACCTTTCTTCCAGGCGGACCGCAGGAATTTTATGTAGCCACGGGCAATGGTGTCCATATGGTCCCGAAATGCCGTGGGGACGAAGAGCTCTGCTTCGTATAGGATTCGATAGAACTCCGGCCTGCGTTCGAGAAACTCGAAGAATGCTCGAAAGCTAAGTTCTTCGCGCTCTAACGCGGTTTCGACGTGTAGCGTTCTTTCGCGGATATAGCTGAGCATTTCTCTGCCTAGTTCGGGCAGGAGCCGTTCAAAGAGTTCTTGCTTGGATTCAAAATAATTATAGAACGTGCCCTGAGCGACATTTGCCCTGGCAGTGATCGTGGACACCATTGTGTCGGCATAGCCCTGCTCTCCGACGGTCACAGCAGCCGCTTTCATAAGAGCATCATGCGTTAATTGGCTTTTTTCTTGGCGGGTGAGGCGTTTTCCTTTCCTTGGCCGTGTCGAGTAGGCCGCACGGTCAACAGAAATAGTCATCGCATAGTCCTCGATTCACATAGTGCGTCTAAATGCTAGCACAGTCTAGCTGGCCTTGCCCCGCCTCTCCGGGCGTGTCCGATGGCATGAAGCATCGCTGGTTGCCCGGCGCCGGGCGAGCGGCCGGCCAGATTGCAGTGGGCGTGTTGCGTAGCGGTTGTAGAGAGTTAAGAAGATAAACAAACGAGCCGGAGAAAGAGGCAAAGCCGAGCTTTTACATCTCGCCCGAAGAGCTTAGGGTAATCATGGATAGTTGAAAAACTGACTTGTGAGTCATCATACATAAAAATTTGATCCGCGTTAAGTCTGAGCTGCGGCGTAGAAGCGGCGGACGCCGGGGCAGAAGGGGTGGATCGGACTTTTCAGGTGCGTAGAATTCAATAACGAGGAGCGGATGAATGAAATTCAAACAGATGATTTTCTTGGGCGCTACAACGCTAGCCTTTGTGTTCTCTCAAGGCGCCAGTGCGGCATCATTCAAGATTGGCTTGAATGTCGAGCGCACCGGGAACGCGGCAAGTTATGGTGGCCATGTCATTATTGCCAGCCAGATCGCGGTTGAGCGTATCAACGCCAATGGCGGCGTTAATGGCGTCCCAATCGAACTTGTCATTCAGGACAATCGTACAAGCCCGGAGCAGGCTGTAGTGGCGGTTCGAAACCTTGGGGGCACGGACACGGTTGCCATTCTCGGGCCTATCCAAACCTCTCAGGCGCGCACAGCGTTCCCCGCAACGAACCGTGCTGGAATTGTTTCGATTTCCCCCGGTTCTGGCGCACCGGGGCTGGCTGCGCAGAATCGGCCTTGGGCGTTTCGTAACGCGGCGATGGACGACAGGATTTTTAGCGATGTAGTTCAGGCATTCAAAAAAAATAATCCCAATGCCAAGAAAGTTGCGCTTATCATGGATCCGAAAGACGCCTATCAAGTGGCTTTCATCAGTAAAGTCGCACCGCCGGCCCTTGAAAAGCACGGTCTAACCATAGTCAATAAAGGTGCGCCACTGGAGGTTCCTACTGAAGCAAATGACCATAGCGTGTTCGTTACCAAACTTCGTTCTATGGATGTGGATGCAGCCGTGCTGGGCTTAGTGATCGAGCAAGGCAAGACCTTCTTGCATGAACTGAATCGGCAGAAAGTCGCTATGCCTGTGTTGACGGGCATTGGCTATGTCACGAATTCGGTCGCCGAAATAGCCGGAAAACGAAATGTCTTTTCTGGCCAGCCCTTTGATCCGAACGCCGACAGCGCAACCGTAAAGTCATTCGTGGTTGAATTTGAGGCGCGCTCCAAAAAAGAGTTGCCCGGCCAGTACACCGTGCCACTCTATATCGATGCGGGCGCTTACGAGTCGATTCAGATGATCGCGGATGCGTTGAAGGCGGCGGGAGCTAAACCGGGCGACGATATCAAGAAAACCCGTGTGAAGGTCCGGGATTACATGAGCACCTTGAAAGACTATAAAGGGCTGGGCAACACCTTGACCATCGACGAGCATGGCGATGCGGTAAAGCCGACACAGGTCTTTGAAACGATCGACGGCGTCTGGAAGAAGATGTAATCGCAAAAAGATACGAGTCTTTTAGGGGCCTGCCGTGTTTGCGCAACAATTGATAAATGGCTTGATGCTGGGTAGCGTCTATGCACTGATCGGGGTCGGTTATACCTTGATCTTTGGCGTGCTGAAGATGCTGAATCTGGCGCATGCCTATATTTTCATGGCGGCCCCCTTTGCGGCCTATTATCTTATGCTTTCCGGTATTGAGTCGGCGCTGCTAGCCGTTGCCTTGGGCGTCGCCCTTGCTGCAATCCTTGGCGTCGCGCTCTATTACATTTGTTTTAAACCGATTCCTCAAAGCCATGCACTCAGCGGCTTCGTTACCAGCTTGTCATTTGGCGTCATTATCCAGGTTGTCATTGTCAACACTTTCGGCACGTTGAAACTGCCTTTTAATGCGGGCCTTGGCTTGTCCGATATTGAGATCGGCAATGTAATACTTTCTGGCGTTCAGGCTGCCGGTCTGGTCGTCTCCATCCTGCTGATGATCTATCTGCTTTGGTTGGTACGTCGTAGCCGGTTTGGACGTAACGTGCGCGCGATTGCAGAGAATGAACACGCGGCGCAACTGCTTGGTGTCTCGGTGCGGACGGCGGTGATCCAGGTATTCATGATTTCTTCGGCACTTGCGGGGTTGGCGGGGTTGATGGTTGCCGCTCGGTTCGAGAGCGTTAGTGCGCATATGAGCGATGCCTATGCGTTAAAGGCGCTGGCCGTCATTGTGGTAGGAGGGCTTGGCGACGTGCGCGGCGCGCTTTTGGCTGGTCTGGCGCTGGGCATCATCGAGGTGCTATTCCAGGCATATACCACCGGTGTGTGGGCCGAGGCTTTCATTTGGATTCTGCTGATTATCGTTTTCCTAGTCAAACCCGACGGTTTACTGGGCGTGTCGATGAAGCGCCGAGAGGTGTAAAACAATGATCCTGTCAGATCCCGTGCAGGCCTTGGTCAGCATCAACTTGATTCTGACGCTTAGTCTTCTATTTCCTTTTGTTGCCGGCGTGTGGTCTCTTGGTTTGCCGGGCTTCATGGCAGTGGGTGCCTACGTTGCATCCTGGTGCAGTACTAGCGCCGGCATGCCGATTGCCGCAGGCGTTGCCCTGGGTACTGTTGCCGGTGTGATCGTCAGCATCCCGTTCGGACTGCTCGCGCTGCGGATACGGGGCATCTATCTGGCGATTGCCACGCTGGCCGCGGCTGAGTTGATCATGCTATTTTTCTCGAATTTTGCACCGACGGGCGGAGTGATGGGGTTTGCCGGCATACCATATCTTGAGGCTTACTGGATGGTGGCCGCCGCGGTTATTGTCTTGATTCTTTCCATATTTTTGTATCGCGCCAAGCTTGGCAAAGCCTTCTACGCGGTTGGCTCGGATCCGGTCGTGGCAAGTTGCAATGGCTTGAATGTGCCGCTGCTGCAAATGCTTGCACTTGCCATTGGTGCAGGCTTGGCAGGCTTGGCCGGAGGCTTGTTCAGCCACTATTACAGCTTTATCAGCCCCGGCAACTTCCAGTTTTCCCGCACGGTCGACATCCTGCTTTTTCTGGTGGCCGGCGGGTTGACGCCGCTGGGCGCACTGGCGGGCTCTTTCACGCTGACGCTCGTGCCGCAATTGAGTGCGGTGTTGGAAACCTGGGCGCCGGCGCTGTATGCCGTTGTCGTGATCGTGATCATGACATTCATGCCTGGCGGTGTTTTTCAGAAGAATCGTCTGGTGGCGCCGTTTCGTAGACGCGCCAGGCGTGATCCTGCTGCGGTGGACCCATCTGCGCAACGCCCGGGGCTTCGTGCTCCGAAGGCTTAAGGTTTCCTATGTCGTTGCTACAGCTTAAAGACATCAGTCAAGAGTTCTCCGGCGTCCGTGCGTTGGATAATGTCTCACTCGATGTAAGCCAAGGTTCTGTGACATCACTGATCGGGCCGAACGGTGCGGGCAAGACCACCCTGGTCAATATCATTACTGGTGTCCTTTCTCCAACACGCGGCTCGCTGTTCTTCGAGGGAGATCAGCTCGATGAAATCAAACCGAACCGAATCGCCAAGCTAGGCATACGGCGCACCTTTCAGACTGTGCGCCTATTTCCTGGGTTGACGGTGCTCGAGAACATCATTATTGGGCAGTATGCGGAAACGGCCAGGCGTTCAGCCTTGTCGACGCTATTTTCGTTTGGAAGCGAAGAGCGAGAACGCAGGAGCAAGGCTAGCGAACTCATGCAGCGGTTCGGCCTGGAAAAGGATGCTCACACGATTGCGTCGGAACTTTCTTACGGCACACAACGACGAGTGGAGATTGCGCGGGCATTGGCCGGTGAGCCCAAGCTGCTCATACTTGATGAGCCGGCCGCCGGCATGAACGACGTCGAAACCACGCAACTGCGCAGCGACATTCACGCCGTACGTCAAGCTGGGATAACTGTGTTTCTTATAGAGCATGACATGAGTTTGGTCATGTCGGTATCGGATCAAGTAATCGTACTGAATTTTGGCAAGAAGATCGCGCAGGGCTCGCCTGCGGAGGTGAGCCAGGATCCCGAGGTGATTCGGTCGTACTTAGGGGCCAGCCGTGCAAGCAAGTGAACCGATCATCCAATGCGCATCGATACCGACCCAGGTGCAATCTGCGGGCAAGACGCCCGAGCCGCTTTTATCCGTTGCCGGAATTTGCGTTGGCTACGGAAAGGCGCCGGTTATGAGGGACTTATCCATAGACGTGCCAAAAGGCAGTGTCGTGTCCGTGGTTGGCCCGAATGGCGCGGGAAAGAGCACCTTGCTCAAGAGCATTTCGGGCCTGCTTAAAGTGCGAGAGGGCACGATACATTTGTCTGGCAGCCTGATATCCGGGGCGTCGGCTAGCTCCATCGCCCGCAAGGGAGTGCTTCATGTCCCCGAGAATCGGGACATTTTTGGGGGTATGACGGTATGGGAAAACCTGAAAGTCGCGTTTGACAACCTTGATCGCGGCGGCAATGAGACTGAGTCTTTCGAGAGAGTCTATGAGCTTTTCCCTATCTTGTACGAGCGGCGAGAGCAGCTTGCGGGCAATTTATCGGGAGGGCAGCAGCAGATGTTGGCGATAGCGCGTGCTCTTCTGGGCAAACCGTCCTTGCTAATGCTGGATGAGCCATCGCTGGGCTTGGCTGCCATCGTCATCGACAGTATATATGCGTCGCTGCAAAAGCTTCGCGAAGATGGCCTGACTATTCTGCTGGTGGAGCAGGATATCAGCCGCGCCATAGAGTTTGCAGACTATGTGAAGGTGATGGTTCACGGAAAAATTGTGTTGCACGGTACTCGGGACGAGATGATGGACCGGGACGATTTGATTAAGCATTACCTGGGTTGACGCATATGGCGGCACTATCATGAGGGCAATCGCAAAATGGAATTGAAGAATGTCACCATAGGGGAGGCGTTGCGCCGCACCGCGATGCGTTTGCCAGACAAGATTGCACTCGTTGGCTCTGATGAACGTGTCACCTTTGCCGCACTGGATCGGGACGTGGATCAGATTGCACAGGGTTTGCTTGCATGCGGGGTACGGCGTGGAGATACCGTAGCGCTTTGGATGGCCAACTGCCCCTCCTGGGTGCGCATCTGGATGGCTGCCGCTAGGATCGGCGCCATATTGGTCCCTATCAATACGCGCTATAAGGCTGATGAAGCGGCTTATATCCTGAAGCAGTCGGAATCGAAAATTCTTCTTATGATGGACACCATGTGGTCCATCGATTACCTGGAATTGCTTGCCAGTATTTGTCCCGAAATCTCTCATCAACATTCGGGCGACCTTCGATTGAATGCCTTGCCCGAGCTTCGGACAGTAGTGGTTCAGGGAAACCGCATACCAAACGGATTGCTTTCGCTTGATGATCTGGTGCGCAAGGGGGCGCATGTGGCTAGCAACCTGGCCCAGGCTGAGGAACTCGTCCAGGCGGACGACCCGGTGATCATCGTGTACACATCGGGTACTACTGGGCAGCCCAAGGGGGCGGTTCACAGCCATGTGGTCTTGCGCAATAGCTATAACATTGCCAGGGCGTTGCATATCAGCGAGCTTGACGTGCTTATGGGCCATATGCCGTTCTATCATGTGGCAGGCGCGTTTTCGGCCTTGCTGCCCGCCATATTGCTCGGATGCACGCTTGTCATTCTTCCGCATTGGGAGCCATCGCGAGCGCTGTCGCTGATTGAGCATGAGCGTATTAGTTACATCAGCGGCATTCCTACGCATTTCATAGATCTTGTCGACGCCATGCGACTGAATCCGGTGGATACCAGTTCGCTCAGGACGGCGTGGATCGGCGGTGCCGCAGTCACGCCGGAAGTTGTGCGGCCTATCATTGATGAGCTGAAGCTGCCGTCGATTCAAGCGGTGTATGGCATGACGGAAACGACGTCTTCGACGACATTGAGCGGTTATGGTGCCCCGCTCGATATTGTTTGTGAGAACAAAGGCAAGCCGATTGGAGACTTCGAGGTAACCCTGTTCGACCCGGTCACCGATGTCCAGGTGCCGACCGGGACAGTGGGTGAAATTCGAATCCGTGGGCATATCGTCATGCTCGGTTATTACAAGGATGCGCAGGCGACTGCGCAAGTCATGACCGATGATGGCTGGTTCAAGACTGGCGACTTGGGTGTGTTCGACGAACAAGGGTATTTGCAAATCACGGGCCGGGCCAAGGAGATGTTCATTGTCGGCGGTTCCAACGCCTACCCGGCGGAAATAGAAAGAGTCCTGCAGGAACACCCCTGCGTCAAGCAGGCCGTCGTTGTGGGAGTCCCTGACCGTCGTCTTGGTGAAGTCGGTTATGCCTTCGTGCAGAGAGAGGAAAACGCCGAGCTTTCCGAGGAGATGCTCAAGGCTTATTGCCGCGGCAAGCTGGCCGATTATAAAGTGCCGCGTTATATCGTCTTCAAGGATGACTTTCCCCGTACGACCACGGGGAAGCTGCAACGTGCGTCCTTGCTGCTGGCCGCACGTGAGGACGTAGCGAATCACGGCTCGGCCAAGATAGCGGGGGCGTGAGATGATTGTGCTGGAACAGCTCGGGCATGGGGTTGCGAAAGTGACAATCGAAAATCCGGCGCATCATAATGCACTGGATGGCGAAATGTTCGTCCAGCTTGCGGCGGTATGGAAGCAATTGGACCAGGATTGCTCCGTGCGTTCTGTCGTTATTACTGGGGCTGGCGATCGCGCATTTTGCACCGGTGCGGATTTGTCTCAATCGCTGCATAAGCGCGCCGATATTGATGATTTGGTAGACCGCGCACTGCTAAAGGCTACGTTGTTCAAGAAGCCTCTTATCGCAGCCATTAACGGGCACTGCGTTGCAGGGGGGCTGGAATTGGCGCTGGCGGCCGATATACGGATTGTTAGTCGAACTGCGCAACTTGGTTTCCCGGAAGTGCGCTGGGGCATTCTTCCATCGGGAGGGGGGGCGATGAAGCTGCTTGCACAATTGCCTCATGCCCACGCCATGGATCTTCTCTTGACCGCGCGCCTGATCTCCGGGGATGAGGCTGCTCGTATCGGCCTTGCCACGCTTGCGGTCGATGAGGGCAATGTTCTGTCTTGCGCGCTTGAGCGCGCCGAGATGATCGCACGCAATAGCCCGATTGCGGTGCAGGCAACCAAGCAGGCGGCGTTGCAGCAAATTGCCGATGCGTATGCATCCCGAGAAGAGGCAGAACGTGTGCTCGTGCGGCGTGTACGTGAAAGCGGCCATCAAGATGAAGGGATCGCCGCCTTCATTGGAAAGCGTGAGCCGCGTTATAGCGCTGGATAAAGGGCGTGTTTGGTAAAGATCGGCATGTTTGGCGGACTAGTGTTCGTCAAAATTTATGAAAAAAATGATTTTTGAATCATTGTTCGAAAAAAGGCTTTTTTTATGACTAATATCCGCAGTCCGGAAAATGAGCGTATGGTGGACGCCTTCCAGTCACCGGATGATATCCTCCAGCACGCGGATTTACGCATACTGCTGATGAGCCTGGTGCATATAACCGGTGACTTGTCCTGGCTGGAGCCTCCTTTTCGCCCCAAGCGCGATATAAGGCTAGTACCAGATCCCGGAGCGGGACTGTCATCTGAGGCGCGTCACGCCATATTGAGTAAGGCGTCACAGCTAATCGAGCAGGGCTTTGGAGAGCCTGCAATCAAGGATCCGGGTGATGCGCTAATGCAGCGCATGATGAATGTGACCTTGGGCGAGGAAGTGGCGCCTGAGTATTCCGCCATGATGCGTGAAGAGCTCGGCTTTATTTCTCGAGCCTACCCGGCCGGAAAATCGGAAGAAGACAGGGTAAAGGAAACCGTCGTCATCGTCGGGGCAGGTGTTAGTGGCATCGCCTTGGCCGTTCGCCTAAAAGAGCTGGGCATTCCATTTGTAATCATTGAACAGACCGACCGGCCAGGTGGCGTTTGGCATCGTAACCGCTATCCAGGCTGCGGTGTGGACACGCCCAATCATTCTTATTCCTATTCTTTTGGCCCCCGCTATCCCTGGACGCGATACTTTTCACGCCGGGAAGAAATCCTGGATTACATCGATAACGTTGTGCGTGCCTATGATCTGTTGCCGCATATTCGCCTGAACACCAAAGTAAGCAGTGCGTCGTGGAAAGAACAGACGCAAGAATGGCATATCGATGTTACCGGGCCCGAAGGGGCAACAACAGAGGTATCCCGATTTTTTGTCAGTGCGATAGGGCAGTTGAGCGACCCAATGCTGCCTAGAATAGAAGGCATGGACCGGTTCCAGGGCCTCAGCTTTCACTCCATGAGCTGGCCTGAAGGTTTGGATATTGCAGGTAAGCGCGTGGCGATAATCGGCACCGGCGCAACGGCAATGCAGCTTGTGCCAACCGTACGTCGTCAAGCGCTGCAGGTGGACGTTTACCAACGTTCGGCCCAATGGGTGCGGCCGATCGAGGGCTATGCCGATCCGATAAAGCCAGGTGCGCAATGGTTGCAACAGCATATGCCGTATTACGCGGAATGGTTTCGCTTCAATATGTTTTGGCGCTATGGCGATGGGCTGCTTGCTTGTTTGCAGAGGGATCCGAATTGGCCACATAGCGACCGTTCCGTGAACAGCACAAATGAGCGCCATCGCGTGGAAATGGTCGAGTTCATTAAATCCAAGCTACATGATCGCCCGGACTTGCTCGAAAAATGCGTGCCTGATTACCCTCCCTACGGCAAGCGTATCCTGCTGGATAACAATTGGTACGACACGTTAAAACAGCCAAACGTCGCTCTCATCACAGAACGCATCGATCGCATTAGTGAAACGGGCGTGGTTTGTGCCGATGGCAGTGAGCGTCCGGCCGATATCATTGTGTACGCGACAGGCTTCAAGCTGACCGAAATGGCGGCGCGCCTGAATGTGCATGGCATGCATGGCAAGACGCTGGCCGATGCATGGGCGGACGACGATCCCAAGGCTTATTTGGGCGTGACAGTAAGCGGTTTCCCGAATTTTTTTACGTTGATTGGCCCGAACTCGGGCCCGGCACACGGAGGCAGCGTTATCTTTCAAGCCGAGTGTCAAGTTCGCTATATCACGGGTTGCATACTTCAGATGCGCCAGCAGGGCGTTGGCTGCATTGATATCAGGGAGGATGTGCTTGCGCGGCACGTGCATGACGTCGATGCCGAGCACGAAAAACTGGTGTGGTCACATCCCGCGGTTTCCACCTATTACCGCAATGCCAAAGGCCGTGTGTTCTCCGTCATTCCATGGCGGTTCGTGGATTATTGGGCGATGACGCATGAGCCTGACCTGGCTGTCTACGAAACGCGGCCGCTTTCATCCCCCGAAACGCGCCTTTCCTTCACATAGGCGGCGCATGCGTCCGATACGGTGAGGGCCTCAGCTCCGTCCGCATTGAGCCAAGACTCGCAGGCGGTAATTTTTCAAACTCCTGAATCTGTGCCTTGCCTGAGACCCTCCCGCTGCAAGCCAGTTGGAGCCTCCCGCTTGGTCTCTAGCCACTTCTAGGTGCCAATTAATGGGCACTTGCTGAGTTTGGCTGCGCGAGGTCATTTCTGACCTCTTGTAAAAAATTGCCCACTATAGCGTCCTCCGCTATTCCCTTCCATATGGCGAGCAAAGGAATGGAAGTTGATGTATCGGTGAGTTTACAGAACCGGACGTCGGGGTGCATAAACAGATTTGCCGATTTCGGCACAAGAGCCACACCTAGTCCTGCGCTTACTAAGCCTATCATCGTTGCGATTGTGAACGCGTCGTGTCGAACTCTTGGACTGAAGCCGGCTGACTCACATGCGCTAATAAAGCTGGAACGAAAGTTTGGGGATTGCATGCTGTGAAGGGATATAAAGTCGTCATTGGCTAGGCTGCTTAGTGTTATCTCGTCCGCAGCGGCTAGCGGATGGCTTGCAGGCAGCACAACCAAGAATGATTCGTTGCGACAGACAATTGTTTCCAGATGGTTTTCACTTGGAGGTATGTGCCGGACGAAGCCTACATCGGCCTCTCCCCTATGAACGGCACGTATTACTTCTGCCGTCACGCCTTCATGCAACTGCATTTCAACGGCGGGATACCTTTCTCCAAATGAGCGCGCCAAACCAGGAATGTAGCTGTACCCGGCTGACGGAACAAAAGAAACACGAATAACTCCAAATATGCCATTTTCTGCATTGCGCGCGAGGCGTGAGGCGTTCTCAAGCTGTTTAAGCAACCGATAGGCTTCGCGTAAAAAAACCTGCCCTGCCGGAGTCAAACGCACAAACGTTTTACTTCGTTCGAATAGGCGCGCACCAACACTGTCTTCTAGCTGTTTTATTGCCGTGCTTAAAGGAGGTTGAGCCATGTGTAGGCGGTCAGCCGCTCCGCGGAAGCTGAGCTCTTCAGCGACGGCAATGAATTGCCGCAACTTGCGAATTTCAATCTGAGACATGAGCCTCCCTGAGACATTAATTTGTGATTTTCATCCTAACTGATATTTTAAATATATCAGATCCAACAAAAGTGGTATTGGACCACCTTTGGCGGCGTCGATACATTACGTTCAATCGCGAGTCTGGCTAACAAGGAGGTGTTATGAATCGTCGGCAACTAATGCTGGGAGCGGTGGCAAGCATGCTCTGGGGGACTGGTATCGCCCAACCCGCTTATCCAAACAAACCAATCCGTTTGGTCGTACCTTTCCCGCCCGGTGGAAACGTGGATACGGTTTCAAGATTGTTGGCCCCGAGGTTGGCATCAGTTTTAGGTGTGGGAGTCGTCGTTGAAAATCGAGCGGGTGCGTCGGGAATCATTGGTAGCGAAAGTGTTGCTCGAGCGCCAGCCGATGGATACACCGTCATGGTTGTCGGTTCGAATCATGGAATTAATCCGAGCACTTACAAAAAACTACCCTATGACTCAGTAAACGACTTCACGTCAATAGGGTTTATTGGTGCCGTTCCCATGGTGCTGGTGACGTCTAAAGATCTGCCTGTAAAAGGCTTTGATCAATTGATCGCGTATGGGCGCCAGAATCCTAGCGTACTGAAGTTTGGTATTACGCCTGGTGCCGCCAATCATCTTGCAACAGCCTTACTTATTAAGCAGGCCGGTATTGAGGCGCTCATGGTGCCCTACAAAGGCGATGGCCCAACGATTGTAGATTTACTGGGCGGTCACATTAACTGTTATATCGGTATCTCATCGCTTCTTCGACAACACATCGAGGCTGGAAGTGTCACACCCATTGCTGTGACTAGTGAGCAGCCGATCCCGCTTTTTCCAAAACTTCCCACTTTGATTGGTTCTGGCTTGAAGGGCTATGTCGTCGGTTCGTGGAACGGCCTTATTGCTCCCGCAGGGCTTAAGCCGGAAGTGGCGACAACGCTTGCTTCCGCTCTACAGGAGGCGTTGAAGGATGAAAAACTCAGCTCTGCCCTGATGGGGCTTGGCATGCAGGTGGTGAACGGAAACTCACAGTATCTCGATCAGTTTCTTCAACGTGAATTTGAGCGCTGGCCGGCAGTTGTTGCTGCTTCAAACATTGAAAGGCAGTGACCGTGAGGGTAGCAATTTTTGGTGCCGGCTCAATCGGTGGGTACGTGGGTGGGCGGTTAACACAGTCTGGGGTCGATGTGGTCCTCATTGATGCTTGGAGCGAGCATGTGAGCGCTATGCGCACTCAAGGTTTGCGACTGACCAATGAGCATGGCACAGAAACCGTGAAGGTTCGATGTAGCCATATAAGCGAACTTCAAGGGCCGCAAGCGAGCAAGATAGATCTTGCCATCCTATCTGTGAAGTCCTATGAAACATTGTGGATGACCCACTTGATAAAAAGCTGTTTGCATCCTGGTGGGATCGTGCTGTCTATGCAAAATGGCATGAACGATCAGGATATCAGTTGTGTAGTTGGCACTGACCGTGTTCTGGGTTGCACATTGACAAGGCTGGGTACAGAGTTGGTCAGCCCCGGCCACATTCACCGATGGCTCGATGCGCCCACGAAAGACTATCCTGTATTTCGTGTCGGTGAGCTGCATGGGCGCATAAGCAAGAGAGTCTCCGACACTGTTGAGTTGCTTTCTTCGGTCAACAAGGCCGTATCGACCCCAAATATAACTGGGGAGCGATGGGCAAAATTGGCCCAGAATGCAATGGTGAGCGGGATATCCCCGTTGACTAACCAGAGCATAACTGAGCTTTTCGCTTCGCCTCGCATGTTACAGACAATGGCTCGATTGGTTCGTGAGGCGGTCATTGTCGGTGAGGCTCTTGGTTACTCCCTTGAAAACATATGCGGAATAGAACCGCAGACTTGGAGGGATCAAGCGGAGTGTGTGCGGGGGGAGGAATTTGACGCACGCCTTTCGCTTTGGAGGCGCAACATGGGCGACGGCGGGCAACCGTCTACGTTACATGATATCCGTCGCGGTCGCCGCACCGAAATAGACTCGATTAATGGCCTGATTGCTCGCCGCGCCAGGGAAGTCGGAGTGCCGGCGCCCATGCATGCGTTCTTATGCGAGCAAGTGCACCGCCGTGAAATAGAGGGGGGCGGATATCAGCCAGTCTCCGAAGAGGCCCTCGTGTTATCGCTGGCCCATGCCTCTTCGCAAAAAATTTATTAACCGAAGGTTTAAACGATGCATATAGCAATTGTAGGCGCGGGAAGTGTGGGCGCATATGTTGGGGGCATGTTGGCCGAATCCGGCCAAGAAGTCACGCTGATAGATGCATGGCCGCAGCATGTTGAAGCCATGCGCAGCCATGGCTTACAACTAAGTGGTACGCAGGGGCGGCGCACTGTAAAGGTCAATGCGCTTGGAATTACTGATGTTCAAAGTTTGACGCGAAAGCCGATTGACGTAGCACTGCTAGCCGTAAAGTCTTACGACACAGCGTGGATGACTGCATTAATAAAAGACTACTTAGGCTCCACTGGCTACGTGGTTTCGATGCAGAACGGAATGAACGAAGACGTTATTGCCGGCATCGTTGGGTGGGGGCGCGTGGTAGGGTGCGTTCTCAACACCATCGGCGTTGAAATGACCGGTCCAGGTGAAGTCATGCGGTGGATGGAGCCAGCAGGGCCAGGGTATTCCGTGTTTCGTATTGGTGAAATACACGGGAGGTCTACACCTCGAGCTAGAGCATTGGCCGAAGTTTTGAATGTGGTCGACAACGCTTGTGTCACCCAAAATTTGTGGGGAGAGCGTTGGTCAAAGTTGGCTAACAATGCAATGGCTAGCGGGATAGGAGCAATTGCGAACGTCGGAATTAAAGAAATGTACGCCGACCCAGAACTCCTCCGTTTATCAGTTAGGTCGGTGGTTGAAAGCATTCGAATTGGGCACGGCATGGGGTTGGTGCTGGAGAAAATCTGCGGAATGGAGCCTGAGGCATGGCTAGAGAGCGCCGGAGCAAACAAGCCCAACTACGAACCTGTAGAACGCGGAATTCGTGAATTTGAGAAACGCATCGGGGATGCGGGGCAACCCTCCACTTTACATGACATCCGCCGAGGCCGTAGAACAGAAATTGATTTCATAAATGGGCTTGTTCATGCCAAAGCCAATGAAATTGGTATGTCTGCACCTATCAACGCCGCGCTTACTGCAATAGTTAAGGACATAGAAGCCGGCCGTACAAAACAGGGTAAGGCTGCGTTGGCTCACCTTTTCGTTTGAACGTAATTACGCCTCAAAACATAACGACCCAATTCCAAACCAATAAGGAGATCGGACATGCGCTTCAGCACTCTTTTCACTGCCGCTATTTTCACTATCGCTACAGCTAATGGGTTGGCCAATGCGGCGGAATACCCTAGCGAAACTATCCGAATCGTGGTGCCATTTCCTCCCGGGGGCACTACAGATATCGTTGCGCGCGCAATGTCGACACAGCTTACGGCGAAATTTAATATCCCGGTTGTTGTGGATAACCGCGCTGGGGCGTCCGGGATGATAGGGACGGATTCGGTGGCCCGTGCTAAGCCCGATGGATACACGCTTTTAATGGCGGGCTCACCCCATAGCATTAATAATAGTTTACGAAAGAAGGTGCCTTACGATCCAATCAAGGATTTCGCTCCGGTTGCTTTGATTGGGACAGTGCCGATGGTGCTCGTTGTACCGAACAGCTTGCCCGTTGATGATTTCAAAACTTTTAAACAATACGCGAAAGACAATCCTGAGGCCTTGAAGTGTGGCGTGGTTCCCGGGGCTGCGAATCATCTTGCAACCGAGCTGTTTCGCTCACTGTCCGGCGTGTCGATGCTTGTGGTTCCGTATAAGGGCGATGCTCCAATGTTTGTGGATCTCATAGGTCAACAAATTAACTGCGTTATTGGTATTTCGACCCAGGTGATTGGTCACATCTCAAGCGGACGATTAAAGGCATTGGCTGTAACAAGCGATAAACGACTGAGTCTCCTGCCCAATGTGCCGACGCTTCAGGAGGCTGGTATGGATGGATACGAGGCGGGATCGTGGAACGGAGTCTTTGCCCCAGCTGGAACACCCAAAGAGCGAATCGAGATGTTGTCGGATGCGCTGGTCGAGGCTACCAAAGTGCCCTCCGTAAAGGAATCGTTTGACCGCTTAGGATTTCAAATACGTGCAGAGCGTCCGGAACGCCTCGCGCAGTTCCTCGACCGTGAGATTTCCAAGTGGAAGAAGATTATTGACGATTCAAACATTCAACCCCAGTGATACCGACTATCCACCCTTAATAGGTTAAGTTGACATGTTATTTGATACTTCAGAAAAAGTGCTGGAACTGGATAGCCTTCGGATTAAAGCATTATTAAATCGAGATGTGCAGACGCTGCGAAGCTTGGTGCATCCAGACCTGATCTACACACATTCTTCGGCGCGCCAGGACACGTTCGCCTCTTATATTAATGGGGTCGAAAACGGACTTACGGTCTACCGCTCTATTGAGCGCATTGCTGTGCGTACCTTAGCAGTGCCATGCGGCTGGATTTTGGATGGTCAAGTTGACCTGGATGTGCAGATTGCCGGTGTGGACAAGAAGATGCGGAATCGATTTTTGGCGTTCTGGCTATGCGAGAGCACCAAGTGCCGGTTGCTGTCTTGGGCCTCCACGCGTCTGAGTTCGGCGACATGAGTAATGCACTTCGGATACACCAAGTTGACTGGCAAAGCATGTCTGTAGCCCAGAGGCAATTGCATGAGAAGTTGATGCATGGCCCTCGTGGGGCGATTGTAGGCCCGTTCAAGGTATGGCTGCACCAGCCCGCACTTGCTAACGTCGCAGACGAGTTTGGTAAATATTGCCGATTTAACACGACTTTAGATCGAAGGATAGCAGAGCTTACGATCATGCAAGTAGCTCGGCATACAAATGCCAAATTTGAGTGGAATCATCACTATCCGTATGCTCTTCAGGCAGGAATAAGCGAATCGCAACTCGCAGCGCTACAAAACGGGGAGCCAATAAACGGTTTAGACGAACGTACCCGTGCGGCTTATGTTGTGGTTAGCGAAATGTTAGTTACCCACTCGGTTAGCAATGAGTCTTATCAAATTGCCGCGCAGGTTCTTGGTGATGAAACGCTAGTAGATCTGGTGGGGGTTGTTGGCTACTACTTATTTGTTTCATTGACTATCAACGTATTCAATGTCGTTGATTAGAATGATAAGGCAAAGCAATGGATCTCAAGCTTGCGGGAAAATGCGTTTGGGTGGTGGGGGCTACGGGAACAATCGGTTCAGGTGTCGCTAGTACGCTTGCTCAAATGGGTATGCATGTCTGGCTCAGCGGGCGTGATCGAACCCGGTTAGATAAATTGGGTAGGTCAATAAGCCAGAAAGGGTATACATGCTCTATCGCACCATTAGTTGGCCCTACTGACTACGAGGCGATTGTCGAGGCTATAAGAAAGAGCCGAGGCAGACTCGATGTTCTCGTCAATACAACGGCATCCCCACATTTCGACACGTTTGAAAACTTAACGGACCAGCAATGGCAGGATGTATTTGAATCGAAATTGCTGGTATACGTCCGTTCAATGCGCGCAGCTATACCGTTAATGAGAGACAGTAGAGGGGGGGTGATTATTAATATATCTGGCCGAGGAGGCCGGAAACCAAGCGATTTTCATCTGGCCGGCGGATCGATGAATGCTGCTATTAATCTATTGACCAAAGGCATAGCGAATGCATATCAATGCGACGGAATAAGAGCTAACGTCATCGCGCCGGGGTCGATAAGGTCGGCACGCCATGCTCAGCTAGAAAGTAAGGCTGGCGATTCATCGGTTAACTCCACGGCGGTCCCGCCAGGTGAGGTGCTCGACGTAGTTAATGCGGTTATATTTTTAGCAAGCCACCTCTCCAACAATATTAACGGTATAAACTTGGCTGTAGATGGTGGCACCATTGAATCCATTTGATTAACAGAATCAGTTAATCGCGTCATTCTGACGGGGCTGGCCCCCAGCCCCGTAGGTGATAACTACCCGCTTGTATCGTTGTGAGAATCCCACTGTATATTAGTGCAAGGCTAGATGCGTTTTACTGCCTGGCCATATGAAATTCCCATAGAGACTTTCAAGTCTCTATGGGAATCTAGAAGCATTCGTACGCTCTCAGCCTAAGCAGGTCAGTGTAAGCTGGGTTCGAAAGCAAGCCGTGCACCGGTTTTTTCCGCTAATGTTTCGCGCGAAACTCCAGGTGCCAGCTCCTTAACGATCAGCCCGTCCTCCGAAACGTCGATGACGGCAAGATCCGTAATGATTTGCTGCACGACCCGTTGACCGGTGAGGGGGAGCGTGCAATGTTCAAGTATCTTCAGCCCACCATCGCGGGTGTTATGTTCCATCAGTACAATGACTCGGCGCACACCACCGACAAGGTCCATGGCTCCGCCCATGCCTTTGACCATTTTTCCAGGAATCATCCAGTTGGCAAGGTCACCCTTCCCGCTGACTTGCATGGCACCCAGAATGGTCAAATCCATATGCCCGCCCCTGATCATGGCAAACGACATAGAGGAAGAGCAAATAGATGCGCCAGGAACCGTTGTGATGGTTTGTTTGGCCGCGTCGATCAGGTCGGGATTGATCTCATCTTCATAAGGTGGCGGGCCAATCCCAATCAGCCCGTTTTCTGATTGGAGCCACACTTGCATTCCTTCGGGCACATGCTGAACGACCTTGGTTGGCAGCCCTATGCCCAGATTAACGTAGTAGCCATCTTGCAATTCTTGTGCGGCACGTGCCGCCATTTGTTCGTGTGTCCAAGCCATGATTTGCCCTTTGTTCAAGTACGTGTGCGGAAGCTTTTTCGTTCGATTCGTTTTTCAGGGTTCGGCACTACAACTATGCGGTCTACAAAGATACCTGGCAGATGTATGCTGTCCGGGTCCATTTGTCCGAGTTCTACAATCTCTTCTACTTCCGCGATAGTGACATTTCCGGCCATGGCGACTTCAGGGTTGAAGTTGCGCGCCGTGCGCTCAAATATCAAATTGCCCGATGTGTCGGCGCGTTTTGCTTTTACAAGGGAAACGTCCGCTGTCAATGCAAGTTCCATAATGTAGGAATGACCTTTAAACTCGCGGACTTCCTTGTTTTCGGCGACCATGGTTCCCACACCCGTGCGTGTAAAGAAGGCCGGTATGCCGGCTCCTCCAGCACGCAGGCGCTCCACCAATGTACCCTGAGGATTGAACTCCAGTTCCAGCTCTCCGTTCAGGTACTGGCGCTCGAATTCCTTGTTCTCCCCAACATACGAGGCAATCATGCGTTTTATCTGGCGTGTATGCAGTAGCAGCCCAAGACCGAAATCGTCCACGCCTGCATTGTTGCTGATGCAGGTCAGATCAGTTACTCCGCTATCCCGTAATCCGGCAATTAGCGTAGAAGGGATGCCGCAAAGGCCAAAGCCTCCTACTGCAACGATTTGTCCGTTTTTGATGACTCCGTCCAGGGCAGTTGCCGTGTCTTCATAAATCTTGTTCATTTGCAATCCGAGTTTTGATGATGATCAAATGATTTCACTTAAGCTGGCGGCCCAGCGTTGAAGTGATTCACAATACTATCCAAGCTGGTTGCGCTGAACAACAGATCTGATGCACTCTTATTGTGCAATATTGCACAATATGTCGTGAAAGTATGAGATGGTGCAGGCGAGCATGATTTGTTCGCACCTTACAGGGGCTCGTATTTTCGGGGTGCTTTAAGGAATTTAGCTAGGTCGATGAAAGAGATCAGGATGCTGATTCATCAAATTGCGGATGTGATCCCAGACATAGCGGTAACGTTTAATCTTCAATAAGTCTTCAGGTGCGGCTATCCACAGGCTGCGCGTTACCAGCGGCCTTCCAGGGAAAACGCAAGTTAAGTCTTTACTCGCCCGTGCCACGTAGGGTGTCAGCAAAATAAGCCCCAGGCCTGCGGCGGCTGCCGCCCGTTGTGCTAACACGCTAGTGGTAGTGAAGGTGCGCCTTGGCTTTACGACTACCTCTTCGAGTACGCGATAGCGTTCACTGACAGAACCATCGTGTATGTAGTCAATTAAATCGTGTTGGGCAATGTCTTCAAGTTTTCTGATCTTCGGGTGTGACTTGAGATAACCAGGCGAGCAAAAGAGAAAGTAATCGATCTTGGCCAGCTTTGCTACTTTGTAGCGACCCATCGCCGGGGGCTCAAGGGTTACAAGGATTTCAACCTCGCGAGTTACCAAGCTAGGAAACTGAGGCTGCGCCATCAGCTCTATATGTAGCCCTGGGTGCTTCTTACGCAATTGAACGAGGCTGGGAGTCAGGACATTGATGCCGAACGCTTCCGGCGTACCCACGCGAACCGTCCCTTCGATGAATCCCGCCGAACCCAGACTTTCCTCGACTGCGGCCAGCAAAGCACTTTCCATGCTTTCAGCGTGGGGGATCAAGGCTTTGCCGGCATCGGTTAATGAATAGCCACTGCGGCGTCTGTCGAATAGAACTACGCCTAATTTCTCTTCGAGTCGGTCAATACGGCGCGAAACTGTTGAGTGCTCTATTTCAAGCCTTTCGCCCGCTAGTGAAATGGTACCTAGTCGCGCGACAGCAAGAAAGACTTTGATGTCGTTCCATTCGGGATGATGAGTCATGATTCTATTGTGCATCAGCGCACACTGAGAGTGCAACAGTTGTCTTTGATATCACCACAGCTAAACGCATAATCAAAACACGACATGTCTTGAGAGCACTGGGGAGCAGTCATGTGCTTTGTCGAAAAAATGATCAATTTATAGCGGCGGCCACATAAGAACGTTCATGTCCTCATGGTCATCCAGGATTTGAGCGGCATTACTTGCGGGATCACATTTTTCCGCACTGGGCTTGCCAGGTTAGCAGTTTTGGGAGCCGGAGATGGAACAAATCAATCGTTATCAGAACTATCAGGCAATAGAGTTTGATCGACCTGCGGAGCGCGTGTTGCGCCTGACCTTGAACAGGCCCGAGCGGATGAATGCGTTGGATTCGCGGGGCCACGCAGAGTTGGCTGATGTATGGCGCGAAATAGACTCTGATCCAGACATCAGTGCCGTGATCCTTCGGGGGGCTGGGCGTGCCTTTTCCGCCGGCGGCGATTTCAGCATGCTTGAGGAAATGAATGACGATTTCAAGGTAAAGGCCCGCGTATGGCGCGAGGCCCGGGACCTTGTTTACAACATCATCAATTGTTCCAAACCCATCGTATCGGCCATTCATGGTCCTGCCGTAGGCGCAGGGCTGGTTGCGGCCTTATTAGCCGATATTTCTATTGCTGCAAAGTCAGCTCGTATCGTGGATGGTCATACCAAGCTGGGTGTTGCGGCGGGTGACCATGCTGCAATCGTTTGGCCTTTGCTTTGCGGTATGGCTAAGGCCAAGTATCACCTGATGCTCTGTGAGCCTGTGAATGGTGAGCAGGCCGAAGCCTTGGGACTGGTGTCTCTGTGCGTGGAGGAGGACGCTTTGCAGGATAAGGCGCTTGAAATCGCTGGAAGGCTTGCCGCCGGTGCACCTGCAGCATTGCGGTGGACAAAGTATGCCTTGAATAATTGGCTACGTCAGGCGGGTCCGATATTTGATAGTTCTTTGGCTCTGGAGTTCATGGGCTTTGGCAGCCCAGAAGCAAAGGAAGGCCTGAGCGCATTGATCGAGAAGCGTGCGCCGCAGTTTGACCAAGACATTGCAGTTTAAATTTCTCTCCCTGCATGTGAGCTTCCTTCAAAAGCCCGATAGCAGTTCTAAGGGACACCAGGCCTTGGTGTTGCTGCAGGAATGATCATGCGCTGTGACCAGGCACGGGCCTTCTGAATCATGAAGTCGGTCAATGTGCGGCTTGCTAGCGCTTGATAGCGTCCGGGCATGCGTAACAGGTACATCCGTGTGCCAAAGATGCTCAGGCGCCACTCACTCAAGGACGTCACAGCCCGGCCTGCGGCCACGTCCTCTGCAATAACGTATTCCGGCACTAGCCCGATGCCAAGACCACCCAGCACGGCCTCTCGCAGGAATTGGAAGTTTTCTGATGCTAGTGTCGGATGCAGGGTCAACTCCTGCGACTTTTCTTCTTGATAGGCAGCCACCCGTAGTTCGCGGCCTACGACTGCTGATGTAATCATGGATGCGAGTGGTAGGTCTTCCAGTCTCGTGGGCATGCCATGAGCGTGGGCATATTCAGCTGAGGCACAAACGACATAACGAACTACTGCCAACTCGACAGCAACCAACTGTTGTGGAGGCTCGGACATGACTCTGATTGCTATATCTACTTCATCACGCAATAGATCATCCACTCTATTCTCGAACAATAGGTTGAGTGAAATGCCCGGATACTGTCGTTTGAACTCAATCAGCCAACTTGACATCACTAAGCCCCCAAAGCCGGTTGGCATGCTCATTCGGACGGAGCCATGCAAACTCTTGCCTAGCGATGTTACAGACTCTTGCGCAGCCATTAGCTCATCCCGAATAACGCAGCCGTGTTGATATAGGCGCAAGCCCACCTCGGTCAATTCCAATCGACGTGTCGTGCGGCGCATGAGCTGCTGGCCTAGTGACTTCTCAAGCTGCGAAAGGTGATAGCTGATGTTCGCTCGACTCATCTTCAAACGCCGTGCCGCTAGGCTGAGGTTACCCGCTTCGACGATGTCAACTAACAAGCTCAGTGATTGTGCATTCATAATCTCAACTGTCAAATTTAATATGACGGTTTGTCAAAATTCTTTGGGATTGTCCAAAATGATCTATGGCTAGATAATCTTTGTCAATATATTTACAGGAGTAAAAACGATGTCGCTCGACCAGGAAACCTTCAGCCTTCTCAAAGCCAGTGTTCAGAGATTTGTTCAAGAACGGCTCGTCCCTGCAGAAGATCTCGTAGAAGAGCAAGATGATGTGCCCGCCGACATCGTCAGCGATATGAAGGAACTGGGCTTATTCGGCCTTTCGATTCCCGAGGAGTATGACGGCATAGGCTTGAGCATGCTGCAAGAATGCGAAGTCGCTTATGAGCTGGGGCACACCGCCCTGGCATTCCGTTCAGTCGTGGGAACGAACATAGGTATTGGCTCTCAAGGCATTTTGATGGACGGCACGCCAGAGCAAAAGGCAGAGTACCTGCCTCGTATTGCCAGTGGTGACCTGATAGTATCTTTTGCACTGACCGAGCCTGATGCTGGGTCGGATGCCGCTGCGCTCAAGACCCGTGCCGTTGCCGACGGAAGCGATTACCTGATCAATGGTACCAAGCGCTTTATCACCAACGCGCCCCGCGCTGGTGCGTTTACTCTGATGGCACGCACGGGCGGGCTTGATGCATCTGGTATCTCGGCTTTCATCGTCCCGGCAGATATTCCAGGTCTCACACTGGGAAAGGCTGACCGCAAGATGGGGCAGCGCGGCACTAAGACGTGTGATATCAACTTGGACAATGTGTGTGTGCCTGCCGTGAATATTATTGGTGGAGTAGCCGGTCAAGGGTTCAAGACTGCCATGAAGGTGCTGGACCGGGGTCGACTTCATGTCTCTGCCGTAGCTTGCGGTATGGCCAACCGAATACTTCAAGAGAGCATCACCTACGCTCAACAGCGCAAACAGTTTGGCCAGCGCATCGGAGACTTCCAACTGGTGCAAGCGATGCTTGCCGACAGCCAGGCTGAAATGCTGGCCGCGTGGTCTTTAGTGCAATCCGTGGCGCAACGCTACGATGCCAAACCATCAGGCGCTCGGGACCCAGAGATCAGCATGCAGGCGTCTTGCGCCAAAATGTTTTCTACAGAAATGGTAGGTCGTGTTGCGGATCGGGGTGTGCAAATACACGGAGGCTCGGGCTACATCAATGAATACAAGGTCGAGCGCTTCTACCGCGATGTACGTTTGCTTCGGCTTTACGAAGGCACGACCCAAATCCAGCAGCTCGTGATCGGGAAGCACCTGATGGCCGCATAGTGAAGCTCCGTCTATCCTAGCCGCCTTGCCAACCTTTGCGCATGCCACCGATTTAGACCTTAATCCATCAATGCCAAGCAGAATAGGCAGCAGGCTCAAGTCGCCTGAGCACTTGACAATTATTTTGTTCACAACGTGAACAATTCCCTTGCTGCATATAGACTCTTCCATCATCTGTGGTCATCTTGAGCGGTTTCGCTTACGCCTCTGTATATATGCGTAGGCTGATTTGCACATGGGAACGAGTATGCAAGCACATCCAGATGCCGGTTTGAAACAGCAAGCGCTTGAGCCGTTCGCGCATGAGATTGCGCGATGGGCGCATCGCCTCAAGTATTCGGATGCGCCGGCTCAAGTGCGGGAGGCCTTGCATTCGTGCCTGCTTTACAACCTGACCATGGCCTTGGCTGTCGACCCAAAGGATGATCGACTCGGGAAGGTACTGGGGGCCGTCTCGAATGCACCCGGCAGCGCCCAAGTATTCAATAGCGAGCAGACTCGAAGCGCGGAGGACGCGGCGTTCATCAACGCGGGCCTGATTACCGCAAGAGGGCAGAACGATACGCACCCGCAGGTCGTCACGCATATCGGCTGCATCGTTATCCCGGCTGTTTTTGCCTTGGCCGATTCCTATGGGGCGTCGGTGGACGATGTCTTGGATGCGATACTGGTGGGGTACGAGGCGGTGCCCAGGATTGCCAGGGGGCTCTCCGACGAGAGCAGCCGACGCGGGTTTCGCGGTACCCCGCTTTATGGGGTGTTGGGCGCCGCGCTTGCCTGTTCCAGGGTTCTGAAGCTGTCGGAAGATCAAACGAAGAATGCCTTGTCCATAGCCACGCACTATGCTTCCGGGCTAATGCAAACGTGGATAGACGGCTCTGACGAATGGCGCCTGCAGGTTGCCAAGACGAGCCGGGATGCGGTAACGGCGGCGCTGCTGGCGTCCGCCGGGATGCAAGGTTCTGCCAAGTGCCTGGATGGGCAGGCTGGCTTTATGCAGGCTTTTGGCGGCCAATGCGTCGGTTTCGATCCGGCTGGGTGGAATATCCTGGATATGACTTTCAAGGCCTACCCAGGGTGCGCGTTCAATCAGGCGCCTGTGCACGCCTTGCGCCAGCTTCTGGATCGAAGCGCCATGAACCCCGCCGACGTGGCATCAATAGCCCTGGTCATGAATCCGCTGGACGCGGCTTATCCGGGAATCTGCGAGTACGGGCCGTTCAGTTCGCCGTCGGGGGCCATCATGAGCGCCCCGTTCATGCTGATGGCGACACTGGAGGACGGCCGGCCAAAAATGACGCATTTCTCGGCGCTTTTCCATCAAGGCCCTTGGCATGAAAAGTCCAGGATGGTTCGCATTGAGGCGTCGGATGCCATTGACAGATGGACATGCCGGATCGCATTGACGACGCATGATGGCGTCGTGCACAGCCTTCATATGAAAAGGCCGACGCCATTTGTCTATGATTGGGAAGAAACCGTGGCGCTCTGCAAACAAGTCTCGGCCGAGTGGGCCGGTGACGCAAGCTCGCAACGGTTTGACGACCTTATGCTGGCGGTATCAAGGCTGGATGCGGGTAATGATCGTTCCGCATTGAAATCGGCATTGCTATCCTAGCCAAGCACGTCAAAAAGACATTGAGGGTATGGCATTGGCGCGGGGAAACAGGTACTGGAAATTCTAAAAATGGAAAAGAAAGCCAAGGGAACGCAGGCGGTAAGCAGGGCGCTAAGCCTGTTGCGGCATATTGCGCGTGCCCACCCGCAGGGCATAGGCATACAGGATCTGGCTTCCGTGGCCGAGCTGGACCGAGTCACCGCCTATCGGTTGACGGGCAGCCTCGTGGAGTTTGGCCTGGTCGAACGTGGTGAAGACCGCCACTACCGCCTTGGCATCGAGGCCATGCAGCTTGGGCTGGCCTCGATGCGATCCGCGCCGATAGTTGACCGTGTGCGGCCCGTCATGAAGCGATTGGCCCGCCGCACCGAGGACACAGTGTTTCTGGTGGTTCGTAATGGAGACTACGGCTACTGCTTGCATTGCGAAGAAGGACCTTATCCGGTGAAAGCTTTGGTGCTGCGGATTGGAGGAATGCGGGTGCTGGGGATAGGTTCTGCGGGCTCGACGCTACTGGCCACGCAAACGGACGAAGAAATAGAAGCGCTCTATAAGCGCCATCTGGACGAATTCCATCCGCGAGGCCCCAGCTTGGGGTCCCTTCGGCGTCTTATCGACGATACCAGGCGGCGCGGCTATGCGGACACCAGCGAGCTGGTTGCCGATGGCGTCAGCGGCGTGGGCATGCGCTTCCAGTTGCCCACGGGAAGCCAGGCCGCGCTGAGCATCGCGGCGATCGCCAGTCGAATGGCGCCGGACAGGAAAAAATGGATTGCCGATCTGATGGCGGAAGAGTTGCAGCAGGAAGGCCTGGAGCCACCCTTTCGCAATCATTGATCGGGCGATTGTCGGTACTGCCTCCGCTTTGCCCGATATGCATGTTCACATGGTAAACAAAAACCCATGTGACAGTTCTGCCGGGTAGATGAATTCCTTGATACTGATCAAATCTAAACGGCTCTCGAGCCTCAAAACAGATCGGTATTCAAATGGAATTGGGACTGCAAAAGCGGGTGGCGCTCGTTACCGGCGCGGGCAACGGCATCGGGCGGGCTTGTGCGCTGGGCCTGGCAAGAGAAGGCTGCCTGGTCGCGCTTGCCGATATCGACGTGGACGCCGCTCGCGCAACCGAGGCCCTGATTTCCTCTGAACGGGGCACAGCCAGTGCTTTCGGTATGGATGTCCAGGACGCGGCTTCGGTCAAGAGCGTGGTGTCGTCCGTATTCGGCTTGTGGGGCCGCCTGGACATCTTGGTCAACAATGCGGGCTTTTCCCGAGACTCGCAAGTCGATTCGATGAACGATGCCCAGTGGGCGGACGTTATCGGCGTGAATCTTACAGGGCAGTTTCACTGTATTCGAGAAGTCGTGCCGCATATGAAGGCGAGCGGCTTCGGGCGCATCGTCAATATGGCCTCCCGGGCGCATTACGGCGACATCAACAAGTCCAACTATTCGGCATCCAAAGCCGGAGTAATCGGTTTGACGAAGGCGCTCGCCCTGGAACTGGGGCCGAGTGGCATAACGGTCAATGCCGTCGCGCCCGGCATCATCTCAACGGATCGCCTGGAGCACTTGCCTCAATTTGAGCAGATCAGGGCGCGGGCGATCGCGAGCATGCCTATAAAACGCATCGGACGAACTGAGGAGGTGGCCGATGCCGTGACATTTCTTTCCTCGATAAACGCAAGCTTCATCACTGGAGAGGTCCTGCACGTTAGTGGAGGGCGTTACGGGTGAGCAGGCGACGCGTCATTAATTTAACGTCCAACAAAGGAGAAAAAATGCTGAAGCGTTTGGCTGGCCGTTTCTTTACGGCCCTGGTTTCGTTTGGTGTTGCGGCGGGCATGGCGCAGGCTGCGTCATGGCCGGAGGCAGGCCATCCCATACGGTTGATCGTTCCGTTTACGCCGGGAGGCACGACGGATATTCTTGGACGCATCGTGGCCGAAGGCTTGACCAAGGAACTGGGCAACCCCGTTGTCGTCGAGAACATGCCCGGCGCCAACGGCAACATCGGCGCGGGGTCGGTGATTCGTTCCCAGGCGGATGGCTATACCTTGATACTGGGTACGCCAGGCCCGATGATAGTCAATAAGTATGTGTACAAGAATCTGCCCTTCGACCCCAAGACCGCCTTCGCGCCTGTGGCGTTGATAGCGCAACTGCCTAACGTCTTGATGGTGTCGCCCAAGCTCGGGGTTGATAATGTGAAGGATTTGATTGCCCTCGCAAAGAGCAAGAAGGATGGCCTGACGCATGGTAGCCCTAGCGTTGGATCAAGCGGCCACGTATCCACGGAGCTTTTTAAACTGCACGCCGGCATTACCGCTACCCACATCCCGTATAAGGGAAGCTCGCCCATGCTGGTCGACCTTATGAACGGCACGACCGATTTCACGATTGACCAAATTTCTTCGGCCTTGAGCTTCATCAAGGACGGTCGGCTGAAAGCGCTTGCGGTCACATCCAAGGAGCGCTCGGCCCAGCTGCCGGACGTTCCAACATTGCAAGAGGTGGGATTTCCTGATTTTGAGGTGGCGGTCTGGTTCTGCGTTTCGGCACCGGCAAATACGCCAACTGATCGCATAGCGATATTGAACGCCGCAATCAATAAGGTGCTTAAGGACCCCGCGGTCCAGAAAAAAATCGCCGGCTTCGGCGCCCAGCCGATGGGCGGCCCCCCTGAGGACCTGGCGGCACGCATTCTTGCGGAAGAGAAAATCATTCAAGCCGTCAGCAAGGTTGTGAACTTCCATAACTAATCAAAAAGTGCTTGCGTGCGCCGGGACGAGTTCAGTGTCTTGGCGCACGCATTCCTTACCTCGTTGCAAATTCAGAGCAGGCCCCATTCCATGGCATTCATGAAAGACACCTTTGTCGGAACTGTACCCTTTGATACTACGGCAATTACTTACTACGACTCCGATCCGGAGAGCACTGACGCGCAGACCATCGTGTTGCTGCACGGAACCGGCGGCTCGGCCGAGAACAACTTCTGGGCCCTGTTTCCCATGCTGGCAATGCGGCATCGGGTGCTTGCTCTTGATTTCATCGACCCTGAAGCAGGGGCTGTGGATGGTGATTATTATCTACGCCAGGTTCGGGCGCTTGTGAAGCAGGCGGCGGGGCGTGGGGCTGTTCACTTGGTGGGCTATTCCTTTGGCGCGGTCATAGCGGCTTCGTACGCGGCATGCGACGATTCTTCCCTGGCCTCCCTGACTTTGATCGCCGGCTGGGCCAAGACCGATAAGCAGCAACAGCTCCGAAACGACGTCTGGAGAAGCCTTTATGAAAGCAAGCATGAAGCCCTTGCGGGATTTTCCGTACTGACCAGTTTTAGCCAGGCTTTTTTGAACGCCAAAAACGAGAGCGAACTCAACGGCCTGCTTCAAGCGGTAAAAAATGGGCCTGATAGGTCTGTCAAGATGACATTCAACCGCGATGTCGATATCAGCGATTCATTGTTCGATATCGCCGTGCCCAGCCTGGTGATAGGCTGCAAGCACGATCAGATGGTGCCGATACGCCACTCCAGAATGCTGTTTGGAGCCATCAAGGACTGCCGGTATGCCGAGATCAATTCGGGCCATGGTGTCGTCCATGAACGCCCTTCGGAGCTGTTCAACATGATCGATATGTTTGTGCGCGATCCTCTTGCCTTGCCCGCCGGCGAGACTATTGAAAACACTCATGTTTGAAAAATCGGGGAACTTGATGACTAACACTGCAAATCAGCCTGAAACGACACACACCGATGTCTTGATTATCGGCACGGGTTTTTCCGGCCTGGGCATGGCCGTAGCCTTGAAGCGGGCCGGCAAGAACAACTTTCTTGTGCTCGAGCGCGCGCAAGACGTGGGCGGAACCTGGCGGGACAACACCTATCCGGGTGCAGCCTGTGATATTCAGTCCCATCTCTATTCCTATTCCTTTAGGCCCAACCCGAACTGGAGCCGCGTCTATGCGCCGCAGCCCGAAATTCATGATTACCTGCGGGCCACAGCCAAAGACGAGGGGATATACCCGCATATAAAGTTTGGCGCTCAGGTGCTTGACGCGGTTTGGGATGATGGGCAAAAAGCCTGGCTGGTGGAGACGACGGCGGGGGACTACAAGACGCAGGTGCTTATCTCCGCGGCGGGTCACTTGTCCGATCCGGCGTATCCGGACATCAAGGGACTGTCGTCATTTAAAGGAAAGGTCTTTCACTCGGCGCAATGGGATCATTCCTACGATACGAAAGGAAAGCGCATAGGGGTCATAGGCACCGGCGCTTCGGCGATACAGATTGTTCCCGAACTGGCTCGTTCCGCCAGCCACCTTAGCGTGTTCCAACGTTCGGCGCCCTACGTGATTCCCAGGCGTGACCACGTGTATTCCGAAGCCGAGAAGCGGCTGTTCGCCTGCTTTCCCGATACCGCCCAGGAACTGCGCGACGAACTGTTCTGGGGCAACGAAAGCCGCTTTCCGCAGCGCCGCCAAGTGCCTTTGTTCTTGCAGCAGATCACCGCAACGGCCATGAATCATCTTCGCGATCAGGTGCCTGACGACGCGTTGCGCGCCAAACTGACGCCATCCTACGCGGTGGGCTGCAAGCGGATTCTGATCTCGAATGATTACTATCCGGCTTTGATGCAGCCCAACGTCTCTCTTGAAACAAGCCCCATCGTGGAGATAGACGAAAGCGGCATTGTGCTGAAGGATGGCAGCAAGGTAGAGCTGGATCTGCTGGTCGTGGCGACCGGTTTCGAGGCTACCGATCTGCCCATTGCCGAACTGATTCAGGGCCAGCAAGGCCTGCGCCTGGCGGAAAAATGGAAATCCGGCGGGCATGCTTATGCATGCACGACGGTGTCCGGATTTCCCAACTTTTTTATCATGCTCGGCCCGAACACGGGGCTGGGCGCGGGCTCCATGATCTTTATGATCGAGACCCAGATCAACTATATTAAAGAAGGCGTGGATTTCATCCTTAGCCACGATTCGGTGGTCGACCCGGATCCCGTTGCGGAGCGCGATTACGTCGATACGATTTATCGGCGCAGCGCTGGAACGGTCTGGCTGGAAGGCGGGTGCAGCAGTTGGTATCTTCACCCCAGCAGTGGAAAGCTGACCACATTGTGGCCGGATTTCATGACACAATTTCGCAGAGAGAACGGCTCGTTTTCCAGTAAGGGCTATCGGGTCAGCTCTCGTCAGGCTGCATTGCGCGATATCGTAGAGGAGAAGGCATGAACCCTTCGGATGGTAGTGCTCGAGTGAAAGTGGCTGTCTTGGGGGCCGGGCTGATGGGCCACGGAATCGCCCAGGCATTCATGGTGACCGGTTTCGATGTCTCGATCTGGGACCCGAATCCCGAGGTTCTTGCGGGGGTGGACGCCCGCATTGCCCAGCATCTTGATTTTTTGGGCATCAGCAGCACGCGCAAGGTGCGAACCGCCGATACCGTGCGCGAGTGCATACAGGGCTGCGATTTGGTTGTCGAGGCGGCGCCCGAGAAGCTGCAAGTCAAGCGCGAGCTTATTCGCGCGATTGATGAAATCGACCAGCATTGCATTGTTGCGACGAATACGTCGGTGCTGAGGATTACCGAGATCGCGAAGGGCTCGGCGAATCCCTCGCGCATCGTCGGGACGCATTGGTGGAATCCGCCCTATTTGATGCCGCTAGTCGAAGTGGTTCACGGCGAGCAGACCGCCGAGGACACCGTCCGGCTGGTTACGGCTTGGCTGCAGCAGGCCGGCAAGATTCCCGTAGAGGTATATAAAGATGCGCCCGGTTTCGTCGGCAATCGCATGCAGTTTGCCTTGGTCCGCGAGGCGGCGCATATCGTGGAGCAGGGGATTTGTTCCCCTGAAACCGTGGATCTTGTCGCTCGCCTGACCTTCGGGCGCAGGCTTGCGGCCGTGGGCCCGCTCAAGAATGCCGATTTCATCGGGCTTGATCTGACTTGCGACATCATGAATTACCTGTCGGAATCGCTTGCCAACGACACCCGTGCGCCGCAGCTGTTTCGGGACAAGGTCGAAAAAGGCGAGCTTGGGGCCAAGACGGGTTCCGGCATATATAAATGGACCGAGTCATCAAGGGCTGAAGCCGAAAAGACGCTGCTGCAGCATCTTTTGTCGGTGCAGCGGCAAGAGCAGGGCTGATTTACAAGTTGCCGCTGTCGTACCCGCCGGTTCTAGGGTGGAGGCGCAGCAACATTCCAACGCTGGGGCGCCTCACCACCGATATTGCACACTCAGGCTCCCTGTGGTGGCTCGCCAGCCGCTGGCGGTATCCCTGGAAATATCGGCCTGCACGCTAAGGCGCTGGTTGATCTGGCCCGTCAGCCCAAGGCCGGCGTTGAAGGATGTGCGGCCCACGGATGCGCTGCTGGTCTTGATCGGCATGCCCAGCAGGGTGGTGCTGGCCGTGGCGTTTCTATCAAGCAGTTCCTGGCTGACGCTGGTGTGCAGCGAAGCGCGCCAGTCGGCGCCGCCCGCTTGAAAGGGGACGCTGGCCAGCAGCCCGATGGACGGTGCCAGCGATTGCAGGGTGTTTCCCTTCAGGCCCAGCCGGGCCGATGGCTGGCCGGCGTATTCGGTTGCCGAGAGCTGGCGGCTGGCCAGGTATTGCAGGCCCAGCCAGGCTTCCAGCCGTGGGCCTTCTGGCTGGCCCAGGCTGAGGCCGGTGCGTCCGGCCAGCGCCAGGTTGCGGCTGCGCAGGTCGGAACGGTAAAGCTCGCTTAGGCCTGGCAGCGACAGGCTGCGGCGGGCGGCGATCTGCCCCATGCCCACGCCGGCCGTGCCGTCCAGGAACCAGCTCTGGTCCGAATAGCTGGCATAGGCCATGAGCTGCCAGTTTTGCAGGCGGCCGCTGCCGCCGTCGATGTCGGCCTTGCCGTTCACATAGCCCAGCGCGATGCCGGCGGTGGTGTTCTGCCCCATGGGGCGCTCCACGCCCAGCAGCACTCCGGTGCTGGAATTGCCATAGCCAAGGCCTTGCTTGTCGTCGCTCAGACGGCTGTTGCGGCGCAAGGCATAGGCCCATGCGCCGTTCGAGCCGCCGGCTTGCGCTTGGCCGCCCATGCGCTTGCCGGCCTGGCGGGTGCCGCCGACTTCGTTCATCAGCTGAGTGGTCAGGAACTTGCTGTTGTCCATGTCGGCCCATCGCAGCGGCGCATAGGCCGCGCCGCCGATCTGGTCCAGGGCGGGTTGCAACTGGCCGGTGGCCAGGGGGGCCAAGGCGTCGAACAAAGGCTTGCGGTCGGCGGAGGCGCGCAGCCCCGCCGCGGGGCGTAGCTGTTCCAGCGCGGCGCCGGTGCTTTTCTGGTTGTTGTTGGCGGCTATGCCCAGGGGTTCTAGCCCGGCATAGGACGCGGGCGTGACATAAAGCTGGATGGCCTGGTCGCGGTAGACGGTGTCGAAGCGCGAGCCGGCCTTCAGCCCGCTGGCGGGCTGCACCAGGCTGGCGTAGCTGCCCAGCACGCTGCCATTGGTCTGGACCACGGTGAATTCCTGCCCCAGCGGCGGGCTGTAGTCGTTGTTGGCGCTGCCGCTGATGCCGCGCAGTATGGGGGTGATTTTCCCGTCGGCGGTATAGGTCTGGCCCGGGCCTTGTACGAGCAGGCGCGAGTAGTTGCCGGCTCCGGCGCCCACTCCTGATCCGTCTATGTCCAGGGCGAACGTGCTGCCGGGCATTTGCACCACGGGGCCGGTGGCCGTCATGGTGCCCGGCGAGTTGCCGGGGTAAAGGCGGCCGTATATGGTCAGGGGGCCGTTGACGTGGCCCGTGCCGCGCAGTGTGGTGGCTTGCGGAACGACCAGGGGGGCGTCCCAGGTGGCGTTCAGCGTGATGTCTCCGGCGATTTTCAGGGGGCGTCCGAGAAAGCTCAGGGTGCCCGGGCCGTCGATGGAGCCGGCGAATGGAATGTCGTTGTTGCGAGTGTCCAGTATGCCGTTGCCCGCGCCGATGGTCAGCCTGCGGTGCAAGGTTTGGCTGGCATCCAGCGTGAAGCCGTCAAGCAGGTTGAGCCGGCCCGCATCGAAGCGGATGCCGCCCTGGGCGGCGCCCAATTGCGCATCGCCGGAGCTGGACAAGGTGGCGTGATCGATGAAGGTGCCGCCGGAATAGCTGTTGTCGGTCGTCAGGGTGTAGTGTCCGCCGCCGGCAACCGTCAGTTGCCCCGTTCCGCTTATGGGCTTGGCGGCTTGCTGGATGGCGAGATTGTTGGTGTCCAGGGTGCCGCCGCCATCGTTCAGGGCGATAGGCCGGTCCAGTGTGAACGACGAAGCGAAACGCAGAGTGGCATTGTCGAAGCTGACGCCGGTGCCGGCGGCGCCCAGGTTGCTGTCGGCATCCACCTGGGTCGTGCCGCCGTAAAGCTGTGTGCCGCCGCTATAGAGCGCCGTGGTCCGGGACAAGTCCAGGGTGCCGGCGCCCACCTTGATCAGCGGCCTGCTGAATGCGGTGTCGGCAAGCGTCTTGCCGTCTTCAAGCTGCTTGTTGTTGGGCTGGCTATTGTTGCTGGCCTGGCCGAACACCAATTGCGTGGCTTCGGGGAAATGGGTGGTGACGTCATAAAGTGCGAAGGCGCCGCGGCCCATGGTGTAGGCCAGCAAGACGTCGTCTTCGACTGAATAATTCAGGCCGAACACGGGGGCGTTCGGAATCCGGCCCAGCCTGGTGTCCCATTGAATCGAGCTTAGGGGCGTGGAGGCCGGCCCGCGCAGCGTGTAGAGCCAGTTGCCTCCCTCCACATAATGCACGCCGGCCGCGACCAGCGCCGAGACGCCGTATTTGGCGATATGGTCCAGCCCGCGCCTGTCCTTGAACCCGCTTGGCAAGTTGCCGGTGATTGCTTCGATGGCGTAGGGGCTGGCATCGTTGTGCGTGGCGGCGCCGCGCAAAATATCAGATCCGTTGCTGAAGTAGATCTCTCCGGTTCCCAGGTCGCGATCGAACAGGGCAGCCTGGATGCCGGTGTTGGCGACCCCCGTGGGAAGATCCAGGGCAAGGGGCAATGTCTGCCCATGGACATCAGGGGTGTAGAACAGCGTGCCTTCGGCACTGATCTGACCCTGGTTTCCGGTGCCCGCCAGCAGGGCGTCCGCATTGTCGCGCGCGCCGTAAGCCAATGAAATAAAGCCCGGGTTGTCGGCGGCATCGAATAGCCTGCGGGTGACAAGGCGCTGGGGCCCGCCACCCTGGCTTTGCATGGAGTCCTGGCCTATGTACAGGTTGTAGCCTCCGACCGCGATGCGCGTGGGGTCGACGTGATTGAGCGCGAACACGGGGTAAAAAGGCACGACCTCGACCCCGTCAACAGTTTGCGCGGCCAGCGCCTGGCTTTTCATCACTGGGGCCCGGGGGCGCGGCGGCTTGGTGGCGCCCGTGCCCTCGGCGAACTTGCGGAATTCGCCATCCATTTCCACGCCTATCTCCAGGTCGGTTGTACTGATCCGCTGGTTGTCGGCGTCGGTGATGCTGCGGGACAGGCCGCTAAGGTATTGGGAACTGGTGTAGATGGCGGCGTGGCGTTGACCATTGAGCATCACGTTGGGATTGACGGCGGCTACGCCGCCGTCGCCGCTGGACATGGTGAGGTGGCGCGTGTCGCCGGCGCTCAGCTGTATGGTTGCGCCGTTGTCCTGCATGGCGGTCGCCACCGTGTGGCTTAAGGGGTTCCACATTGCCGCGTGGACCTCGCCGGTTTGCAGATTGCCGTTCAGGGATTGCCACACACCCTTGCTGCTTTTGGGATTGGTACGCAGATAAATGCCGCCGTCGTCGGTTTGCAGCAGGTTGCCGGCCGCATCGATCATCATGAAGCGCGAGTCGGCGTGCGGGCCGGAGCCATCGGCCGTGTAGTTGTCGGTGATGGCCTCCCACACCGTTGCGCCCGATACCGGGTCCAGCTTGCCTCGAAACAGACGGCCGCTGTAGACGTGCGCGCCGATGGAGGTGCCACGGGGCGGGCCGATGAGCTCGAAGGGGCCTTGAGCGTCGCCGCTGATATAGACGATGGTGGAGTCGTTCGGATCGACCAGCAGGGCGCCGTGCAAATTGAACTGTCCGCCGCTATACACCCCCCATTGCACGCTGGAGCCGTCGGGCAGGTGTTCAAGGGTGGAGGGGATGCCCATGCTGTTCCAGTTGGCGCCCAGGTCGGTCGAGCGGTACACCGTGACCAGCGGGTTTTCCTTGATCAGGTTTCCATTGGCCAGCATGGGGTCGATGACGCTGGCAACCAGGACGCCGTCCTTCGCTATCGACAGCATGATGTCGTAGGTGACCCGGTGGTCGCCGGTGCTGTCCGGGCTGACGGGCAGCGTGGACAGGTGAGTCCAGCTGGCGCCGCCGTTGTCGCTGCGGTATACCCCCTTGGAGCCGTTCTGGTTGATCACGGCGGCGTAGTAGCGCTGGGCGTTGGTGGGGTCCTGGACCAGGCTGGTGATGTTTCCCGATTCCAGGGCACTGGCCTGGGTGAAGCTGGCGCCGCCGTTGTTGCTGTACCAGAAGCCGGACTCGCCCGGCGAGGTCTTGACGCCGACGACGATGTTGTCGCCGTTGGCGATGATCTTCGAGATGTCCTTGCCTATCAGTTGGCCGCCGGCGGGCGGCGTCCAGGTTCCGCTGACCGTGTCGAAAAGCACGACGCCCGTTTGCGCGCCGCTCAGGTGTCCGAATGAGCTTTGCTTGCCGAAGCCTACCCATAGCTTCGTCGGGTCGTTTTCGTCGAAGGCCATGGCGCCTATGGATAAGGAGGGCAGGTCGTCGCCTATCGCGCTCCAGCTTTTGCCGCCGTTCAGGGTACGCCATATCCCGGCGTTGACGCCGCCGGCAAACATGACGTCGGGATTGTCCGGCGAAGGCAGGACCATGCGCATGGCGCCCGCGGCGGGGTGGTCGGGCGCGATCAGCACATTGGTCTGCGAGGTGGGAGAGGTTGCCGGCGACGGGCCGACGGGAATCCATGTTTGGGCCCGGGCGGGTGTGGGCGAAGTCAGGCATGCCGATGCCATGGCACAGGCGATGACCGTCATGGTCAGCCGCGGGCGGGGGAAGGTGGAGCGCATGAGGTCGATAAGTTCCAGCTTGTGGTTCTATTCGGAAGAAAATGGTTCGCGGCCTGTATTATGTATCGTAATGTATCAGAAAAAATCAAAATAAAAAACAAGAACAGCAGCTATTTTGGCAGCTACCTCCCCGCTTCATATACTAGAGAGGATGTCCAAACGTAAAACAGGGAGAAAGCAATGCCAGCAAGCCGGCCCGACCACGATGAAATGACGCCCTATCAGTATCCCAATCCGCCGGAGGCACAGCCCGAGCTGGTTGTGCCGAACGCGATTCCCACGGATGAAAGGTTATGGGTGCCCCAGGGCGAGAATGTGTGGTTCAGGCCTCTTTGCCTGAATGTCAGCCAGGGCTATTGGATGAATTTGTTGCGGGTACGAAAATCCGGCGTGCTCAGCCGGCATCGGCATCCCCAGGCCGTTCATGGCTTTGTGCTGAAGGGTCGCTGGCGCTATCTGGAGCACGACTGGGAAGCTACGGAAGGCAGCTATGTGTTCGAGCCGCCCGGCGAGACCCATACGCTGTATGTGCCGCCGGACGTAGAGGAAATGATCACCTACTTCCAGGTCAATGGGGTCATGTACTATTGCGACCCCTGGGGCAAGGGCATGGGCTATGAAGACGTCTTCACCAAAATAGACAATTGCCGCAAGCACTTCACCGAGGTGGGCCTGGGCGAAGACTATGTGCGCCAGTTCATCCGCTGATCGGGCGGCGTAAAGAATAAACAATAAGCACGGTGGCCGTCCGGCTGGCGGTCATTGGCCCATGAACGATTCAGAACAAGAAACCATGACCTATCAAGAAAATCTATTCGCAGGCAAGACCGCACTGGTGACCGGCGCCACGCAGGGCATAGGCGCCGTCATCGCCAACAGGCTGGTCTCGCTGGGCGCGCGCACCATTGCCGCCGGCCTGGGCGCAAGGGCCGATGTCCTGGATCGGGATATCGAAGTGCGCATCGGCGACGTCAGCAAGCCGGAAGACGTGGATGCCATGCTGGCCGGCCTGGACGAGCTGGACATCGTGGTCAATTGCGCCGGCATCATCCGCCGTGGCGACGAGCATGATCCAGAGGTGTTCGCGCAAGTGCTGGCCGTGAACTTGACCGGCACCATGCGGGTTTGCAGCGCCGCTCGCAAGCGCCTGGCCCGCCGTGGCGGCTGCATCGTCAACACGGCTTCGATGCTCAGCTTCTTCGGCGGTTCGCTCGTGCCGGGCTATGCCGCCAGCAAGGGCGGCGTGGCGCAGCTGACCAAATCGCTGGCCCTGGCGTATGCCGCCGACGGCATACGCGTCAATGCCATTGCGCCGGGCTGGATCGCCACACCCATGACGCAGGCCTTGCAGGACGACCCCGGGCGTTCGGGCCCCATCCTGGCCCGCACCCCGCTGGGGCGCTGGGGCAAGCCCGAGGATGTCGCCGAGGGAACCGTATTCCTGTGTACGCCGGCGGCATCGTTCATGACCGGCGTCATCCTGCCCATAGACGGCGGGTATATGGTGGCCTGATACGCCGAGTCACGGGCCTGTGCTGGCCTGGCATTGTTGCGCCTGTGCGGCGCGGATCACCACTGCCCGAAGAACACGCCCGCTTTCTTGTAGGCGTTGGTGCCTTTTTCCACAGATTCGTGGGTGACCGTCGTGCGCCGCTTCAGGCCGGAGAACCAGGCCAGCAGCCGCTCGCGGCATTCGGCCCTGACCTGGGCGAAGGCGGGGTCGCGGCCCAGGTCGTGGAATTGGTCGGGGTCCGCATGCAGGTCGTAAAGCTGTTCGGGTTCGTCCATCCAGTACACATAGCGCCAGCGGTCCGTGCGCACCGACCAGGCGCGGGCGTTGTCCGTCGTCTTGTGCGTCAGCAGCCGGGACAGCCTGTAGCTGTAGTCCAGTTCCGAGAAAACGCTGTCGCGCCATGAGACGGATTGCCCGTGCAGAAGGGGTAGCAAGCTGCGCCCTTCGAGGCGGTGCATGGGCAGGGGCAGGCCCAGCCAGTCCAGAATGGTGGGCAGCACGTCCACCGATTCCAGCATTCTTGATTCCGCCGCGCCGCGGCTTGCGTCCGCCGCCGGCGAGGGGTCGTACACGATCATGGGCACGCGCTGCACGGTGTCGTAGAACAGTTCCTTTTCGCCCAGCCAGTGGTCGCCCAGGAAATCGCCATGGTCGGCCGTGAAAATGATGAGCGTGTTCTTCATGAGGCCGCTGGCCTCCATGTAGTCGAACAGCCGGCCCAGGTGGTCGTCCAGTTGCGTGATCAGGCCCTGGTAGGCCGGCCGCACCGTGCGTATGCATTCGTCCATGGAAAAGCTGATGCTTTCCTCGTGTGCGCGATAGGCCGCCAGCACGGGGTGGGCATTGTGCGTCTCGGCGTCGTTGCGCACCACGGGCAGGCATTGCTCGGGGCCGTACATGTCGTGGTAGGGGGCGGGCGCAATATAGGGCCAGTGCGGTTTTACGTAGCTCAGGTGCATCACCCAGGGCTGGTCACCCTGCCGCCGCATGAAGTGCAGCGCCTGATCCGTCATGTAGGCGGTCTCGGAGTGCTGGTCCGGCACCAGCGAGGGATACCGCGCGTTGCGCATGTGCCAGCCGCTGACGGGCTGTCCGTCGGGGCCTGTTGCGGAGATCACGAAGTCTGTCCAGGGGTCGTCCGATACAAAACCGTGGCTGCGCAGGTAGGCCGGGTAGCCGCTTTCCTTGCCGGGTTCGTGGTGGCCGTCGTAGCGGTCGATTTCCTCGAAACCGCCCGTACTCAGCAATTGCCCCAGCTCGCTGGCGCCATCCAGCGCCAGGCGTTCCAGGCCGGCATGATCCACCATGACGTGGGTCTTGCCGGCCAGCACCAGCTTGCGGCCGCTGGCGCGCAAATACTCGCCCAGCGTCACTTCGCCCACGGACAGGGGGACGCGGTTCCAGGTCGCCCCGTGCGTGGAGGGGTAGCGGCCGGTGTAGTAGCTCATGCGCGAGGGCCCGCACACGCCGGAGTTCACAAACGCGCGATCGAACCGTATGCCGCGCCTGGCCAGCGCGTCGACGTTCGGCGTACGGATGTGCGGATGGCCATAGCACGCCAGATGGTCGGCGCGTAATTGGTCGGCCATGATGAAAAGAACGTTCTTTGCTTCGCTCATTGCTGCAGCCTGATGTGCATCTATTTATTTGGTGACGACGAAACCCGATGCCTTGACGACGGGCGCCCATTGCGCGCGAAAGGCCTCGACCAGCTTGCCGGTTTCCTGGGCATTGGCGGATACGGGGATCAAGTCGTTTTCTTGCAGAGTCTTGCGCACCGATGGCTCGGCGGTTACCGACTTGATGGCTTCACCCAGCATCGCGGCCTTGTCCGCTGGCATGGCGGACGAGGCGAAGAAGGTGTTCCAGCCCGAGGCTTGCAGGTCGACGCCGGCCTGCTTGAAGGTGGGCACGTCCGGCAAGGCCGCCTCGCGCTCCTGGCCCGAGGTGGCCAGGATGCGGATGCGTTTGCCCTGGTGATGCCGGGTCAGTGCATCCAGCGTGTCGATGGCAACCGGGACCGCGCCGCCTATCAGGTCGGTGATGACGGGAGCGGAGCCCCGATAGCCGATGATCTGGCCTTCGGTGCCGATTTGCTTGGATAGCATCAGGCCGAAGAAGTGCGGCAGGCTGCCTGTTGCGGGCACGCCGATATTGAACTTGTCCGGATTGGCCTTGGCCCATTTCACCAGGCCCGCCATGTCCTTGATCGGGCTGTTTTCCGAAACGGCGACGCCGAAGCCGTACTCGGTCACCATGGAAACGGGCTGGAAGTCTTTTTGCGCATCGTAGGGCAGGCTTTCGAAAACCAGCGGCGCGACCACCATGACGGCGGGATTGCCAAGCAGCAGTACATTGTCGTTCGCGCCGGCGGTCTTGACGTGCTGGGCGGCAATGCGGCCGCCCGCGCCGGTCTTGTTCTCGACCACCACGGACACGCCTAGCTTGGCCTGCAAGCCGGTGGCCACGATGCGGGCGGCGCGGTCGGTGGCGCCGCCAGGCGCATAGCCCACCACGATGGTCAATGGGGACGATAGCTTGGCTGTGCCGCTGGGGGCGGCGACGGCGGCGCAGGCGGTGAAAAGCGTGCAGGACAGCAGGGCGGCCCGAAGTGTGTTCTTGATCATTGCCGGTCTCCTTGGACTTGATTTGTCTTAATATTGAGTGGCAGCTTACCAAGCTGGGGGTTAATTGTTCTAATCAAGTATTCGGATTGTCAGGGAAGTTCCTAGCCATGGGCATCAAAAAGATGGGTTTCGCGCGCGAGCAGGCCGCCGCCGAAACAGAGCCCGGCCACCTGCCTACGCTGAGCGATATGACGATGTTCAGGCTGTATCGGGCTTGGGCGGCGGGCAACCCCATCTTCACGCGCTTATGCGAAGGCCGCTTCAACATCACCCGCCGCGAATGGCGACTGCTGGCGATAGCCATGCAACATGGCAGCCTGACCTCGACTCAACTGGCCCACGCCGCCGCCCTGGATGGCCCGCGCACGTCGCGGGCGCTGGGCTCGCTGTGCGGCAAAGGCCTGCTGGCACGCCGCCGCGACCTTGCCGATGCCCGGACGGTGCATGTGTCGGTCACCCCGCAGGGCGAACGCTTGTATCAAGAGGTCATGCCGGTGGTGGCGTCCTTGAACGAAGTCATCTTCCAGGACCTGAATGCGAACGAGCTGCGGGCGCTGCGGTCCATGCTGGATCGCATCGTGCGGCGGGCCGGCCTGATGCTGGACGAGGACGTGATCAAGGAGAGGCTGCACAGAAGCCGTCCGGACAAAGCGGCGCCCGACGGCCATGCGCGCGGATGATGCATGCGCGGCTGTCGGGCTCGTGCCTGTCGCCCTCGCCACAAGAAGCGCTTATCTTGGCCTGAGCTGGTCCCGGACCACATCGGCAAATACTTTTGCCAGCCGCGAGGGCGCGCGCTGGGGCGGGTAGGCCAGGTACATATCGACGGGAATGCGCGGGAAGAAGGGCAATATGGCCAGCTTCTCGGCAAAGACGTGAGCGACGTATTCATTGACGATGCCCACGCCGTCGGTGCGCGCCGTCATCAGGCAAATGGTGGATGAATACGTGGTTTCAATCTTGCTCGACGGGGCGACGCCGTGTTCGGACATCCGCTCGCCCAGAGCGATGACCAGGTCGTCGTCGGCGTTCAGCGATAGCAGCAGCATGCCTCGCAGGTCGCGCACGTGGACTTTTTTCTTGTTCGCCAGAGCATGGCCGGGACGGACGACGCAGACGGCGTCGCTTCGATGGATTCTTTCCTCGTCGGACGATGCCGCCCCGAAAGCGGCGGTGCTGAGCACCAGGTCGAACAGCCCATGCTGCAGGCCGTCGCGCAGGTAGCGGCTGCCCAGCGTTTGCACATTGATCTGAACGTCGGGATGCTGGGTGGAGAACGCGCTGATGGCAGCGGGGACCACGCCCAGGCCCAGTGAGGGTGTGCAGGCGATGCGCAGCATGCCGCTGCCCGAGTGGCGCATGGCCTCGACGCGGGCTTCTATGCTTTCCAGGCCCAGGAAGTGGCGCTGTATGGTGTCGAACAATTCTGTCGCCTCGACCGTGGGCCTTAGCCTGCCGTGCCGCATGTCGAACAAGGTGATGCCGGTGGCCGACTGGATCTGGCCGATCAGCCGGCTGACGGACGGCTGCGTGGTGTGCAGCATGCGCGCGGCGCTGGTGGTCGTGCCCGTCAACATGACAGCGCGGAAGGCTTCGATCTGGCGAAAATTAAGAGAGCGGCTCATGGTGCTAGGGATGGCGACGGCAAACCTGGCTGCCGGAATGGCAATGCTATATCAATTCTGCATAGATGGTGTGAAAAATAGCATTTTCCTGAATTAGGTGCTTTCTTTACACTTTGTGGACTCTGGCGGCATGCAGGCCTGATGACGCAGCTTCTTCCCTTGAATAATCGTGAAAGGTAATTCGATGAAATTGTTCTCGACGTGGGCCAAAGCGGCCAGCCAGGCGATTCTCGCCGCCTCCATCTGCGCGATTGCGCCAGCCTCCCATGCACAGCAGGACTATCCCACGAAGCCGATACGCATCGTGGTGCCGTTTTCCCCCGGCGGCAGCTCCGACATCCAGGGCCGTCTTATCGCCGACTACCTGGGCAAGCTCTACGGAAAATCCGTCGTGGTGGAAAACCGGCCCGGCGCGGGCGGACACATAGGCGGGCGCCTGGTGGCCGATTCCGGCGCCGACGGTTATACCCTGTTGCTGGGCTCGATAGGCCTGCATGCCACTTATGGCGTGTATCCCGCCCTGAACTACAAGCCTGGCGAAGACCTGAAACCCATCACCATCGTGGCACAGATGCCGCACGTCGTTGTGGCCGCGCCCAGCCTGCCCGCCAACACCCTGGCCGAGTTGACCAAGCTGGCCAAAGACAAGCCTGACACGATTTATTTCGGCTCCGCCGGCGTGGGCTCGTCCGTGCATATGATAGGCGAGCTCTACAAGATGGAATCGGGTGCGCCCATCATGCACATTCCCTACAAGGGCAGCTCGGCGGCCTTGAACGACCTGATGGGTGGGCAAGTGCATTTGCTGTTCGAGAACATACCGACGGTGATTTCCTACGTGCAGACGGGCAGGCTGAAGGCGCTGGCCATTACCGGCGATACACGGGCTCCCCAGCTTCCCGATGTGCCCACGGCCAAAGAGGCGGGCTTGCCGGGCCTGGAAGTCATGTCCTTCACCACGCTGGTGGCCAGCAAGGACGTGCCCGATGCGCTGGTCGAGAAAATCAACAAGGACCTGCAAACGATCTACGCCAACCCTGAGTTCCGCAAAGGCCTGGAGAAGCTTGGCATGACGCCGGTGGGCAATTCGCCCGCCGAGGCCAGGGCCTATATCGAGAAAGAGAAAGCGCGTTGGGACAAAGTCATCAAGACCGCCAAAATCTCCGTGGGTTCGTAATGGCATGACAGTTGCAAGCTACCCCCTTTGCCGGCGCTTCGGCGCCGGCGACAAGCATCATTTCTTCGGTTATTACAACAAGTCGACCTGGGATAGGGCCAATCGCCGTGTGCTGGCCCTGCAGGTTCCCATGATGGACGCGCGCCTGACGCCGGAGCTCGAAGCCGAGGTCGGCTATTTCGATACGGAACAGGGCGATGCCTTCCACGTCGTGGACCGGACCCGCGCCTGGAACTGGCAGATGGGCGCGCAGTTGCAATGGGTGGACGGCATCTCTGATTCCAAGATCATCTACAACGTGCGCAACGAGGATCAGGCCGCTGTCTATGCGGGCTTCGGCAGCCGCATCCGCGACATCCATACGGGCCAGTCGCGCGACCTGCCCCTACCCATCTACGTGGTGGCGCCCAATGGCAAGTATGCGCTCAGCGTGGATTACCGGCGCCTTTACATCACCCACGAAACCATAGGCTATAGCGAGCACGGAGGCCCCTTCCGGGTCGACCTTTGCCCGGCGGACGATGGCATACGCATCATGGACCTGGACAGCGGCGCGCACCACATGCTGGTCAGCTACGATGCGCTCAAGCGCTTCCATCACCGGGCGTCGATGGACAAGGCGATACACTGGGTCAGCCACATCGAGATCAACCCGGCGTCTTCCCGCATACTGTTTTTGCATCGCTGGACCGAGCGCGTCGAGGATGAAACCTGCTTCCTGCACCGCCTGATCACGATGGCTCCGGATGGCTCCGACATGCGCTTGCTGGAATGCTCCGATCACCCTCTGCCGCAACTGGCCGACGGCTTCGACCCGAATTCCGTGGGCACCTTCGACTACGAGAAATCGGAATACCAGATATCCCATCCGCTGTGGTGCGACGACGAACGCATTATCGTGTGGGGGCCGCATGCCAGCTCCATACACTACCACCTGTACGAAGACCGCGAGGGTGGCGCGGTACAGGTGGTGGGCGACGGCATACTGACCGAGAACGGACACATGAGCTTCTCGCCCACCGACAAGCGTTGGCTGCTTAGCGATACCTATCCGGATTCCACCACGCACGAGCGGATACTGTTTCTGTTCAACGTCGTGGATGGCAGCAAGATAGACCTGGGCAGCTTTTATGCCGATCCGGGCCTGAAGAAGGAAAACCGCTGCGACCTGCATCCCCGCTGGAATCGTGACGGCAGCCGTGTGTGCATCGATTCCGTTCATGAAAATGAACGGCGGATGTACGAGATAGACGTATCGGTGATCGTCGCGGCTTGATCCGCGGGAAGCCGCAAGCCGGTCCGCCCAGCTTGCGGCGGCGCCGGTCTTAGTCTTGCCGGGCGCTAAGCCGATAGACCACGGTGTCCAGCCGGGTCAGCCCCCGTTCCGCGAACTTGGGTTCTTTGGCCAGGATGTCGCGTCGGTCGATAAGGTCGGCGCGCGAGTGGGCCGCGTACAGGGACTGCACTTCGGTGTCCGCCAGCGAAAAGGGCGGGCCGTCCATTTGCTCTTGCGGGTAGTCCAGCGTCAGCAGCAGGCCGCGATACTCGCGGGGCAACTGCCCGTATACATGGTCCACATAGCGGGCACGCATGGATGGGGGCAGGGCGATCAGGGCGGCGCGGTCGTAGACGCCCGAACAAGAGGCCAGGGTATCCGCGTCCAGGGCGAAGATGTCGCCGCAGATGATTTCAATGTTGCCTGCGGAATAGTGCTTGCCGGCACTCGATACGCGCGTGTCGGGCCGCAAGTTGTTTTCGGAAAAGAACTGGTCCACGGCCAGTGGCGAGAGCTCCACGCCCAATACCTGGTGGCCTTGCTCGGCCAGCCAGATCATGTCCAGCGTCTTGCCGCATAGGGGCACCAGTACCCGACTGCCGGACGGCAGTTCCAGGACGGGCCAGTATTTTTGCAGCAAAGGGGTGATGCGGCTTTGATGAAAGCGCGTCTGGCCCGCACGCCAGCGCTCCAACCAGAAATCAGGATTCATTGTCGACGAGGAAGAAAGTGGGCGATGCCGGACCGGGCTCAGTCAAAGCCATGACGCTTGGCGTTGATGGCCCGTTCCAGCGAGTTGATGTAATTCTGCAGGCGAAATTCAGTGGAAGCATGCAGGTCGATAAATTTGCAGCCCACGTGGCGGCTTTCCTGTTCGAAAGCCAGGGCTTCGTTCATGAAGCGCATGACCTGCAGCTTGACGGGCAGCATGCCGGTGCCGGGCAGTTCAAGCTGGCACGAGGCATACACAGCGCCAGTGGAATCGCCCAGCCGGCGTTGATTGTCGACGAGGGCCAGGCCGCCGATGCTGATGTCTTTGACCGGCAGGCTAACGCTGGGGGCTGCCGAGCCGGTGGGCAAGGTGATGTGGCAGATGGGTGGATCGTTGACGGGGACATCCAGGCGATAGAATTCGCGGCGCTGCACCTGGGCCACGGATGGCGGAAGGTTCAGGCGCAGTGCCGGACGCTTGTCGTGCTCGCAGGGCGAGACCTCTTGCGACGAAAACAGGATGCGCGCGGACCTAAGCGTGATCTCGTAGGCGGCATCTTCTTTTTCGTGGAAATTTTTTAATTCGCTATCGCAGGAATTGTCCAGGATGATGGCGTTGTTCTTGATGTCCACGTCCAGAATGATCGCCGAGATGGCGACCGCGCGCTGCCGGACGTATATTTTCATCAAGGACTTTTTTTTCTCGACGGAACGCAAGAGCTGGGCGATTTCCAGCCTGGGGGCATGGGCATCGCCTTCAGTTTTGGGTATCGCGTAGGTTGAGATGGACATGGGCCGTGCGCACCTGGGTGTAAACGATAATCAATTTCATGACAATAACGCTTGCCGCAAGTCTACCCCGTTTGCCGGGCTTTTTCTATGACGTTTACCCTTCCGCCGCTGGCGGTTACAGCTTGAAGGCTTGCTGGAATTCCGGCTTTCGCAGCGCGCATCGGGCCGCCGCGAGGTCCCAGGCGGCGCATCCCACTGTCTTGAAAACAATGGGCTTTCCGGCTGGGACGCCTAGTTTCAAAGCGTTGGAGAGCGATTCCACGCGGTCCCAGGCTATGCCGGCCTGGATCAGGTCGCCGGCTTCGTGGCGCGCGCCGGCCGGGTCGTCCACGTAGACCAGGCTGGAATGCAAGGTGTCGGGGCCGATCTCGGCCAGTTCGGGCTTGAAGGCGCCGACACCGATCAGCAGCCGCCCCGCCTGGGCCGGCTGCGTATAAACCGGAACGGAGCTTGTGGTCAGCGTAATGACCACGTCGGCCTCGGCGGGAACGCGGTCGGCCGCTGTAAGCGTCAGGCCCAGGCCTTGATGCGCCTGCACGAAGGCCTGGGCGCCGGCCAGGTTGCGGCCGACGGCCACGGTGGGCAAGCCGGGATACAAAGCGGCCAGCGCTTGGGCGTGGCCGGCGGCTTGCGTGCC
>JBARWC010000189.1:0-4907 GCA_049646585.1 Burkholderiaceae bacterium | reverse complement strand
GCGGCCTGGCGCAGCCAGCGCCGCAGCGCGCTCGCGACCAGGGCGGGGCTCAATTGCCCCTCTTTGGGCACCAGGGCTTCGTTTTCCAGGTCGCGCTTGCCGGCAACGCTGGGCCGTTGCGCCTGGTTGAACAGCATGTCCTTGATCTGGCTTTCGATGACCGGGGACTTTTCCTCGATGACCATGATGTGGTCCAGCCCTTGCGCGAAGCGCCGGAAGCCCGGCTCGTCCAGGGGCCAGGTGAGGCCTATCTTATAGTGGCGCAGTTCGGGCAGGGCGTGGCCGGACCGGGCCAGTTCCTTGAGCGCGTCTTGCGTGTCCAGGAAGGCCTTGCCGGTGCTGACGATGCCCAGCCGGGCATGGGGGGCGGGGTCCGCCAGCTCGTCCAGGGAATGCAGGGCGGAAAACGCCTTGACCGCCACCAGACGGGCGGCCATGCGGTTCTCTATGCCCGGAGTCAGGAACTCGCGGGCGCTGTATTCCAGGGCGCCCTGGTGGGGATCGTCCTTGGGTACGCTGAAATCCGGTATGGGCCGCAGCGTGAACGAGCGGCCGCTTTCCACGGTTTCGGTCACGGCCTTGAAGGCGACCCAGGCGCCGCTGTAGCGCGACAGCGCCCAGGCCCACAGGCCGAACAGCTCGTATTCTTCGACCGAGGCCGGATGCACGATGGGTATGCCCCAGGCCAGCAGCGAGTTTTCGCTGGCGTGCGGAATGGACGACGATGCGGCGGTGTGGTCGTCGCCCACGACCAGCAACACGCCGCCGTCCTTGGAGGCGCCGGCTGCATTGCCGTGGTGCAGCGCGTCGCCGGCGCGGTCCACCCCGGGACCTTTGCCGTACCACATGGCGAATACGCCATCCACGGTCTTGTCGTCGCGGGTGCCGGCCTGCTGCGTGCCCATGACGATGGTGGCGCCCAGGTCTTCGTTGATGGAGGGCAGGAAGCTGACCTGATGTTCATCCAGCGGTTTCTTGGCCCGCCACATGGCCATGTCCACGCCGGCCAGGGGCGAACCGCGATAGCCGGTGACGAAACCGGCGGTGTTCAGGCCTCGGGCGCGGTCGCGGCGACGCTGGGACAGCAGCAGGCGAACCAGCGCCTGCGTGCCGGTAAGGAAGATACGGCCGGATTCGGCGGTCAGGTTTTCGTCCAGCCGGTACTGGGTATCGATAGAGGGCGAAGACATAGGAAAGCTCCGTTGTTACCACCCATGATAGATACCCTTGCCACTGTTTTTATTGCTATTTCATAGCGTAAAATCCCTAGTAATTGAAATGAACATTTCAAAAATTGTGGATTATGGATAAAACCGATATCAAAATCCTGAAGCAGCTGCAAAACGAGGGGCGTTCGTCGGCCCAGCAGTTGTCCGAGCATGTCGGGCTGTCCGCCGCACCGGTGTGGCGCCGGGTCAAGGCGCTGGAGGCCGCGCAGGTCATCCAGGGCTATTACGCGCAGGTCGACCGCAACAAAGTGGGCCTGCAAGGCTGCATGTTCACGCAGATCAGCCTGGCGCGGCATTCGGCGGAAATCGTCGAGAACTTCGAACGGTCGGTGCGCGACGCGCCCGAGATACTGGAATGCTACGCCGTGACCGGCGACGCCGACTTTTTGCTGAAGGTCGTGGTGCCCAGCCCCGAGGCCTATGACCGCTTTCTGCACCGCTTCCTGTTCAATCTTCCCGGCGTGCGCCAGACCCGCACCATCGTCGCCCTGCGCGAGATCAAGCACGACGTCAGGCTGCCGCTGTAGGCTGCGCTTTTTTTCCGGGTGCGGCCTCCCGGCCGCGGGTGCGTCTTATGTTTTTCGGGCGCTGCTCTTATAGATAAAGCATGGACTTGGCCAGCAGGATGATGCCCACCATGTGGGTGAATACGCTGATGTGTATGCGCTGCACGTAGCGGGTCTTGAGCAGGCCCTTGGTGCCCAGGATCATGGCGGTGATGAAATGTCCCAGTACGCTAAGGGCCAGGACGATTTTTATCGTCAGCAGCAAGGCGAAGGTGCTGTCCAGCGGGTGGGCCAGCACGGCGCGGTAATGCCAGGCCATGCCTATGCCGGCCCCGTACAGCACCAGTATCGTCCAGGGCATGATGCGGCGCGCCCGCCGGCCTATGGCTTGCTCGACGGTGCGCATCGCGTCGTGAGGCACGTGCTTGCGTATGCCTTCCAGCATCAGCACTTCGAAAAATACGGTGCCCACGAAGATAAAGGCGGCGAACAAATGCAGGGTGATCAGGACGAGGTAATTCATGACGGGAGGCGCTCCACGGCCACACGGGTGCCGGGGGGAGGGCGGCATGGGCGGCGGTTCGGGTAGAATTATTTTTTGTGGAAGGCGGGCTCCCCCTTGTGGATGCGGCCGCTTCCAAACGATCCGATTGTAGGCCTGTGCCATGATAGTGGCGGCCGATACCCCACGCAGTTTGTGGTTTTGCAAGGACGTACCGATGTCTGAATTCCTGTTTCGCCGGCCCGCCGTGTTGGCCGGCCTGTCAACGGCAATCTTGCTTGCCGCTTGCGCGGCGCCCAGCCAGAAGCCGCCGCCTCCCGTCGAAAAACCGCAGCCGACCTGCCAGGCGCCCGCCCAGGGCGACACCCTGGTCGGCAATTGGCTGAGCGTGCGCAAGGAAAAAGGCGTGGCGGGTGAATTGCGCACCCTGTTTACCCTGCATCCCGACGGCACCATGGCTTACACCGAGCAGCTCAAGCGCGGCAGCAAGCCTTCGCAAGGCCTGTCCGAGACAGGATGCTGGACGCATAGCGGGCAGACGCTGGTTTTGCAGACCCTGCAATCGAATGGCGTACCGATCGACACCAAGGACCCCATTTATACCAATCGCTATGTGGTGGCGTCCCAGAGCGGCAAGTCGCTTACCATGCGCCGCTCGGACGGAACGTCCATCAAGGCCAAGCAGATGTCGCCCGGATACCGGCTGCCGTTCTAGCGTTAGCGGGCTTTAGCCTACCGCCCTGCGCAGCCTGCGGGGCGCCGCCGCCCTGGCATGGATGGTGTTGACCGCTTTCAGCTCGTCGCGCTCCAGCATGCCGCTGGCCGAATGCCAAAGGTGGCGCCGCATGGCCTCATAGGCCTGGTCGGGGTCGCCCGCCAGGATGGCCGCCGCGATTTCCTCGTGCTGGTCTATCGAGTTGCTGATGATCTGTTCGGGCGCTACCGCCTGGCGCAACAGGGTCATGAATACGGCTAGCTGGTATCTGTCGATCAGCTCGGCCAGTTCCGGGTTGCCGCTCATCTTGACGATGGCTTGGTGGAATTCCCGGTTGTACTCGATGAAGGGCTGCATGGCCGACTGGTTTTTTTGCGGCCGTCCGCGTTTCACGATGGCGTTGAAATAAGCCCGATGGCCTTCCATGTCTATGCGTTCGGCGGCCAGGCGCGCGGCCTGGCCTTCCAGCGCTTCGCGTATCTGAAAGAGATGGATGATCTCGGTGCGCGACAGCCGGCGCACCACCGCCCCGCGATTCGGAATCAGCTCGATCAGCCTGTCGGCGGCCAGGCGCCGGAAGGCTTCGCGCAAGGGGCCGCGGCTGATGCCCAGTTCTTCGATCAAGTCCCGTGAAATCAGGCGCTGGCCCGGAACCAGGCTGCCTTCCAGAATCTGCTCTTTCAGGATGGCGGCCACGCGTTCGACCGTATCGCCGCTGCGCGCTACGGTTTCCGGCGGATCGGCGTGGAGGGAAGGCTTTCTTTTATTTTGCATTGCCCAGCCATTTTAATGACAAGTTCAGGGATATAGTTTAATCTAAAAGTGTAGGACAAAAATACACCACACCTATTGAATAGGAGACAAGCATGATATTCAAGCCTTTACGGAAACTGGCTGCGGGCGGCGTGCTGCTGGCCGGCATGATGGCGGGCGGCCAAGCCTCGGCGGTCAACCTGACGGTCACTCACTGGGCCGACGGCATGTATGGCGCGCCCTTTGCCGTGGCCATGGAAAAAGGGTTCTTCAAGGACGCCGGCATCGACGTCACCGGCTTCATCACCTCGCAAGGCGGCGGCACCACGGTGCGCAATGCCATGGCATCGGACATACCCTATGGCGAGGTCGCCTTGTCGGCGGCCATTGCCGCCATCAAGCAAGGGGTCAAACTGACCATCGTCCATGGCGGGGTGGTCAGCCTGGCCGACAACGTCTGGGTGGCCATGAAGGATTCGCCGCTGTCCTCCATCCAGGACCTGAAAGGCAAGCGCCTGGGTTACAGCAGCCCGAAATCGGTGACCGACATGGTGTCGACCATCGCACTGACCAATCGCGGCTTGCTGAGCAGCGTGGAACGCAAGACCGTGGGCAGCCTCAGCTCCGCCTACACCGCCTTGCGCGAAGGCGGCGTGGACGTCATCTACATGACCGAGCCGGTGCTGAGCCGTGAAAAGGACAATATCAAGATCGTCTTCAGGTCGCAGGATGAAATTCCCCACATGACGCAGACGGTGGGCGTCGTCCGCAGCGACTACCTGAAGAAGAACCCCAAGGTCATCCAGTCCATCATCGAAGGGCGCCGCAAGGGGGTGGAATACCTGGTGAAGCACCCGGACGAGGCGGGTGACATCCTGGCCCGTCAATACAAGATGGATCCCAAGATCACCAAGTCGGCCATCAACGACATCCTGTCGGCGAAGGGCACCTACTGGAGCACCGGCAAGCTGGACTACGAAGGCATGGACGGCATGCTCAAGGGTCTGGTGCTGGTCAAGGCGGTTGAGGCAGGGCCCTTCGATTGGTCGGCTATCGTGGATGAAAGCCTGCTGCCCGCCGACCAGCGCAGCAAGAAGTAGGCGGCCGGACCATGGCATTGACGGAACAGAGCCGCCGGGTGTCCGAACCGGCGGCGTGCGCAGACGCGCACGTCGCCGTCCAGGGCGCAACCAAGGTATTCA
>JBARWC010000188.1:0-7064 GCA_049646585.1 Burkholderiaceae bacterium | reverse complement strand
CCCGGGAATTGCTGGCGCTGCCCGGCGTGCGCCTGATAGGCACGGCCGCGCACAAGGCAGGCATCCTGTCCTTCGTGGTCGACGGCATCCACCCGCACGACCTGGGCACCATACTGGACACCGAAGGCGTCGCCATACGGGCCGGGCACCATTGCGCCATGCCTCTCATGACCCGCTTCGGCATTCCCGGCACGGCGCGGGCTTCGCTGGCGCTCTACAACACGCAGGAAGACATCGCCGCCCTGGCCGCGGCGCTGCGCAAGGCACAGAAACTGTTTGGAACAGAGCATCCATGAGCGATCAACACAGCGGTTTACGAGAGCTTTACCAGGAAGTGATTTTCGATCACAACCGCCATCCGCGTAATTTTCATGCCATGGCGGACGCCAACCACACGGCCGATGGACACAACCCGCTATGCGGCGACCAACTGACCGTTTATGCGAAGGTGAAGGACGGCGTCGTGCAGGAGGCCAGCTTCGTGGGTCATGGCTGCGCCATTTCCACCGCCTCGGCATCGCTGATGACCGAGGCCGTCAAGGGGCAGTCCGTTGCCGAGGTCGAGGCCTTGTTCCGCGACATGCACGCCATGCTCACCGAAGCGCAGCCCGAAGACAGGGATTTCGGCAAACTGGAGGTCCTGTCCGGCGTGCGCGAGTTTCCCGCCAGGGTGAAGTGCGCCACGCTGGCCTGGCATACCCTGCACAATGCGATCACGCAGGCCAGGGACACGGCGCGCACCGAATAAAGCACAGAGGCACACCATGAGTTATACACGCCAGGACGTGATCGTAAGCCGCGACTGCCCCGCAGTCACCGTGCCTTACGGTTCGCCGGTCACCATAGAAAAAGGCTGCGAAGCCACCATCACCCAGCAGTTGGGCGGCAGCTACACCGTCATGGTAGAAGGCAATCTTTACCGGGTCGAGGGCGTCGACGGCGACGCCCTGGGCTTCGAGCCTACCGAAGAGTCCAAGCACATGCACGACGGGCCGATTACGGCGCAAGCGGTCGAGGACGCCGCCTGGAGCATGCTGGCTACTTGCTACGACCCGGAAATCCCCATCGACATCGTCAACCTGGGGCTGGTCTACAGTTGCCAGGTCATGCAGGTGGCGGACGAGCAGTTCCGCATCGAAGTCCAGATGACGCTGACGGCGCCCGGTTGCGGCATGGGCACCATGATCGCCGACGAGGCGCGCAACAAGCTGCTGTCCATACACGGGGTCGACGAGGTCAAGGTCGACCTGGTCTGGGACCCGCCCTGGAGCCGCGAAATGATCAGCGAGCCGGCCCGCTTGCAGATGGGCCTGTTGTAGCAGAACGGCGGGCGGGTGTCCTCCGCCCGGCGGCGCTCAGGCGGCCAGCCCCCCCGGTGTCGAGTCCGGCTCTTTGTCGGAAGGCCCGATGGCCGGCCACCCCAGCGTGGCGCCGCGCGACACCGCCTTGTAGACCGCCGCGTTGCGGTTGTGGACATCCAGGCGCTGATACAGGGTTTCCGTGTGCGCCTTGGCGGTGGCGACCGAAATATTCAGGTAGCGCCCGACCGTCTTCATGGGGTAGCCCCTGGCCAGCAGCACCAGGACTTCGTACTGCCGGGGGGTCAGCCCCAGCATCTCGCACTCCGGATTGGTATTGACCGCCCGGGGTTTTTTTTCGTCGTCCAAAGGCCAGCTTACCCGTTCGAAGCGGGTAAGCAGCGGCTGCTGCGGACTGATCGTGTTGGAACGCATGGGAAAGCAGGAGCCGCCGGCCAGCACCAGGCGGACCGAGGCCTGCAGGACTTCCGGCGGGGCGTTCTTGGGCACGTAGCCGGCCACGGAAGGCGGCAGGCCTTGCACGGTGTGAGGCATGTCGCTGCTGTCGGACAAAAGCAGCATTACCTTGGGCGCGAATACGCGCGCTGTGCCGGTTACCAACCTCTGCACCTCTTCGAAAGAGGACACCGAAAGCAGTACCAGGTCGGAGGGCTCGGCCTGCGGCACCTCGCGCAAAATAGCGGAATAGTCTTCGCCCTTTAGCGAGCACCCGGGTTCCACATTGGATAACAGCTGCAGGATGCCCAGCCGGATCAGCGGGTGGGGTTCGATGACGGTAATGAGAGACATGCTGTGTTCTTCCCAGGTTCGCGGTTCGCTTGGTGCGAATTTCGCTTGGCGGCGAAGAGTGCGGGGAGACAGAAGCCGTGCCTTGTTTTTGGTAGTGTTACAAGGCGTTAAATGATGCACCCGCAGAGTGTCGCTTGGCCGGCTATTCGTTTTGCACATGGCGAAACAAATTCTTTGTTTATGGATCGCAGTCATCCAGTTTGCTATTAACTCACGATCCGGCTTGCAAGTAAATGTTTTCTTTAGTAAATGCGAGAAAGCAATTATCAGACTAAGTAAATGTTTTGGGACAATGTATGTTCTTTTTGCATAAAGACACTATTCCGGGCAGGCGTAGCGATAGCTGCGCGCCTCCTTCCCGTCCTCGTTCAGCTTCAAATCGATGTTGCAGTCGTCGCCGGCGTGGCGGCTGAATGTCATCCGGCCCAGGGCCGTGGGAACGTTGGCCGTGATGCGCAGCGTCCCGCCCTGGCTCAGCACGGAATGTCCGCCGGGGCCGTCCTTGATCGCCCGGATTGCATAGACCAGGGTTCTGTCCCTTGTGCTTTGCACATAGGGCACAACGACTGCGGCCTGGCTTCTATTCATGGTTTCCAGCCAGACCTGGATATCGGCGTCTGCATTCATGGTCGACCCTTTAGTTCGTTTTTCGGCATAGCCGGTCGGGGAAGCCCGTGGGCCGGCAGGATGCCGGTCCGCGGGCGCCCATTGCCGAACGGCGATCAGCGCTGGTTCACGTATGCGTTGTTCGCATAGCCCACCTGCGTGACGGTTGCGGTGTATCCCGCTCCTTTCTGCAGGATGATGGCATCGTTCTTGGCACCGGTCTGGTTGATCGTCGCCATGAGGTTTGCGCCATCCTGCCGGACGTAGCCGTCGTTGAACGAACCATTTTGATTGATGCGCGCGGTTACGTACTGGTTGCCGCCGCCTTCCTGCTCAACACCCGCGCGGTTCCTGTAGCCGCTTTGGTTGATGATCGCGTCGGTGTTGTCGCCCGTCTGGGTGACCCAGGCCACGTTGCCCCAGCCGCTGTTCTGGTTGATGACCGCGTACTGGTTCTTGCCGTCGTTGGAATGGTGATGGCCGTAGCTCCATCCGCCGCTTTGGTTGATGGTGGCATCACCCGCGCTGGCGGCCTGGTAGATGGTCGCGTTGGCGTTCTTGACGTCGTGCTGGTTGATGACCGCATCGTTGAAGTCGCCGAAAGCCGAAATGGCGGCGGTGGCCAGGGTGTTGCCGCCCTGTTCGATGAAGCCGTCGTTGAAATTGCCATGGGCGGTAATGCTTGCGCTGGCGTTTTCATTCGACCACTGCTCGATGACTGCGTCGTTGCGGACGCCGTTCTGGTCCACGGTGGCCACGTTGCTCGCCATTGCGGCGGTCGCTCCGTAGGCCAGCGTGATGCCCAGAGCAATAACAGACAGTTTGATGCTCATTGCCTTTCTCCTCTAAATAAAGACCTGGACCCACTGGCGGACCGGGCGGTCTTCAATCCCGGCTCGCCATACAAATCCGCTATGGATTGGACGCAGGGTCGCCCGCTGCGGGGGCGGCCTGTCCGGTCGCCGTGCCCTCGGGCGGCAGGTCGGCGATGTTGATGGCGTAGGTGTTGCCTTCCCGCAGATATGCCTGGATGACGGGCGAATTCCAGTCGCTGTCGTTCTTGAGCAGCCAGTTCCTGTCTTTCAGCCCCTGCACCGTCAGATGGATCACGGCGGCCTCGATGGCTTCCTTTACGCATAGCTGGGTCGGCTCGTTGCTGGTCACGCCGCCTTCGATTTCAAGCAGATCCTTGAAGTTGACGAACTTGTAGACGCTGGGCCGGACTTCGTAGGAAAAGATGGTCTTGGTGGTGGAAACGGCCTGCAGGACGCGGCCCGAGCGGATGTCGACGCTGCGCAGGCTGATCGTGACCTGGTCCATGCGGTATTGGGTGGAAAGCCCCACGCCCAGGAAGCGCGCCCCCAGCCCGCCCGTGCGCACATTGCTTTCGTAAGCGACGATGCCGCCGTCTATCAAGACCGAGGCCGGCATCAGGGCCGGTATGTTGATGGCCGGGGCGGCGCTGCCCTGCGAGCCGTCCAGCGCCCGCACGATTCGTCTCTCGGTCAGCAGTTCTTGCAGGCTCTCGCGCTCCACGGGCGTGAACCAGCCTGAATCCTTCAGCGCCTTGACCAGCATCGAGGAGGCCCCCTGTGTGACCGAGGTCGAGAAGGAGCTGTCGGGCGCCGGCTTGTATTGCCCCGTCTGGTCCCGGAAACCGTAGACCGCGACGATGACCTTGCCTTTGGGCGGCGGCAGTTTCACCAGGTCGCGCGTGGCGGGCGTGGCGGGGGTAAGGTGCGCCGGCGTGGCCACTTCGGCCGGTTTGTTGGGCAGGGCGCAGGCGCCCAGCGCCATGCTCAGCATGCCGGCCGAAAAAATTTTCAAGCCGCGCATGACGGCTTCCGGGCGAGGGGAGGTCTGGGTGCGCATGGTTATTTGCCTACTTGGAAAGTGGTGACGCCGCCCGTCAGCTTGTCCGTGGTGTTGATGGACAGAAAGCCGTTGCCCAGGTCGACGATGCTGATGGTGAAGCTGCCGGTATCCAGCGTGCCGGGTATGAATTTGCCGTCCGGGCCGACGATCTGCGAGCTGGCGGCGGACGCGAGGCGGCTGAGTATCGAGCGCTCCAGGGTTTCGTTGAAAACCTGCAGGGGCGATTTGTCCTCGATTCCCAGCTTGTCCTGGCCGATGTCCGGGTCGGTGTGGCGGTTGGTGGCCAGGGCGGAATTGAGCAAGACGGTTCCGTTCAAGGGGTTTCCGCCGAAAGACGGGTTGAAGGGGTAATACACCAGCTCCGTGGCCGGCGCCTGCCCCGCCAGCGCCCACACGCAGCAGGCCGCCGCGCCGCGCAGCAGGAATTTCGTTTTAGTGCTCATGTTCGCTCCTTTCATTTACATCTCCTCGGGCCCCAGGTCCGGGCTGCGGACCAGGATGCGTTCGGCTTCGCTGTTGGCGATGCCTTGGTAAACCAATTCGACCGCCGCCGCGCTGATCTGCTTGGTTCTGGCTCGCGCCGGAGGCAGAAATGCGTGGAACATCCTCTTTTGCCGGAATTGAATCCAGATCTCGCTGCCGAAGCGGGCCGACGGGCGCTCGTAGATGGACAGGGAGAACTGGTTGCTGATGTCCTTCTGGCGCCACAGCGCCGTAAAGTCCTGATAGAAGTCGTTGCCCAGGACGGTGACGGTGCGATTGGTTACGACGCCGCCCAGCGGGTCGTCGAACACGCTCTTTTTTTTCTGGCCTTCGTCCAGCACGGTGCGCGGCAGGGTGTCCTGCGTGAGCCCCGGGTGCTGTCCCCTGGCCAGCGGGGAAAAGGCCGCGGCCGCCAACGAAATCAGCCAAATCATGGAAAAGCGCATTTTGGGTTTCCTTCCCGAGCCTTGCCGCGATGAACATGCCGCTAGTCTTTGCCGGATTCCGGCGCCGGTTTTTCCACCGGCTTTTTATGCCTGCTTTGAATCGTTTGCTGCTGCTTGCTAACTTCTGGAAACGAAGTGCATGAGTACATGATATGGATGCCGAGGCCTTGAAACATGCGGCATACGTCTTAATCCGCCCTCGGCCTTATTGCGTAGGAATTCGGGCCGGTGCTTCGCCAAACGGCGGTAGTCAGCCGGGTGCCGAACCCGGTTCAAGCCGCCTTGGCCGTGTCGAATACCGGGTTGTTGCCGGCCGGCTGCATCCGCAACTGATCGGTTTCCAGGTGCGCAATATCGCCTTCGTTCGAGTGGTAGATGACGGTGACACGGCTGCCTTGTATCTCGTGCAATTGGTTGCTGGACAAATGAAAATGCGTGGCCACCGCGTCGTCGTCGATCTGGACGGCCGCCTCGCCGTGTCTCGGCGCCCTGAAGAAACGCTTGTGGTATCGCCCCCATAGCACGAGCAGTGTGGCGTTGAAGGCGGCGACCAGCGCGTAGGCCGTGAGGCTGCGGGCCGTCGGCCACAGTTGCTCGACGAGAGGGAGCGGCGGGCCCGCATGGCCGCCGTCGAGGGCGGCGACCACGCCCTGGGTGAACAGATAGAAGAAGCCCGCCCAGCCGAGCCCGGTAAGGACGGTGTCGATGGCCAGGGCAAGGGGGGAACGTTGCGTGGTGATGATCATGTTGGCTCCTTGATGCCCCGATCCGGACTCGTCCAGCGCGCGCGCTGGCGACGGATGCGGAGCATGACTTTGGGGAAACTGCAAAGGGTGGTGAAAAGGTTGATGATCCAGTAGGCGAAGGGGTACCAGATGATCCAGTACAGGGCGTGGGCCAGGCGTGGCTCGTAGCGTTTGTCTATCAGCACGCTGATCACGAATTGCATCAGGCACACCATGGCCAGCACCATGCCGGTGAAGGACGGCGGCACCAGTATCGACACCTGCACGTTGGGCGGCAGCGCGACGACATGGCCCAGCGCCCATAGCGTGATCGACAGGGCCATGGCAAAGGCCCAGCCCGTCGAAAGGCAGAATTCCAGCATCAGCGGCCAAAGCCGGCGGTACTGCCAGTTCCAGATGGTCGGCAGATTCTTCAGGAACACCTCGGCGCCGCCCTGGGCCCAGCGCAGACGCTGCTTCCACAGGCCGCGCAGGGTTTCGGGCATCAGTATCCAGCACAGCGCCCGGGGCTCGTAGAAGACCGACCATTGCGCCCGCTGCAGCTTCCAGGTGATGTCGATGTCTTCCGTGATCATGTCCAGGCTCCAGTAATCCACTTCGTCCAGGGCCTGGCGGCGGAAGGCGGTGCAGACGCCGGACACGGTGAACAACTGGCCGTAGACGCGTTGGGTGCGCTTGATCAGGCCGATGATGGAGGAAAACTCGCCCACCTGGATGCGGCCTATCAGGGTCGAGCGCGTGCGCACCCGGGGGTTGCCGGTCACCGCGCCGACGCGCGGATGGTCGGCGAGCGGCGCCAC
>JBARWC010000187.1:0-11870 GCA_049646585.1 Burkholderiaceae bacterium | reverse complement strand
AGCCACAGGCACCCACGGCGCGGTGCTTCGTCAATTCAATTGCAGATTCGCATCCTTGACCAGTTTGCCGAAGCGATCAAGCTCGCTGGCCAGCTTCTTGGCGTGCGCCTGCGGGCTGCGCTGGTCGGCGGGGAACAGATAGGTGCCCATGGTATCCAGGCGCTTCTGCACTTCGGCGTCGCCGAGCGCGACTTGCAGGGCGGCGTTCAGCCTGTTGACGATCTCGGCGGGCGTGCCCTTGGGGGCATAGATGCCGTGCCAGACCGAGATGTCCACTTCGGGGATGCCCAGCTCGCGGGTGGTGGGCACGTCGGGAATGCTTTTATCGCGCTCGGGCGAGGTAATGGCATAGGCCTTGATCTTACCGCCCTTCAGATGCGGAAACGCGTTGGTGGTCTGGTCGCAAAGCAGGTCGACGTGGCCCGCCATGACGTCCTGCAAGGCCAGGTTGGTGCTCTTGTACGGAACCAACGTGGGTTTTACGTCGAGCGCGCGCGACAGCATGATGGCGCACAGGTGCGAACCGGTGCCCACGCCTGCGTTGGACAGCATGACCTGCTCGCCCTTCTGCTTGAAGTTGGCGATCAGTTCCTTGGCGTCCTTGACGGGGTAGTTGGCGTTGGCCGCGATCACATAGGGGCCGGTATTCACCAGGCCGATGGGTTCGAAAGCGGTTGCCGTGTCGTAGGTCAGGTTCTTGTACAGCGAGGCCGACAGCGCGATGGTGGTGTGGATCATGATGGTGTAGCCATCGGGCTTGGCACGGGCGGCGCGGGCGGCGGCAATGGTGCCGCTGGCACCGGGTATGTTTTCCATGACCACCGTCTGCTTCAGGTTGTCGGCCATCTTGCTGCCGATCAGGCGGGCGACGGTGTCGGTGGCGCTGCCGGCGGGAAACGGCACGATCATATTGATGGGATGGTCGGGGTAGGTCTGGGCGTATGCATTGCCGATGGCAAGGACGGAAATGGAGACAGCGCAAGCGCCCTTCAGGATGGTATGCAAATAGGCTTTCATGGTGTGTATCCTTGAGGTGGGTGAGCGAAACGGGTGGGGTTGCCTGGAATACCGAGGGCTCAACGCGGCTGTTGCGCCTTGAACCAATCGCAAATCTGGTCGCCATTCCAGAAGGCGACGCCTGCGCGGCTGGCAAAGAGGTCCAGCATCTCTTCGAAATACTTGATGCGGTGCGCGGCGCCCGACACATAGGGATGGACGCCGAAGGCCATGATGCGGACCGATTCTTCGCTTTCGGCGTACAAGCGTTCAAACGCATCGCTTGCCCGGCGCAGCAGGGCGTCGGATTCGTGCTGGCCGCTGACCATGACGGTGATGTCGTTGATCTCGACCGTGTAGGGTATGGAGACCAAAGGCTTGGACTGGGTCTTTACCCATAGGGGTTGATCGTCGAGTATCCAGTCGCCGAACCAGTCGCAGCCCGAGGCGGCGACGTGCTCCAGGGTGTCCAGCTTTTGGGTGCGCCCGGGTCCAAGCCAGCCGCGCGGGCGATACCCAAGGAATTTCTCCAGCTCGCTGAGCGATTGCTCGATCATGGCCGCCTGGTCCGGGACCTTGTGGATGGACATCTGCACATAGCAGTGGGCCATGAACTCCCATCCCGCGTCGCGCGCCGCCCCCGCCACCACCGGATTGGTCTCGCACACTTTGGCGTTGATGGACATGGTGGGCCGTATCCCGCGTTTCTGGAAGGCGTCCAGCAGGCGCCAGAAGCCAACGCGCATGCCGTATTCGTGCCAGGTCCAATTAGGCATGTCGGGCACGTCGGCGGAGATGCCGCCCGGAGGCGGCGAGGCATGGCGCGGCATGGGCCTTTCGATTTCCCATTCTTCGATGTTGACCACCGGCCAGATGATCAGCCTGGTGCCGTCATCGGTCTTCAGGGCGGGCCTGTGAAGGGGGGAGCTGTATTCGATACGCTGGCGTGGATGCATGGGGAACTCTCTTTTTAGAAGCAACAATCTTGAAACCGATAAACGCGATTCGTAGCGGCCAATGCGCGGGACCCGCTTACGCGGCCGGCAATACGGCATCCAGGTCGGGGCGGCGCAGGTGCCAGTCGGTGGCGGCTTCGTATGCCTGGGCCACCCGGTACACCATGGCCTCGTCGAAGGCCTTGCCCAGCACCTGCAGGCCGATGGGCAAGCCGCTACGCGAAAACCCCATGGGTATCGAAATGGCGGGCGTTCCGGTCAGGTTGAAGGGCGTGCGCGCCTGGCGATCGTAGGTTCTGTCGACCTCGGCTTCGTCGTCGATGGCGCAGGGCAGTTCCAGGCTGGATATGCACACCGCCGCATCGACGCCAGCCATGGCCGCAGCGAATTCCCGAACCAGAACGGTGCGCAGTTGCTGGGCATGGATGTAGTCGGCGGCGCCAAGGAAGGCGCCGGGCAGCAGGCGGGTGCGCCCGCGCTGGCCGTAGTCGCCGATGCGGGCGCGCAGCCAGGATTCGTGCACGGCAAAGGCCTCGGCCTGAAGGATCAGGCGGCCGCAACCCACATAGTCGTCCAGGGGCGGAAGGCGCAAAGACACCAGCTCGGCGCCAGATTGCCGCAACACCTGGCAGGCTAGTGCAAAGGCATCCTGGATTTCCGGATTGGCCTGGGCGCCGAATTCGTCGATGACGCCAATGCGCAAGCCCTTGACGCCGCCGTCCAGTGCGGCGCTGAGCCCGGGCGCCGGATGATCGACGCTGGACGGATCGGCGGGATCGCGCCCCAGCAGCGCCTCCAGCACCAAGGCGTTGTCCCGGACGTTGCGGGACAGAGGCCCCACATGATCCAGCGAGAACGCCAGGGGAAAGCAGCCGGCCCGGCTGATGGCGCCATAAGTGGGCTTCATGCCGCTGATGCCGCAAGCGGTGGCGGGGTTGCGCACCGACCCGCCCGTATCGGTGCCTATGGCCACGGGAACGAAGCCCGCCGCCACCGCCACGCCGGAGCCACTGGACGAGCCCCCGGGGTGATGGCTGGGCTTCCAGGGATTGCGGGCGGGCGGCCACGGCAAATCGAAGGACGGCCCACCCGTTGCGAATTCATGCAGGGATGTCTTGCCGATGATGACGGCGCCCGCCGCGCGCAGCTTGCTCACCACGGCGGCATCGGTGCTTGCGACGTGGTCCATGCGCAGCTTGGAATGCGCCGAGGTGCGCTGCCCGGCGATGTCGAACAGGTCTTTCAGCGCAATCGGCACGCCGTGCAATGGGCCGCGCCAGTTTCCCCGGCCGATTTCGCTTTCGGCTGCCCGTGCGGCTTGCAGCGCGCCTTCGTCATCCGTGCTGATGAAGGCATTCAGGCCCGCATCGTAGCGGTGGATGCGATCCAGGCAGGCATGAGCGTATTCCACCGGCGACAATATTTTCGTGCGCAGCAGGGCCGCGGCGTCAACAAGCGAAAGACTAGCGGGATCAGCCATGGCAAGACTCGACCTCGGAAGTGGATATCAAGCCCATACTATTCCATATTGGAATTAAATGTCAATAAATATTCCAATCGTAAAAAACCGGAATCGCCTCGAATCCACCTGCGGTGGCGCAGCCCTTCGCGCCGCTGCGGGTCAGGAACGACCCGGCGGAAAAAAAGGCCTTGCGGCCCGCGGCGGATAAGGGTTCGCGCTAGCGGCGGCTGCGTCGCACGGCCGGGCCGGCGGACGGGATGGCACGCGCCAGGTCGTGGATTTTGGCGATCAGCAAGGTAGCGGGTTGAGACAGCGGCAACGCGCGGCTGCGCACCACGCCTATCATCTCGGAAGGCAGAAAGGGAGCCAGGCTGACTATGCCCAGGCGCACCCAGGACTCCGCGCCGGCCGCGCCGCGCAGGCCGACTCCCAGGCCCAGGCCCAATTCGACGTAGCGTTCCAGCAGCTCGATACTGTCCAGCTCGACGGCAATGTCGTAGGAAATCTGCAAGCGGCGGAACTCGCTTTCCAGTAAGGCACGGGTCTGCGTCTGGAACCGGGGCAGGATCAGCGGGTATTTGGCGACATCGTGCAAGGACGCCGGCGCCTGCGCAAGCAGCGGATGATCGCGCGGCGTGATCAATACCCGTTCCGAAGGATAGAGCGGCGCAAAATCGAAGCGGCGCGACGCCCCCGGATCGGGAGCCACGGCAAAGTCGGCGCCACCGGTCTGGACCAATTCAAAGACTTCTTCCTTGGTGCCGGACAGGACGCGGATCCGCGCCGCCGGGACGCTTGCACGCAAATCGCGCACAGCCTGAGGCAGCACATAACCGATGAAGCCATGCGGGACGGCAACGGTAATGGGCGAAGACATGGCCAGCGAGGAACGGCTGTCCAGGGTGGCCAGGCCTTCCACGAAAGGTTCGGCCATGCGGTACAGATTGCTGCCCGCCGCTGTCAGCTTCAGGGGCCGCGCGCCGCGCTCCAGCAGCGGCCGGCCCAGCTCGGCTTCCAGCCGCTGGATGTGCTTGGAAACCGCCGGTTGCCCCAGGACCAGGGCCTTGGAGGCTTTTGAAAAGCTTCCAAGCTTGACCACCATGCAAAAACTTTTTAGTTCCTTTATGTCCAAAACAGGGCTCCGGCGCTGACTGCGCGCCGGCTCGGCGGGGGCGGCGCGCCCTTGGCCGCGCTCGGCGCATGTCTATGGCAAACGAGCCAATCTAACAGAAATCGTATTTCGTGGAAAACCGCCGAGCGTGGGCGGGCCAGTCGCCACTGTGGGGCACAAATCGCAATGGCCGGTAAAATCGACCCAGACCCGCATCCCGGACATCCGAGGCGCGGGTTTTATCGCCGCCGCCCCGGCCGGCATCCCCGCCACCGCCCTTTTCCGCCCATGAAATACGACATCCAGACACTCAAGGTATTCGTGACGGTTTCCCAAGAGGGATCCATCGCCAAGGCCGCGGCGAAGGAATACACCGTGGCATCGGCCATCAGCAAGCGGATATCCGAGCTTGAAAAATCCATAGGTGCCGACCTGTTCTACCGCCACCGCCGCGGCGTCAAGCCGACCCAGGCGGGCATGGAACTGCTGCAGCATGCCAACCGCGTGCTGGCGGAGCTGGCCGCCTTGGACAGCGCCATGAGCAACTATTCAAACGGCGTCAAAGGGCAGGTCAGGCTGGTGGCCAACACCTCGACCATCGTCCAGTTCCTGCCGCAAGACCTGTCCGATTTCCTGAAGATCCACCCCACCGTCAAGATAGACCTGGAAGAGCACACCAGCGAAACCGTCCACAAACTGGTGGCCGGCGGCGAAGCCGACCTGGGCATACTCGTGCCCCAGCGCCCGCTGGAAGGGCTGGACACCTGCCTGTACCGCATCGATGAGCTCATGCTCATCATGCACCCGGACCACCCCCTGGCGCGCAAGGACAGCGTGCGCTTTTCGGAAACCCTGGAATACGACCACGTGGCCCTGCCGCGCGGCTCATCGCTGTGCGAAACCCTGGTCGCTTCGGCCAAGCAATCGGACATGCCCCTGCGCCTGCGCATACAGGCGACCAGTTTCGACGGCCTGCGCCGCATGGTGGGGCAGAATCTGGGCATCGGGATTTTGCCCAAGGGCAGCGTGGACCCCTTCCTGCGCACCGAGGGGCTGGTGGCCCGCCCCCTGGTCGAGCCCTGGGCGCGCCGGCGGTTGACCCTGATCAGCAAGCCGGTCGAGTCCCTGCCCCTGCTGGCCCGCCTGCTGCGCGAGCATCTGGCCGGTGCCAGCCATCGCGGAAAACCCTAAGTAGCAAGGGTCACCGACCCTGCCCAGCCCTTCGTTTCCCTCTGGCAATCAATTTCTGCCATCTCTAAAATAGATGGCAGACTTGATGAAGTATCGCTTCACATAGCGGGCGGCGCTTCTTATGATGGAACGCATCCCTTTTACCTTAGCGACCTAAAGCTTGCGGAATTTATCAGTATGAATCAACGACCTCTGGATGGCATACGCGTCATCGAAATGGGGAGCCTCATTGCCGGCCCTTTTGCGGGAAAAACACTGGGCGACTTCGGCGCCGACGTCATCAAGGTAGAGCCGCCCCGCCAGGGCGACCCCTTGCGCTCATGGCGCACCGAAGAAGGCACGACCTCGATGTGGTGGCATGTGCAGGCCCGGAACAAAAAATCCGTGACCATAGACCTGCGCCGCAAGGAAGGCCAGGAAATCGTCCGCAAGTTGATCCTGGAAGCCGACGTCGTCATCGAGAACTTCCGCCCCGGCACCATGGAAAAATGGGGCCTGGACTATGAATCGCTGTCCCGCGAGAATCCCGGCCTGATCATGCTGCGCATTTCCGGCTACGGCCAGACCGGCCCCTTGCGCGACCGCACCGGCTACGGCGTCGTTGCCGAAGCCATGGGCGGGTTTCGCTACATTACGGGCGAGCCGGGCAAGGCCCCCGTACGGCCGGGCATCAGCATCGGCGATTCCCTGTCGGCGCTGCACGGCGTCATCGGCATCATGATGGCGCTGTACAACCGGCTGGCCAACTCCGGCAAGGGCCAGGTCATCGACGTGGCGCTGTATGAATCGGTGTTCAACATGATGGAAGGCGCCGTGCCCGAATTCGACCGGTTGGGCGTAACGCGCGAACCCGCCGGCAGCGCCTTGCAGGGCATCGCCCCAACCAATGCCTACCCCAGCAAGGACGGCAGCTATTTCCTGATCGCCGGCAACGGCGACAGCATATTCCCCAGGCTCATGGAACTGATCGGACGCGACGACCTGGGCAAGGAACCCGCCCTGGCGCGCAACCCCGGACGGGTGGCCAATATGGCGCGTATCGATGAAGCCATCGGGCAATGGAGCATCCAGCGCGACATCGACGAAGCCCTGGACGACCTGGCCAAGGCGGGCGTGCCCGCCGGCCGCATCTTCACCATCAAGGACATCCTCAAAGACGAACAATACCTGGCCCGCGACATGATCAAGGAAGTGGTGCTGGACGACGGCTCAAGCCTGAAAGTGCCGGGCATCGTGCCCAAGCTGAGCGCCACGCCGGGCGGCTTCCAGGGCGGGGGCCCGCGTCTCGGCGAGCACACCGAGCAAGTCTTGCGCGATGCCGGCTTCGGCGACGAGCAGATCGCGCAGTTGAAACAGTTGGAGATCATCTGATGGCCACGCCTACCTCTACCCAGGCATCCATGCTGGAAAACGCGCCGCGCCGCATACACATCCACGACGTGTCCATGCGCGACGGTTTGCAGATCGAGCCCATCTTCGTTCCCACCGAAGAAAAGATCGCGATGATCAACGCGATCAGCCGCAGCGGCGTGTCCAAGATCGAAGCCACCTCATTCACATCGCCCAAGGCGATTCCCGCGCTGCGCGATGCCGAGCTGGTCATGCAAGGCATCGAACGCACGCCTGGCGTCAAGTATGTGGCCCTGGCGCCCAATATGCGCGGCGCGCAGCGGGCGCTGGAATGCGGCGTCGACGAAATCAACCTGGTCATGTCGGTCAGCGAGACGCACAACCTGGCCAATACCCGCATGACGCGCAAGCAGTCGGCGGCGGTGCTGGCCCAGATCATCGACGAAATGTCCGGCCAGGTGGACGTCAATATTTCCCTCTCCACGGCTTTCGGCTGCCCCATGGAGGGCGACGTCCCTGCCGAAGAAGTCCTGCGCCTGGGCGATTTCTTCGCCGAGCGCGGGGCCAAGGGCATCAGCATTTGCGACACCACCGGCATGGCCAACCCTACGCAGGTGGAAGCGCTGTGTCGCGGGCTGGTGCAACGCTGGAACATGCTGGAACTGACCCTGCACTTTCATAACACGCGTGGCATGGGGCTGACCAACGTCATGGCCGGCCTGGCCGTCGGCATCGACCGCTACGACAGTTCGCTGGCGGGCCTGGGCGGCTGCCCCTACGCCCCCGGCGCCACCGGCAACATCAGCACCGAAGACCTGGTGCACATGCTGCACAGCATGGGTTTCAACACCGGCACCGATCTGGACAGGCTGATCGCCTGCGCCCGCCAGATGGCGGAAATGGTCGGGCACGACGTGCCCGGCCAGGTCATGAAGGCCGGCAAGTGGGACAAGCGCTTCCCGCCGCCGCCCGACCTGGAGCAAACCCGGGAACGCGCGCTGGCCCGCAACGACATATAAACCTATTCATTAATTACCCGCAGTTCATAACCCATAAATCCACAAGGAGAAGACATGATCAAAAGCAGTATCGCCGGTGCCCTGGCTGTTGCCCTGATGGCAACCGCAAGCGCCACCGCCCAGGCGGCCAACTACCCCGAGAAGCCCGTTACCATGATCGTGGGCTTCAGCCCCGGCGGCTTCACCGATGTCGTCGCCCGCCTGGTTTCCCGGCATCTGGAACAGCGCCTGGGCCAGCCCTTCGTGGTCGAGAACAAGCCGGGCGCCGCCGGCACGATCGCCGCCAACATGGTCGCCAAAGCCTCGCCCGACGGCTACACCCTGCTGATGGGCCATTCCAACTCGAACGCCACCGCGCCGGCCCTGTACAAAGACCTGCCCTACGACGTGAACAAGGATTTCACGCCTATCGCCATGGTGGCCAGCACGCCGTTGATCCTGACGGTAACGCCCAAGCTGGGCGTGAAGAACATGAAAGAGTTCATGGATCTGGCCAAGAAGAAAAGCCTGCGCCATGCATCGTCTGGCGTGGGCAGCTCCCAACACCTGGCGGCGGCGCAATTCGGCAAGGCCGCCGGCATTGAGCTGCTGCACGTTCCCTACAAGGGCAGCGCCCAGGCGCTGAACGACCTGCTCTCGGGCGAAGTGGACATGAACGTCGACTCGCCGCCGCTGATGGTGCCCAACATCAAGGCCGGCAAGCTGGTGGGCATCGCCGTCGTCAGCCCGAAACGCATCCCCTTGCTGCCCGACGTCCCCACGATGGCCGAGTCCGGCTACCCCGGCGTGACCATGGGCCAGTGGTTCGGCATCGTCGGCCCCAAGGGCATGTCCAAGGACGTGGCCGAGAAGCTGAATAAAAACATCAACGAGATCCTGCAGCTCCCCGAGGTCCAGAAGGTGTTGGCCGCCAAGGGCGCCGAAGCCGGCGGCGGCTCTCCCGCCGACTTCGCCAAGCAGATACGCGAAGACACGATTTCGATCCAGAAAGTCGTGGACGACGCGGGCATCAAGATCGAGTGATCCAGCCCGGTTCCGGAGACGGTGTAAGCCGCCTTTCCGGAACCGTTTTCACGACAAGGCCGGCGCCTGCCCTTGCAGCCGCCGGCTTTTTTTCGCACGAGAAAAGCAAGCCTTTCGCCTAGCCTCCGTTGCGCTCCGGGTCCGGTGGCGAGGTCGCCAATCCGGCGCGTTCGGCGGGCACGATCTTGTCGGGTTCCACATCCTCTTCCAGCGGCCCATCCCCCGTGTTTTCCACCTGCGGCCGTTCACCCGTGTTCTGGCGGTCGCTGTCGGTATCCGGCATGCCGGCCGGCAGGTCGTTGCCTGAATCCGATGAATCGCTGGGCCCCAGGGCCGGCTCGGTCCTGCCCTCTTTCAACAGGCTGATTTCTTCTTCAAACTCTCTGCTCCTGGTCGTCGAAGCGTCGTAATCGTCTTTGCGCGATGCCATGATTCTCTCCTTGTGCTGTCTATGCGTACCCCGGCCGGCATTCAATCGCCGCTCAGGCCCAGCCGCTCATGCCAGTCGGCGATCGACTCCTCCGGATAGCTCGCAAACATCTTGTCCCCGGGGTGGGCCTCTATCTCCACCCACGAGGCCTTGGAATCCAGGAAGAGGTGCGTACGCTCCGGCGGAATGGGCAGGTTGCTATCGATGGCCGAGGCAAAGGGATGGACAAGCTCCGGCCACTCGGGGCTGAATAGCCACAAGCCGCTGCCGCAGCGGCTGCAAAAATGGCGCTCGGCGCTACTGGCATGGCGACTGCCATCGGCACCCGGGAGCAAGGCGTGATACACCGATACCCGGTCGGCGCCGCTTACCTTCATGCTGCGCGCATCGGCCGAAATATTGATGGAATAACCGCCTCCGCCCTGGGTTTTGCGGCAAATGGAGCAATAGCACCGTTGATATGGATAGGGATTGACGCTGGACACGGTGAAGTGGACAGCGCCGCAATGGCAAGATCCTTGTAGCTGCATGACTGGGCCTCCTGAGCAATACCCGCCGGCCAGCAATATTGGTGCCCGACGCGCCCGCGCCTCGCGCGGCGCTAGCCCAGGTCCATGGGCAGGCGCGCCAGTTCGCGATAGCTGGAGCCTTGCTCGCTGGGCGCGGACGCCACCAGCACGCAGCGCTCCGGCATCCAGACTATGGGCGGACGCCGCAAGCTTTGCACGTCGCCGGGCCCCGCTTTACGCAATAGGGAAACGTGGGGCCGGAAGGCCATGTCGGGACGCACCCAGCCCATGCCTTCCAGCCTATCCCAAAGCCTGTCGTGCAAGGCGTCCAGCCAGTCCGCGCCATGCTCGCCGTCGCGATCCGGGCCGGCCCATACGATGCGCGGCCCCTCGAAACGCCCAAAGCGGCTCAAGGCCAAACTGGCGCCGCGTACCGGCCAATGCGGCGCGGCGCGAACCAGCTCGGCCACCCGTTCGGCGGGCGTGCTACCCAGAAAAGCCAGGGTCAAATGCAGGGTTTCGGCGCGCATGATGCGCCCGCCGCACAAGGCATGGGCATCGTGAGCCCACTCCATGATCCGCGCCGCCACCTGGGCGGAAGGCCATAGGCCGAAGAAAATGCGCAGCGGGGGCTGCCCGCCAGCCTGGGCGCCCATGGGCGCCGCCTCGGATTGCTTCATAGTGCGTCCTTGCCCGCGGCACCCGCGCGGGCCGGGCCGGCACCGCCCGACTAGTCGGCCGCCCCCGGCTCCGGCACGTACACCACGGTGCCGTCTTTCATGCGATAGGCCACGCCGGCCTTGGATCCTTCCCCCTGGCCGGTCTGGCCATTGGCCTTGAAGCGTTCGATCTTCTCGCCCTTCTTGACGATCATCTCCATGCTGTCCTGGCCGGGATCGGTGATTATCGTAACGTCTTTTTTGGTGAAGGGGTCCAGCAGCGGGTTCTGCGCGATCGTGATCAAGAGCGCCGCGATGATCACCAGGAAGATGTCGATCAGGTTGACGACCGACAAAATGGGGTCGTCGGACTCGGTTTCGTCCAGGAATTTCATGCCGGCCGCCCGTCCGAGCCCGCGGCCTGGGCCGCCTGCAGCCAGGCCAGCTCCTCGGCCAGCCAGCGCCGCTTGATGGAGACTATCCAATAGGTGATGGCGGCGGCGATCAGCGCCAGTATCACGGCCGAAAAGGCAATGGCCAGGTTCTCGGACACGGATGCCAGGTTGCCGTCTGACAGGGCCTTCAGGGCGGGTCCCATGGGGATCATGGTGGCCACCAGACCCAGCATGGGCGTGACCCGGGTCGTCACGCGGGGCACTTCCAGCAGGCGGTGCGCCGCCACGTCCAGATCGTCGCCCGAAGAACCCGGATGGGCTTGCGCCCAGCGCAGCAACTCGAAGCTGCGCAAGGTGTGGGATTGCGCCCCGATGACATGCCCCTTGCGCTGCAAGTAGGCAACGGCGAAGGCCCCCAGCGCATACAGGGAATACAGAAACAGGATAGAGATCGCCACCAGGGTGGGGATCAGGAAGACCTGCCCGACCTGATACATCAATTGTTCCAACAACTGGCTCATGCTTGAATTACCTTTTCAGTTTTGACTGCGTTATGAATACTTTGCCCGTGCCGGCCAGGCCTGGCGCAAGGCGCCCGATGCGAAAACCAGCAGAAGCATGGCCAGCATCAGGTACAGCGAATAATCGTCCGGCGCCTGACCCGGTTCGACTTTTTCCAATTGCATGCCCGTCACCTGCTCGACCTGCTCCGGCGATGCCGGCGCGTCGGGAACCGGGCTGGGCGGTGCGGCGCTCGGCTCCGCTGCGG
>JBARWC010000186.1:0-40104 GCA_049646585.1 Burkholderiaceae bacterium | reverse complement strand
GGGCAGGCATTGCCCCGCGCGCTTTTTGCTTCCGGTTTTTTGTTTTTAGTTGCCGCCTTGCATGCTCTTGAACTTGCGTCCCGCCAGCATGGCCAGCAGCACCAGCCCGGTGGAAATGACGATCATGATGATGCCCAGGGCGGACAGCTTGCCCCATAGCCCGTCGTCGGCGAAGCTTAGGATCTGCACCGCCAGCACTTCGCTGCCGGGCCGCGACAGCACCACGGAAACGGTCAGTTCGCGCACGAACATTGTCGCCATCAGTATCCAGGCCGATACCACGCCGGGGATGAGCAGCGGCACGATGATGCGGCGCATGGTGGTCAGGTTGGAGGCCCCGCAAACCAGGGACGATTCTTCCAGGTGGGCGTGCACCTGCACGAAAGCGCTGGCCAGCGGCCGTATCCCGTAGGGCAGGTAGGCGGCGATGTAGGCCAGCAGCAGGGCGGTCAGCGTGGCGTACAAGGGCGTCTGCACGAAGAACCACATGAAGCCTATGCCGATGACGATGCCCGGGAATGAAAACGACAGGAAGCTCAGCGACTCCAGCAGGCCCGACGCGCGTGTCCGCAGCTTGACGATGACGTAGGCGACGAAGGCCGACAGCAGCACGCCCAGGCTGGCGCCGACCACCGCCAGGAATACGCTGTTCTTCAGGGCCAATTGCGACAGCGGGTCTTCGATGACCTCGATCCAGTGCTTGAAGCTCATCAGCGAGAAAGCGCGAGCGCTGGGCACCATGGAATAGGGCACCAGCGAGGTATACAGCAGCACCGCCACGGGCAGTATCACCATCAGGAAGGACAAGGCGCCGATGCCCAGGAACAGCGGGGTCCTGGCGCGCTTCAGTTCGATGACGGTGGGGCGGTAGCCGCGTCCCGATACGGTCACGTACTTGCCGCTGTCGGCGGTCAGCGCCCGGTAAAGCACGATCAGCCCGATGGAGGCGCTGAGTATGCTCATGCCCAGCGCGGCGGCCTTGCCGTAGTCGGGTGTGAACCCGGTGGCCACCATCTGATACAGATAGGTGGCCAATACGTCGACCTGGCCCGGCATGCCCAGCACCCGTGGCACGGCGTACGAGGCCAGGCTGCGCACCACGGCCAGGATGAAGGCGGCCAGGATGGCGGGCCGCAATACCGGCAGGGTGACCCGGACCAGGGTGCGCCAGGTGCCCGCCCCGAATACCCGCGACGACTCTTCCAGGGCGACGTCGAAGGACGCCATGGCTGGGGCGATGATCAGGTAGGCGATGGGCATGTTCAGCAGGCCCTCGACCAGCACCATGCCCCACAGCGAATAGATGTTGAAGGGCGCCTCGTCCAGCCCGAAGATGTTCACCAGCAAGGTATTGAGCAAGCCGTTGGATGGATTCAGCAATAGCGCCCAGCTGACCGCGAACAACAAGTGCGGGATCATCATCGGGACGATGGACAGCACGGTGAACGCCGACTTGCAGGGGATGTCGGTGCGCGTGTTCAAGTAGGCCAGCACCAGCGCCAACCCGGTTGAAAACAAGGACGATCCGACCACGAATATCAGCGTGTTGATCGAGACTTCAAGCAGGAAGGGGTCGGTGTAGGCGGCGACGTACTTGCTGAGCGTGAACGATCCGAAAGCCGTCAGCCCTTGCGAGAAGCTGCCCAGCAGCAGCATCAGCACGGGGCAAAGCGTCAGGAATCCGACGATGACGATCAGCGACCAGGTTAGTTTGGGACGTGATTGATTCATGTTTCCGGTCAGGCCGAGACGAGCAGACAGTGTGCGGGATTCAGGTTGACGCTGACGGTGTCGCCTTCCTTGACGGAGATGTCGGGGTCGATTCTGGCCAGCAGGCGTTCATTGCCCACACGTATCTGGGCTTCGTAGACTTCGCCGATGAATTCCAGCGATTCTATCGTGCCGCTGATCGCGTTGCGGCCAGCGCCGGCCTGGCTGCTGCCGTCGATACGTATGAATTCGGGCCGTATGCACAGGGTGACTTCGCTGCCCGCGGGCAGGCTGCGGTGCTGGCTGGCAATGGGGCCCAGGCCGGATTCGACCAGGGTCAGGTCGCCGTCCTGGCCGACCACACGGGCCGAGATCAAGTTGGCGCGCCCGATGAAATCGGCCACGTAGCGGTGATCGGCGTCGAAATATATTTTCTGGGGCGAGCCGATCTCCACGATGTGCCCGGCCTGCATCACCGCGATGGAGTCCGAAAGGGCCAGGGCTTCCACCCTGTCGTGGGTGACGTAGACCGCCGTGATGCCCAGCGAGCCCATGAAGCTGCGCAGTTCCTTGCGGGTTTCCTCGCGCAGCTTGGCGTCCAGGTTGCTAAGGGGCTCGTCGAACAGGATGACCTTGGGCTCGGCGACCAGGGCCCTGGCCAGCGCCACCCGCTGCTGCTGGCCGCCGGACAGCTTGGTGGCGGACCGGTTCTCGACGCCTTCCAGCTGGACGAAACGCAGGGTTTGAGCCACCTTGCGCTTGATCTCGTCCTTGCTTTCGCCGCGTATCTGCAAGGGGTAGGCCACATTGTCGAAGACGCTCATGTGGGGCCAGATGGCGTAGGTCTGGAACACCATGCCCAAGCCGCGCTTCTCGGTGGGAACGGCGATGCCGCGGGCTTTGGACCAGACGATTTCGCCGCCTATGGATATTTCACCGTCGTCGGGGGTTTCCAGCCCCACGATGCAGCGCAGCAGCGTGGTCTTGCCGCAGCCGCTGGGCCCGAGCAGCGTGAAGATGGTGTTGGCGGGTATGGTCAAGTCGATGTTGTCCAGCGCCTTGACCGTTTTGCCCTCGGAGACGTAATGCTTGGTGAGGCCTTGTATGCGTATTTCCATGATTTATTTGGCGGCGAAAATCTTGCCGAACTCGCGACCCCACTTTTGCAACTCAGCGTCATCCAGGTCGCGCACGGGCAGGACCTTGGCTTTGTCTATGCCTGGAACCGGCGGGAACACGTCCTTGGCCAGCACGTACTCGCCAACGTCCTTGGCCAGCAGGCCCATGGCCTGCTTGGACAGCCAGTAGTCGATGAAGGCGCGGGCCGCATCGGGGTGCGGGGCCTTGGAAGTGATGGCGATGGCGCGCGCCGTGCCAAGCAAAGGCTGGCCCGATTGCGGCGCCCAGGCCAGCGGCGCGGGTGCCTTGGTCACGACGTACTTGGGCATGGAGATGCCGATCAGCTTCTCGCCGCTTTCAATGGGGGCGGGCGTGGGGCCGAACGAGGCCACGAACATGGGCCGGTTGGCCGCCAGGGCCTTCAGGAACTTCATCCACTCGTCTTCGGACTTGAACACTTGTTCTTTCAGGCCCAGCAGCCAGGCGATGGTCGAGGCATGCGTGGCCGGATCGGCCATCACGATCTTGTTCTTCCATTTGGGGTCGGCCAGGTCTTCGTAGCGCTGCGGCGCGTCGGCCGGCTTCACATGGTCGGTGTTGTACAGGTAGGAGACGTACTCGATGCCGAACATCGTGATGTACTCGTCCTTGGTGGCCCATTCGGGGTAGCCCGCCGTCGAGGGCGAGCGGTAGGGGGCCAGCACGCCTTTTTCCTTCAGGATTTCCAGCATGGGCAGCGGTGCCTGGACTACGTCGGCCAGCAGCTTGCCGGCATTGAACTCGGTCAGAATGGTGGGCAGGAATTTCGAGCTGGAGGTGCGGGTGTATTCGCCCTTGACGCCGGTTTCCTGCTCGAAGGCCTTCATGATGGGGGAAACGGCGGTAATGTTGGCGTAGAACACGGCCTTGCCCTGCTGCTTGGCCAGCGCGTACGGATCGGCCGCAAAAGCCGGGGCGAATGCGCCGGGCACATTCACCAGCCCCGAGGCTGCCGCCAATTTAAGAAAATTCCGACGATCTATCGTAGCCATGGCTACCTCCTTTGGTATGTGGCGGCCGCCTTGCGGGCAGCCGAATTTTGGGCAAATGGTAGCCGGTCGGCCGTTCGTTTACAAGAAGACATGCTGTCCGCGGTCCTGGCGCTTTGTGCTACCGTACGATTTTCCGGGTAGCCCCGCGCTTGGCCTTTCTTTGATCCCATGTCTTTTCCTTCCGTAGCCGTTATCGGCGCCGGCCCCGCGGGTTTGATGGCGGCCGAAACCCTGGCGCGAGCCGGCCTGCGTGTCGATGTCTACGATGCCATGCCCTCTGTCGGCCGCAAATTCCTGCTGGCCGGGCGCGGCGGCCTGAACCTGACCCACAGCGAGCCTGCCGGCATGTTCCGCTCCCGCTTCGGCGACAGATCGGCGCAGGTCGCGCCCTGGCTGGATCTGCTGGATGCGCAGGGCTTGCGTGCGTGGGCGCTGGAACTGGGTGTGGAAACCTTTATTGGCTCGTCGGGCCGCGTCTTTCCGGCGGAAATGAAAGCGGCGCCCTTGTTGCGCAAATGGCTGCAAAGGCTGAAGGCCGATGGCGTGGCGCTGCATGCGCGCCATGTGTGGCGGGGTTGGGCCGACGATGGATCATGCCGCTTCGAAACCCCGGAAGGCGAGCTCCAGCGCCGCGCGGATGCGGTGGTGCTGGCGCTGGGCGGGGCCAGTTGGGCGCGCCTGGGCTCGGACGGCGCCTGGCGGGAAATATTCGAAGAGCGCGGCATCGCGGTGGCCCCCTTCCTGCCGGCCAATGGCGGCTTTCTGGCCGATTGGGATGCGCATTTCTCCGAGCGCTACGCCGGCCAGCCGCTCAAATCGATTGCCGCGGCGCCGCCGGGCCTGGCCATGAAGGCGGGCGAGTGCATGGTGACGGCGGACGGCATCGAAGGCGGCCTGATCTACGCCTGGTCCGCTGCGTTGCGCGAGGCCTTGCTGGACCAAGGAAGCGCCGTGCTGCACATTGATCTGCTGCCCGGCCACAGCCCGGACAAGGTACGGGATGAGGTCGAACGGCCGCGCGGATCGCGATCCTGGTCCAGCCATTTGGCGGGGCGGCTGGGCTTGCGCGGGGTCAAGGCGGGTTTGTTGCGCGCATGCCTGCCCAAAGACATATTTGATCGGCCCGAAGCCTTGGCGGCGGCCATCAAGCGCCTGCCTTTGCATTTGACAGGCATGCGGCCCCTGGACGAAGCCATCAGCACGGCGGGCGGTGTGCGTTTCGACGATCTGACCGCCGACTCCATGCTGCGGGCCATGCCTGGCGTGTTCTGCGCCGGCGAGATGCTGGATTGGGAAGCGCCCACCGGCGGCTATCTGCTGACGGCCTGTTTCGCCAGCGGCAGGGCGGCGGGGCAGGGCGCGGCGCGCTGGCTGGCGGCCCGGGCGCAAGACGGCGCCGCCGCGCCTGCCTGACGTAGCGACGCTTGGTTCAGGTGGTTCAGGTCACCGGCGCCGGGTTGAACAGCACCAGCGCGTTCGCCAGCTTCCAGTGTTCGGCCCAGGTCTTCTTGCGGCCGCTGGCCACGTCCAACATCAAGTGGAACAGTTCCCAGCCCACGTCCTCTATGCTGGCCGAGCCGTCCGCGATCCGGCCGGCGTTGACGTCCATCAGGTCGTGCCAGCGGCGGGCCAGGTCGCTGCGCGTCGCCACCTTGATGACGGGACATTCCGCCAGACCGTACGGCGTACCCCGGCCCGTGGTGAACACGTGCAGGTTCATGCCCGCGGCAAGCTGTAGCGTGCCGCAAATGAAATCGCTTGCCGGGGTGGCGGCAAAGGTCAGGCCCTTGGCCGTCAGTTTTTCGCCGGGGGCGAGCACGCCGGAGATCGGCGCCGAGCCCGATTTGACGATGGACCCCATGGCTTTCTCGACGATGTTGGACAGGCCGCCTTTCTTGTTGCCGGGCGTGGTGTTGGCGCTGCGGTCCACGCTGCCGCGCTTCAGATAAGCGTCGTACCAGGACATCTCGCGGATCATGGCTTCGGCCACTTCCGGCGAGGTCGCCCGGGCGGTCAACTGGGCGATTCCGTCGCGTACTTCGGTGGTCTCGGAAAACACCACGCTGGCGCCCGCGCGAACCAGCAGGTCGGTACAGAAGCCGACGGCGGGGTTGGCCGTGACACCCGAGAACGCGTCGCTGCCGCCGCACTGCACGCCCACCACCAACTCGCTGGCGGGCACGGTTTCCCGCTTGCGGGCGTTCAGGCGCCGAAGGTGACCCTCGGCCTGGCGCATGATGGATTCGACCATGGACATGAAGCCCACATGGTCCTCGTTTTGCAGGCACACCACGTCCAGCGTGTCCGCCTCGTCCTTCTGCCTGGAAACGGCCTTGGCTTCGATGCGCGGCACCACGCCGGGGGGCAGCAGGCGTTCGGGCTGCAGCTTTTCGCAGCCCAGGCTTACCACCATGACTTCCCCGCCGAAGTTGGGGTTCAGGCTGATGTTGCGCAAGGTCCGGATGGGCACGACGGCGTCGGGCGCATCGATGGCCACGCCGCAGCCGTAGCTGTGTTCCAGGGCCACGACGTCGTCCACATTGGGATAGCGGGGCAGCAGTTCCGCCTTGATGCGCTGCACGGCGAAGGCGGTGACGCCGGCAACGCATTGCACGGTTTGCGTAATGGCCAGTATGTTGCGCGTGCCCACGGACCCGTCCCGGTTCCGGTAGCCCTCGAAGGTGTAGCCGGCCAGCGCTTCCGGAGCGGGGTGCTTGACCGTGGCGATGGGCAGGCCGTCGAGCTCGCGGGCTTCAGGCATCTTCAGCAGGCGTTCGTTGATCCAGCTGCCCGCCAGGATGGGCTCGATGGCATAGCCGATGGGGATGCCGTAGCGCAAGACTTCGCCGCCGGCCGGGATATCGGCCAGGGCCACCTTGTGGCCTTGCGGAACGCCGTTGCGAAGGACCAGGCCCGATGGCAATATGGTGCCGGCGGGCAGCCCGCCGTCATTGGCCACGATGGCGACATTGTCGCGGCTGTGCATCATGATGGTCAGTGGTTCTGGATGAGCAGCGGACATCCTGATCTCCTGGTTCGTCTAGCAGTAAATTGGTAGCGGTACCATTGTAAGCCTCAAGCGGGAAAAAAATCCAATACATATTGGTTTTTTATGCCGGTACAGGATTTTTCAGTATGGGGCTTGCCAGTGCGAAGGGCTAGCGTAGCAGCGGCTGAATAGCCATTTTCTGAATGTGGTTTTACCTGGGAAAAAATGTTGGGCCTAGTGGAAACACCTAAATAAAAACGATTGACGGTGACATTTGGTATCGCTACCATTGTCGTCGAATGGTAGCGATACCATAGGGGCTTGCTCCGCCGCGCGGCCCAAACCGGTTTCACCATTTTTAAAATCTGCCCGGAGGCAACATGAAAAAAATACTCTTCGCGCTAGCGGCCACGCTAGTCATGACATCGGCCCAGGCGGCCTGGCCCGAGAAAACCGTGACGGTGGTGGTTCCATTCCCGCCAGGCGGCTCCACCGACCTGATCGGCCGCTTGCTGGCGTCCCAGTTGGAAGCCCAACTGGGGCAGACCTTCGTGGTCGACAACAAGGCCGGCGCAACGGGCACGATCGGAGCGGCCCACGTCGCCCGCTCCAAGCCCGATGGCTACACTTTGCTGGTGTCCTCGCTGGGCCCTTACGTGATCGCGCCGCACCTGTACAGCAAGGTTCCCTACGACGCGCTGAAAGATTTCGACTACCTGACGGTGGCCGTGCAGGCGCCCAACGTGCTGGTGGTGCCAGAAACGTCCAAGCACAAATCCATTGCCGACGTGATCGCGTTTGAAAAAGCCAACCCCGGCACCATGACCTTCGCGTCATCGGGCAGCGGCAGCAGCGACCACCTGACAGCCGAACTCTTCTGGCGCCAGACCAACACCACCGGCGTCCACGTTCCCTACAAGGGCGGCGGCCCCGTTCTGGCGGCGCTGCTGGGTTCCCAGGTCGATGCTTCGTTCATGAACATCAACACGGCGATCCCGCAAATCCGCTCCGGCAAGCTGAAGGCCCTGGCCATTACCAGCGCCAAGCGCTCGCCCTTGCTGCCCGACGTCCCCACCTTGGCCGAGTCCGGCATCAAGGACGCCAACGTGTATTCCTGGCAGGCGGTGGCCGCGCCGCGCGGCCTGCCGGCCGACGTCAAGGCCAAGCTGTATGACGCCATGGTCAAAGGCCTGAACGACCCCGCCGTCAAGCCCAAGCTGCTGGAACTGGGCTTCGAGATCGTGGGCAACACGCCGGAAGAATTCACCCGCTTCCAGGCCGCCGAGTTCAAGCGCTGGAAAGATCTGATCGAGGCCCGCAAGATCAACGCCAACTAAAACACGCGGAACCTGTCCGGGGCGGCACTTGTGGCCCGGAACACTGATCTTGATCGCGCATGCGCCTGTTCGGGCATGCGCGATTCATTTTTTTAGACCGGGCCACGGTGGCGCTTTGGCGTCGGCGACACGTATACTCGCTTCTTGAACCAAAGGCCAAGGTGCGATAGAGACCCAAGACGCATGCCCGCCCGGCGACCCCGGCGGTTTTCGATAGGCATGCCTTTATTACCGACGCCATCTTGAACACCACATGAGCGAAAAAGACATTACGAAGCGATCCCGGCGCAGCAGCGGAGCCATCACCCTGAGGGATGTGGCGCGCTTGGCCGGCGTGTCGCCCATCACTGCGTCCCGCGTGTTGAACACGCCCGACCAGGTTGCGGCGGAAACGCGCCAGAAGGTGCTGGATGCCGTCCAGCGCACCGGCTATGTGCCCAATAGAATGGCCGGCGGCCTGGCCTCGGCGCGCAGCCGCTTGATCGCCGCCGTGGTGCCCAGCACCGTCATGTCGGTGTTCATGGAAACCATCGAAGCCCTGAACGGCACTTTGTTCGACGCGGGCTATCAATTGATGCTGGGGCAGTCCAGCTACTCGCCTCATCGCGAGGAATTGCTGCTGGAAGCCATTATCGGCCGGCGGCCCGACGGCATTTTCCTGACGGGCATATTGCAGCAGGGCAAGGGCCGCACGCGCTTGCTGGCCTCGGGCATCCCCGTGGTGGAAACCTGGGACCTGACGCCCACGCCCGTCGATATGCTGGTCGGATTCTCGCACCTTGAAATCGGCCACGAGGTCGCCCACTTTTTCATCGACAAAGGCCGGCGTCGCCTGGGCATCGTGCAGGCCAACGACGAGCGCGCCAACCGGCGGTCCCGGGCTTTTGCCGAGGTGGCCGGCCAGAACGGCCTGCCCGACGTCTCCATCGTCAATGTGGGCACTTCGCGCTCCATCAAAAGCGGGCGCGAGGCGCTGGGCAAGCTGCTGGCCGCCACCCCCGACGTGGATGCGATTTTTTGCAGCTCCGACTTGCTGGCCTTGGGTGTGATGACCGAGGCGCGGGCGCGCAATATTCCCATTCCCGGCCAGATCGCCATCATGGGCTTCGGCGATGTGCCTTTCGTGGCGGATATGGTCCCGGCGCTGAGCACCGTGCAGATCAACGGCGCCAATATCGGCAAGCTGGCCGCCCGCTGCCTGATCGATCGGGCCGATGGCCGTCCGGTCGCGCAGCATGTCGTCGACGTGGGGTTCTCCATCGTTGAACGAGAAACCACAGATTAGTGGAAACCCTGGTAATTTTTCATTGACGGCTGGATTTGGTACCGCTACCATTTGACTATTCCGATATGGTAGCGGTACCAAATCGCTTCCATCGGCACTTACACCTGCTCTCGCACCCATCTAATCGCAAAGGATTTCCATGAACCCCCAGGAACTCAAAGCCATCATGTCGCATGGCTTGCTCTCGTTTCCCTTGACCGACTTCGACGCGCAGGGGGAATTCAATGCCAAGGGCTATGCGGCACGCCTTGAATGGCTGGCCCCGCACGGCGCGAGCGCGCTGTTTGCGGCAGGCGGCACGGGGGAATTCTTTTCGCTGGCAGGCGACGAATACGCGGCCATCATCAAGACGGCCGTGCAAACCTGCAAGGGCAAGGTACCCATCATTGCCGGCGCCGGCGGCCCCACGCGCTTCGCCATCCAGTGCGCCCAGGAAGCCGAACGGCAGGGCGCCCATGGCATCCTGCTGCTGCCGCACTACCTGACCGAGGCCAGCCAGGAAGGCTTGATCGCGCATGTGGAAGCCGTTTGCAAAAGCGTGAAGTTCGGCGTCATTGTCTACAACCGCAACGTATGCAAGCTGACGCCCGACTCGCTGGCCATCCTGGCCGACCGCTGCCCCAACCTTATCGGCTTCAAGGACGGCATCGGCAACATCGAACTGATGTCTTCCATCCACCTGCGGATGGGTGATCGCTTTTCCTACCTGGGCGGGCTGCCCACGGCCGAGGTGTATGCCGCCGCCTACAAGGCGCTGGGCACCCCTGTGTATTCTTCCGCCGTGTTCAACTTCATACCCAAGACCGCCATGCAGTTCTACCATGCGGTGGCGAATGACGACATGGCCACCCAGCATCGCTTGCTGCGCGAGTTCTTCATGCCCTATCTCCAGTTGCGCAATCGTTCGCAGGGCTACGCCGTCAGCATCGTCAAGGCTGGCGCGGCGCTGGTGGGGCATTCGGCAGGACCCGTACGCCCGCCGCTGACCGACCTGAAGCCCGCCGAGCTGGAAGAACTGAAAGCCCTGATCGACAAGCTGGGCCCCCAATAATCAACCTATTCGCAGCCGGTAAATCATCATGTCAGCTTCCACACCCGTCGTCACCGCATTGCGCGTCATACCCGTAGCCGGGCATGACAGCATGCTGCTCAATCTCAGCGGCGCGCATGCGCCTTTCTTCACTCGCAATCTGGTCCTGATCACGGACAGCAGCGGGCATACCGGCATCGGCGAGGTCCCCGGCGGAGAAAAAATCCGCAAGACGCTGGAGGACGCCGCCGAGTTGGCCGTGGGCAAGCCCATAGGCGCCTACAACGCCGTGCTGAGCGCCATGCGCGAGCGCTTCGCCGATCGCGACAGCGGCGGACGCGGCAAGCAGACCTTCGACCTGCGCGTGGCCATACACGCCGTCGCGGCCGTTGAGTCGGCCCTGCTGGACTTGCTGGGCCAGTATCTGGGCGTGCCCGTGGCCGCCTTGCTGGGCGAGGGCCAGCAGCGCGAAGCCGTGCAGATGCTGGGCTACCTGTTCTATGTGGGCGACCGGCGCAAGACCGATCTGCCATACCGCAGCGAACCGGACGCCGCCGACGACTGGACCCGCCTGCGCCACGAAGAGGCGCTGACGCCCGAGGCCGTGGTGCGCCTGGCCGAAGCGGCGCAAGCGCGCTACGGCTTCCAGGACTTCAAGCTGAAGGGCGGCGTGCTGCGCGGCGAAGAAGAAATCGAAGCCATACGGGCGCTGCACGAACGCTTCCCGCAGGCCCGCTGCACGCTGGACCCGAATGGCGGCTGGCTGCTGAAGGATGCGGTGCGGCTGACACGCGACCTGCACGGCGTAATGGCATATGCCGAAGACCCCTGCGGCGCGGAAGGCGTGTTCTCCGGCCGCGAGGTCATGGCCGAATTCCGCCGCGCCACCGGCTTGCCCACCGCCACCAATATGGTGGCCACCGATTGGCGCGAAATGTCTCATGCGCTGTCGCTGCAGTCGGTGGACATCCCGCTGGCCGACCCGCATTTCTGGACCATGTCGGGCTCGGTCAGGGTGGCGCAAACCTGCCAGGCCTTCGGCCTGACCTGGGGTTCGCACTCCAACAACCACTTCGACGTCTCGCTGGCCATGTTCACCCACGTCGGCGCCGCTGCACCAGGGCGCGTCACCGCCATCGACACGCACTGGATCTGGCAGGACGGTCAGCGCCTGACCAAGGAGCCGCTGCAAATCGTCGACGGCTATGTGCAGGTGCCGAAGAAGCCCGGCCTGGGCATAGAGCTGGACATGGTCGAGGTCGAAAAGGCCCACCAGCTGTACCTGAAGCACGGCCTGGGCGCCCGCGACGACGCCATGGCCATGCAATACCTGGTGCCGGGCTGGGCGTTTGACGCCAAGAGGCCTTGCCTGGTGCGCTAAGCCGGCGCAATGCTTGCTTGCCGCAAGGGCCATCCATCGGCCGTTGTGGCAATTCCCCAGGCCTTTGACGGACTCGGGGCGGGGCCGATGTATTCGGCGCCCGTCAGTTACGCGCCCTTGTCGGCCGTATCCGTTTTCACCGCCAATACCTTGCTGGCGCACAGATCGGCGGCACCGTCGATGGGGTGATCCATATTGGCAAAGGTTACCCAGCCGCCTTTTTCAATAAAGCCATCCTGCTTCCAGGAGTCGATTTCCTTAAGCTCCGTAAGCTGCTTCTGGGCGTCGGGCGCAGCCATGAAGCGGTAGGCGCATATATTGGCGGCCAGCTTGGCCACCGCTTGCTCGGACGAACTGGCTATCTGCTTGGCCGCGGTGCCGCTGGTGACCCATCCGCCCGCAGTGAACCCAAGCACCATCGTCAGGGCGGCAACCGCCGCGCAGGACCAGAACCATATTGTTTTAGTGGGGCGGTACTGTTCCCAATTCTTCATCATTTCGTTTGGCATGCTCGTTCTCCTTTTGGTGATAAGACACCCTTTGGATGAAACCGAAGGCGACTACCTAAAAAAATGACCCATCAATTCACGAGGTGAAAAAAGCGTTGACCATAGGCTCAGGCTGCCGTGTTTACCATTCCATTCAAAAGGGGCTAAATTTATTGTACAGACGTGGTCATCATTGAAAAGGCTTGCTTACAACTTCGATACCAAGGATTTCCCTAAGGCCCCAATAGGCCGGCCGGCATTGCGCCATGGAGTTTTCCTTGACCGGCGCATCGCTCGCATGCAGACTTCGGCCTATGGAAAAGGCTGTTCAAAGCAAGCGCGCCCGGTGTTGCATCGTTGGCGGCGGGCCCGCCGGCATGATGCTGGGTTTGCTTCTGGCGCGTGCCGGCGTCGGCGTCATCGTGCTGGAGAAGCACGGCGATTTCCTGCGTGACTTTCGTGGTGATACCGTGCATCCGTCCACGCTGGAGATACTGTCAGAACTGGGCCTGAAGGAAAAGTTCGACGCCGTGCCCCAGCACAGGGTGGAGCAGATTGAAGGCCTGTTCGCCGACGGCATGCACGCGCTGGGCGATTTCCGACGCCTGAGGCCCTTTCCCTATATGGCGCTGGTTCCGCAATGGGACCTGCTTGACTTGCTGGCCACCGAAGCGCTGCGCCATGACGGCTTCCAGCTATGCATGCGGCACCAGGCCACGGAGCTGCTGCGCGACCCTGGCGGCCGTGTGACCGGCGTCATGGCCGAGTCGCCCGAAGGCCTGGTCCGGATCGATGCCGATCTGGTCGTGGGCTGCGACGGCCGGCACTCTTTGCTGCGTTCGGCGGCTGGTTTGCGAACGCGGGATCTGGGCGCGCCCATGGATGTCATGTGGTTCCGGTTGCCGCGCTTGCCCTCCGACCCGGCGGGCACCTTCGGCGTGCCGGGCTACGGCAACTTCCTGGTCATGCTCAACCGCAATGAGTATTGGCAGATCGCCAGCGTGATCGCCAAGGGCGAAGCCGATGCGTGGCGCCGGAAGCCGATTGAGGATTTCCAGGACAAGGTGGCCGGAAAGCTGCGGTTCTTGGGTGATCGTGTTCAAGGCATTGCCTCATGGGACGACGTCAAGCTGCTGGAGGTCAGGGTGGATCGCCTGGAGCAATGGCACCGGCCCGGCTTGCTGCTGATCGGCGACGCCGCGCATGCCATGTCGCCCATAGGCGGCGTGGGCATCAATCTTGCGATACAAGACGCGGTGGCGGCGGGCAATATCCTGGCCCCCGCCTTGCTGGCCTCCGGCCTGCCCGATGATGCCGTCCTGGCCGCCGTGCAGCAGCGGCGCCTGCTGCCCACGAAGATCATCCAGGCCCTGCAGGTGTTCATCCAGCAGCGCGTCATTGCGCCGGCGCTGGCCAGGCGGGACGGCGACAGGCCGGTGGAACTGCCCCGTATCGCACGATTGCTGCTAAGGTCGGACTTCATCCGCTCGCTTCCCGCCCGCATCCTGGGGCAGGGATTCCGGCGCGAGCACCTGCGGCCGTCGCGGCACTGATTTTCATCATTCATCAAGGAAGGATTAGGAGCACCATGGATCCATTCATGCAAGCCGCGCTGGAAGAAGCGCAACTCGGCCTTGAGGAAGGGGGCATCCCCATCGGCTCGGTCATCGTGCACCAGGGCCGTATTCTGGGCCGGGGCCACAACCGCCGCGTGCAGCGCGGCAGCGCCATTCTGCATGGCGAGATGGACGCTTTCGAGAATGCCGGCCGCCAAAGCGCGCAGGTCTATCGCGAATGCGTGCTGTACACCACACTGTCGCCTTGCTCCATGTGCAGCGGCGCCATACTGCTTTACGGCATCCCGCACATCATCGTCGGCGAGAACCAGACCTTCATGGGCGAGGAAGAATGGCTGCGCTCAAGAGGCGTCAAGGTCGACGTCCTGCAAGATGCCGGCTGCATCGCATTGATGCGCAAATTCATCGACAACAAGCCTAGCCTCTGGAACGAGGACATCGGCGAGCCGGACGCCTGAGCGGCGCCGTGGCCCGGCCGGGGTCATGCCGTGGCGGCCAGCCGCGCGATCGTTCCCGCATCGTCAAGCTGCGGCAAGTCCCAGCATGCCTGAATCAATGCCTTGGCCTGGTCATCGGGCAATATCGCTTGGACCAGCCCGCGGAATTTTTCTTCCAGGTCCTGGTCGCTCATGGGATGCGCCAGCGTACCCAAGGCTTCGGGAATGTGACGGTCCAGCACCCGGCCGTCGCGCAGCACGATGCGCACGCGCCCTTCCAGCTTGCGCATCTTGGGGTCGACGACGGCGCTGACGCGTTCGCGCAGGGCCACGACTTCGGGTGACCGAACCGATTCGGTGCTGAACTGGGCCTCGCCGGCTGCGCCCTGGATGATGGCCACCGCCAAGGCATGGTAGACGCTGAACTTGCCTTCCAGGCCGGTCGTGGGGCTGCGCTTGCCGGTCAGTTCAAGGACAAGAGGGGAAACCGTCGCTTGAATCGATTCGATCTGCGCGGCGTCCAGCCCATGTTCGCGCCGTAATTGCAGGCAGCCGTCGATGACGGCGTGCACCACCAACCCGCAGGCGAAGGGTTTGTACATGTTCTGCGCCAGTTCATAGCGTTCGCCCCATGGCGCCGTGATGACATCCGGGTCGAAGCGGCTGGACATGACCTGGCCGAAGCCGCGCGGAGCCTCCAGGGCGCGGTCGGAACTGGTGTACCCGCGTTCCGCCATGAAAGCGGCGGCCAGGCCGCTTTGCGCGGCATGGCCGGGGTGAAAGCTCTTGCACATGCTGCCGAACATCTCCCGCAGGCCCGACGACTGGGTTGCTGCGATGCCCAAGGCCCAGGTCATCTTCTGCTCGTCCAGGCCCAGCAGCTTGCCGGCCGCGGCTGCCGCGCGCATTGTTGCAGGCATTGTCGATTTCCAGCAGGCCGCGCCGCATCTGGTCGCGCAGCAGCAGGCCGATCTCGGTGATCCGCACGCGCCGCGTACTGCGGTCGAACAGTTTGACGTCCAGCGCATTCTCCAGGTCGCGGATCAACTGCGAAAACGCCGGCTGGGTCATTCCGATTTTGTCGGCCGCACGGGAAAATGACAGCAGGTCGGCCGCCGCAAGAAAGCCTTCCACCTGACGTAACTTGATGCGCATGGCCATGCCTATTCATGAGATTCCGCCGCCTCGTCGGTCGAGGAGCGGATGGAGTATCAAAGCGGGTTCTCATCGAGGAAACCGGGAATTACCGGCCAGTGTATCCGCTGTGCGCCGGCGGCGCCGCTCCGCCTTCGCTGCCTGGGGCGTCAGTGTCCAGTAAACGTGACTTCAAGCAGTACACCGAAGACACACATTGCTTTCAGCCTGACCACTCTGTTGACACTTTTCCGGGCCGATCAGCGTAATCTTTGTCTCTGGACGAGTGTTGGCAAACCTGGCACGGCTTTTGCGTCCTGCTTCACTATGACATCAGAATAATTCTGCCCGGCGCATCACGCCTACCTGTTTTGGATGGAAGAAAGACATGACCGACCGCTATGCACGCTACGAAAGACTGGCATTTGACCGCCCCAGCCCCAAGGTGCTGCGTATTACGATGCGTTCCCCTCTGAAGATGGGGGCCATGGATGCCCAGATGCACAGGGAGGTGTCGGAAATCTGGCGTGATGTCGACGCCGACGACAGCGTCAACGTGATCCTTTTCACCGGAGACGGCAAGACATTCTCGGCCGGCGGCGACCTCAAGCACGAACGGAAGGTCTGCGACGACTATGCGCTAAGGATGCGCGCCATGAAAGAGTCGCGCGACCTGGTCACCAATATGCTCGATTGCCGCAAGCCCATCGTTACGGCGGCGCGCGGCTGGGGGGTGGGCGCGGGGCTGGCGACGCTGCTGCTGGCCGATGTGTCCATCGCGGCCAAGGACGCCAAGTTCTCGGATGGGCACCTGAAAATCGGCGTGGCGGCGGGGGACCATGCCGCGATCATCTGGCCGATTCTATGCGGCATGGCAAAAGCCAAGTACTACTTGCTGACGGCGGAGACCTTTACCGGCGAAGAGGCGGAGCGCATGAATCTGGTTTCTCTTGCGCTGCCTGACGAAGAGGTCGAGGCCCGCGCCGTCGAGATCGCGACGCGCCTGGCGCAGGGCGCACCCGCGGCCCAGCGCTGGACGAAGATGATGCTGAATCATTGGATCAAACAGGCCCAGCCGATTTTCGACGCCTCGCTCGCTCTCGAATTCACCGGATTTGCCGGACCGGAGGGCACGGAAGGAATAGATGCCTTCCTTGAAAAACGCAGCCCGAACTTCAATCCGGACTGCCCATTCTGATGCTCAATTAAAACAAACCCCTGAAGGAGATGAAACCATGAAGCAACCCACGCTCACCACCATGATGGCGATTATCCTGGGCGCCTTGTCGGCCGGAAGCATCGCCCACGCCCAGGAGAAAGCACCTTTTCGTATCGGCGCCATCGTCGACATGAGCGGGGTGTACTCCGCCCATGGCGGACCGGGCGCCGTCAAGGCGGTCGAGATGGCCGTCAAGGATTTCGGCGGCAAGGTCCTGGATCGCAAGATCGAAGTGCTTTCGGCCGACTACCAGAACAAGCTCGATATCACCGCGGCGCGCGCCCGCGAATGGTACGACCGCGACGGCGTGAGCATGATTATCGAGTCGACCGACTCCGCTTCGGCGCTGGCACTGCAGAAACTGGGCAAAGAGAAGAAAAAGCTGACCATTTTTGCGGGCTCGGCTTCGTCATCCCTGACCAACGAGAACTGCTCCCCCTACGGCATTCACTATGTGTATGACACCTATGCGCTGGCCCACGGCACAGGCGCGGCCGTCACGCAGAACGGAGGAAGCTCATGGTTCTTCATCACCGCCGACTATGCCTTCGGCCACTCGCTGGAGCGCGACACCAGCGCGGTCGTGAAGGAAAACGGCGGGAAAATCGTCGGTGCCGTTCGCGCACCGTTGAACACCACGGACTTTTCCTCGTATCTTCTGCAAGCGCAGACGTCCGGCGCCAAGGTAATCGGCCTGGCCAACGCCGGCACCGACACCCAGACCTCCGTGCGGCAGGCGTCCGAGCTTGGCATTACGCAAAGCGGCCAAAAGCTGGCAACGCTGCTGGTCTTCCTGCACGACGTCAAGGGCATGGGGCTGCAAGCGGCGCAAGGCCTGCAATTTACCACCGGCTTCTACTGGGACCGCAACGACGAAACGCGCGCTTTCTCCAAGCGGTTCTTTAAAGCCCACGGCACCATGCCGTCCATGGTTCAAGCGGGTGCTTACTCGGCCACCATGCATTACCTGAATGCCGTCAAGGCCGCGGGATCGGACGATGCCGGAGCCGTCGCCGAGCAGATGAAGAAAACGCCGATCAACGACTTCTACACCCATAACGGCAAGATTCGCGCCGATGGGCGCATGGTCTACGACATGTTCCTGGCCGAGGTCAAGAAGCCGGCGGAATCCACCGCCGACTGGGATCTGCTGAAAATACAGGCGACGATTCCGGCGGACAAGGCATGGCGCCCGCTGTCGGAAAGCACCTGTCCGCTGGTCAAGAAGTAGGGCGGTGATCCGACGTTGACATTGCTAGCCTCTTTTTTTAGCCTGCACGCCGTTGCAGGCTTTTTTTTGCGCGGCCCGGCGACGTCGGGCCGGAGCCGGGGCTTTGCCGTTCAATGTCATCCTGGCAGACAACTGTATCTGCGGGAAGCAGCGCGGGCCATCGCCGATACGGCTGCGGCCTGCGTGGCGGCGGCTGTGTGCAGCGCCGCATACATGGCATCAAATTTGCTTAAAAGAGCTTCAGAGAAGTGGATTTTTGCAGTATCAAGTCAATTATTCGGAGAAGTCATGCCTGGCCTGCTGTCTGGAATCAAAGTCGTCGATCTTACGTCTGTGGTCATGGGCCCCTATGCCACACAGATTTTTGGCGACATGGGGGCGGAGGTGATCAAGGTGGAAAGCCCTCAGGGCGACATCATGCGGCATATGGGAGTCGGCCACAGCGCCGCCATGGGTCCCATCCATCTCTCGGTCAATCGAAATAAGAAAAGCCTGATGCTGGACCTGCAGCAGCCCGCCGCGCGCGAGGCGCTGTGCCGGGTGATAGCGGGGGCCGATGTGTTTGTGCATGCCATGCGCCCAGCGGCCATCGAGCGCCTTCATCTGGATTATTCGCGAGTCAAGGAAATCAACCCGGGTATTGTCTACTGCGGGGCTTATGGCTTTGGCCAGGACGGCCCTTATGCCGCCGATCCCGCCTACGACGACATGATCCAGGGGCTTTCCGGCTTGTGCTCCCTGAATGCAAGCCTGGCCGGAGAGCCGCGCTTCACCCCCACGATCATTGCCGACAAAGTCGCCGGCCTTACGGTTACATACAGCATCCTGGGAGCCTTGGTGCATAAATTCCGTACCGGAGAGGGCCAGAGCATTGAAGTGCCCATGTTCGAAGCCTTGGCGTCGTTCATGCTGATCGAACACATGGGTGAGCGGACATTCGATCCCGATAGCGGCGACGCCGGCTACGCGCGCGTGCTTAGCCAGCTACGCAAGCCCCATCGCACGCTGGATGGCTATTTGTGCGTCTTGCCGTACACGGACAGGAACTGGCAGGACTTCTTCAAACTGGCCGATCGCGACGATCTGGCCAGGGACCCCCGCTATATCACGGCGAACAGCCGCAGCAAGAACTACGAAACGCTATACAAGACGTTGGGCGACATCATGGCGCTGCGCACGTCGGCGGAATGGCTCAGTCAATTGCGGCCGCTAGGGGTTCCGGTGGCGAAGGTCAATTCCCTTGAGGATCTGTTCGGCGATCCGCATCTGTGCGCGGTGGGCATGTTCAGCCGGATGCCGCACCCAAGCGAAGGGATGCTGACGCAGGTTCGGCCGCCCGTCAATTTCGAAAAAACGCCCAGCGCAATCACTTGCCTTGCGCCGCGCCTGGGCGAGCACAGCCGCGAGCTGCTTGTCGCCGCGGGCCTGTCGGACGGCGAAATTGCGGCCCTTGTCGACACCGGCGCGACCTGCTGACAACTGGCCGGCATGGCCCGGCATTTAATACATTGACCCCGGAGACTGTATATGGTGGCCCCCTCGCATTTTCTTTCCAAGCCCAAGGCCCTCAGGAAGGCGGCGCATTCACGCAGCATCCACCTTCAATCCTATGAGCGCGAGGACGGCCTTTGGGACCTGGAGGCGCTGATCGAAGATCTGAAGGCGGAATCCTTCACCTCGCAAACCACGCACTTCGACTGCGGCGTACCCATTCATCTGATGGCGCTGCGGGTTACGGTCAACCAGGACATGGACGTGCTGGAAGCCGAAGCGAGCATGCAGCGCATGCCCTTCCCCACGATCTGCCCGGAGGCTGGGTTGCACGTGGAAAGGCTGGTGGGCGCAAACCTGCTCAAGGGCTTCCGCAAGGAAATTGGCAAGCGGCTGCCGGCAGACGAGCGATGCTCCCATATTTCGGAGCTGGCGGCGCTGCTGCCCACCTTGGCCATACAGACAATGATGCCGAGAATGGCTGCCGCCGAGAAGAAAAATGACCCTTCAGCGCCACGCCCGCTAAAGATAGGCGGATGCCACGCATGGAGGGAAGACGGCCCGTTGGTCTTGAAGTACTACCCCAATTGGTATCGCAAGCAGGAATCCTGAACCCATACCGTACGCCGTGGCTGTTATGCAGACATCGTCTGTGCTTGGCCCAGCCACTCTTTGCTTATCAAACCGATGAGGCTCAGTGTTGAAGACTTGGCATCATTATTGCGTAATGCCTTGTACGGTTGGATTTCCATTCATTCGATTACCGGCGCATACTTTCGCGCCTTGAGTAAACAAGGAGACTCATAAATGTCAGTGCTGAAAAAAATGCTTTTAGCCGCGGCAACGGCTACCGCGGCTTTGACTCTTAGCACACCGGCGCTTGCCAGCGATTACCCGAATCGGGCCATACGCCTTATTGCGCCTTATGCGGCGGGGGGCCTGTCGGACATACTTTCCAGGCTGTTGGCGCAAGAACTGTCGGATCGCCTGGGCCAGCCCGTGGTCGTTGAAAACCGCACGGGCGCCGGCGGCATTATTGGAACCGACTACGTGGCAAAGGCGCCGGCGGACGGCTACACGCTGACCATAAGCGGCCAAGGCCTGGCCAGCGTGAATACCACGCTTTACAAGGACCTTCCCTACAATACCTTGAAGGACTTCAAGCCTCTTTCGCTGATCGCAAAGTTCTCCATGGTGCTTGTGGGCAATCCAGGCAAGCCGCCCAAAACCATCGCCGAGTTCATCAAGCTGGCAAAAGACAACCCGGACACCCTGAACTACGGCTCCGCGGGCAATGCCTCCACGGCGCACTTGACCATGGAGATGTTCAAGGACCTGACCGGCATCAAAATCCTGCACGTCCCCTACAAGGGTGAAGCGCCCGCCTTCACCGAACTGGTGGGCGGCCGAATCGATGTGCTGTTTGCCACCGTCGGGGGGGCGTTGCCGCTTATCAAGGGCGGGAAGCTGCGCCCGATCGCGGTCGCCGACCTGAATCGCAACGCTTTGCTGCCCGATGTGCCGACGATATCCGAGTCCGGTTTGAAGGATTTCAATGTGTTCGGCTGGTACGCGGTCATGGCCCCGGCCGGTGTGCCGCAAGATGTGGCTGACCGTCTGAGCAAAGCATTGATGGATATAGGCCAGAGTCCGAAGTTCCGCGAAGCCCTGAGCTCTCGCGGTATGGAAGCGATAGGCAGCACACCCGAAGTAGCCGCTCAAACCATTAAAGATGAAACCGAGCGCTGGGGCGCGATCATCAAGAAGGTGGGCATTACAGCCAATTAAACATTCAGGCATATACTATCGACCTATAAATCACTATCAGGCTCGATCGTAGATGCGGGACTATAACGGGTGATATGAAGCTGCACCACTGCCCTTGGGCAGTGGTGCGCTTGGATACTCAGAGGAGCAACCATGCACAGTGGCAGTGTCACCGACATGCCTCTACCCAAACAATGCGCGAGCGAGCCAACGATGAACCATCACGTCGATAAAGAAGAAGATACGCCTGGCTTGCTGCTGGTCATGCACGACATCCCCACGGAGCTGGATGGGGCAATGAATCACTGGTATCACCACGAGCATATCGCCGAACGCCTGGCCGTTCCCGGCATAGTTTCCGCTCGAAGGTATCAGGCCATCGAAAGCCGGCCCGCCTACATGATTGTGTACAAGTGCGAGTCCATCGACACGCTCTTGTCGGACGAATATCGGCGCGTTCTTGATAACCCCACCGAGACGACGCGCAAGATTTTGCCGCGCATGGAAAACGTCATTCGCGCCGTCTGCCGCGAAACCTGGTCGGTAGGCAGCCACGTCGGCGCCACCGCCGTCGTCGTCCAGTGCAAGGCCGTGGAAGGCCGCAAGGAAGACGCGCGTAAGTTCATTCGCGAAACCCTCGCCAAGCGGCTGCACGAATCCGGCGACATGGTGTCCATGTCGCTCTGGGAATCCGATCTGGAAGCAACGGACGTGACCAACTCGGATACGACCCGGCGTACCGCGCCTGACCATTATGCGGATTGGGTGCTGTTGGTCGAGGGCTATAACCGCGCCAGCCTGTCGCTGGCACTGCACCGCGAAACGCTGCTATGCGATGGGCAACGCGACGGTCTGTTGCTGGGGGCGATGATGCGCTACGAGCTCATGTGCATCTACAACTCCCACGACATCGCTTCACCGGTTACCGGCCGCTCTCGATAAGCGGGCCGGTTCCGGTTTGGCTGTTGCCTTCAGGGCCGGTTTTTACAGGCCGAGCTCGCGGGCGATCAACTGGCGTTGAATCTGCGAGGTTCCACCCCCGACGGTCGCGTTGCGCGCATCGCGCCAGTGCCGCTGCATGGCGTGGTCTGTCGTGTAGGCGTGGCCGCCCAGCACTTGCATGCCTGTGGCGGTTACGCGCTGGAGCATCTCGGATACGTAAAGCTTGGCCATGCTGGCTTCTTTGCGGCAAGGCAGGCGGTTGTCGTAGCGCCAGGCCGCCATCGTGGTCATCCAACGGCCGCACTCCAATTCAGTCGCCATGTCGGCCAGCATATGGGCGATCGACTGGAACTTGCCTATGGGTTGGTTGAACTGGCGCCTTTCCTTGGCGTAGTTGACCGCTTCGTCCAGGGCGCTGCCGGCGCAGCCGATGTAGTTGGCGGCCAGTGTGATCCGCTCACGTTCAAGATGGCGTCCAATGTAGCCCCAGCCCTTGCCCGCCTCGCCCAACAGGTAGCGGTCAGGCACCCGGACATCGTCGAAGTAAATCTCCGACAAGCCCACTATGCGCCGGCCGATGACGTCCAGGCGGCGTATGGTGATGCCGGGCAGATCGTTGGGGACCAGGAACAGCGAGATCCCGTCGTGCCGCTTGTCTTTTTTTTCGGTGCGGACGGCAAGAATGATTTTGTTGTCCGGTGCGTCCGCGCCGCTGGAAAACAGCTTTTGCCCGCTGATCACCCAATCGCCGCCGTCTTTCCTGGCCTTGGTGCTAAGCGATGCCGCGTCGGAACCCGATCCTGGTTCGGTCAGGCTGAAAGAGAGCTTCATTTCCCCATTCGCCACGGCGGGCAAGATGGTGCTTTTCAATTCCTCGGAGCCAACGTCCGCCAGTATCGAAGCGCCCCAGGCTTGCAGTGCGACGCGCGTGGCAAAGTCCACGCTAGGCTTGGCCACTTCTTCGTAAAGAATGATGCAGTCGGACATCGGGCTGCCCATGCCGCCGTACTCGGCCGGCACGACCATGGAGATCAGCCCCGCTTTCACCATCGTCGCATAGACATCTTCGGGAAAGACGCCATCGCGATCCCACTGCCGGACCAGCTCGGGCGTGCATTCGGACTGAACAATCTTTGCGATTGCCGCCCGGAGCATGTTTTGATCGTCGGTTGCTGCGAAATTCATTGTCTACCTCTTGGATATTAGGAAACTGATAAGGGATGGGATGATCAAAACGCTTTTCACCGCTTCCGGCTGAGCATTTCCTTCAGGGCGTTCTGGTGCCCTGGGGTGGAAGACGCCAGGGCAAAGGCATCGGCCTCGTGGGCCAGCATCCGCTCCAGCCCATCCGCCCATTTCTGCGTGCAGAGCGCTTTGGTAAGCATGACGGCCTCCGGGGGCAGCTTGCACAGCTTGCGTGCATACGCTTCGCTGAAGTCGTCTAGTTCCGCCGCCGGAACCAGATGGCGCGTCAGCCCGACGCGATGCGCTTCATCGGCCGTCATGCTGCCTCCGCTAAGCAAGAGCTCGAGCGCGGTGGCGGCGTTCAGCTTGGCTTGCAGCAAATAAGCCATGCCGCCGTCCGGAACGAGGCCCAGGCGCACGAAGGGGAAAACCAGCTTTGCATCGTCCGCCATGATCAGGATGTCGGCGACCAGCGCCAACGATGCCCCGCCACCCACCGCCAGGCCTTGGACGGCGGCGATGACGGGCTTGCGCATGCGCGCAATGGCGACATGGTGTTTTTGGGCAAGCATGACGCGATCCCGCCACCCTAGCGGTGTGCTGGGCGCGTCTTTCAGGTCGGCGCCGGCGCAGAATGCACGGCCTTCCGCGCGCAGAAGCACCACCTTTACCTCATCGTCTTCACTGACGGCAGCCAGGGCCTGGCCAAATTTTTCCCGCAGCGACGCAGAGAGAGCGTTGAGTTTCGTTGGATGGGCCAGCGTTATCGTGGCCAAACCGTCTTTTTTATCCAGCCGTATGGTCCCGGAGTCTTCCATTCCATTTGCCTCCAATTCAGTCTCTTACCAGGCCGTTCTTCTGGACGACTTTCAGGGAAAGCTCCAGCTGATTCTTCAGGAATGCGGAAAATTCGTCCGGGTTCGATGTCGTGACAGTGATGTGGTGTTCCGCAAGGGCTGCGACCAATTGGGGGCCGGCCAGGGTGGCGTTGATGGCGTCGCTTAGCTCTTTGCGTACGGCCGGCGCCATGCCGCGCGGGCCGAAGAAGCCGCCCCATGGAACGAGGGGCAGGTTCTCGAAGCCCGAGTCGACCATGGTCGGGATGTCGGGGTATTTGTTCAACCTGGATTTGGTGGTGGTGATGAGCGCCCGCAGCTTGCCTTCTTTTATGAACCCGGCGGTCGTTGTCGGCGTTGCGAACATGACATTGACCCGGCCGCCCACCAGATCGACTACGGCAGGGGGTTCGCTGTTGTAAGGAATATGGTGCATGTCCAGGCCCGCGTCGCCGATAAGCTGCGCCATCGCGATAAGGGACGATGCGCTGCCGGAGGCATAGTTCAACTTGCCGGGGTTGGCTTTGGCATACTCGATGAACTCGGCGGCCGTCTTGCAGGGAAGGCTGGCATTCGTGACCAGAAAGAAAGGAAACTCGCCCGCTTGCGTAATGGGCGACAGGTCAGTCAAAGGGTCATAGAACGGTTTTTTATGAAAGGTGTTGATGCCGGTGACAGCCGTGTTGGTCGAGAACAGCAAAACATTGCCGGATGGGTCGGCATTGATGACCGCCTTGGCCGCTATCAAGCCTTCGGCGCCGGGTTTGTTTTCAATCACCACCGACCGGGACATCGCTTTGCCCAGGTTCTCACCGATCAGCCGCGCCGCGGTATCGGTGGCCGATCCGGCCTGAAAGGGCACGATGATGGTCAATGGCTTGTCAGCGGCTTTGGCCATGGAGGCATAAAAGGCGCTGGCGAGCATGGCGCTGAGGAAGTGTCGTCTTTGCATTTTTCCTTGATCCTGTGAAGGAGTGAGTAGGGAGGGCCCCTATTCAGACGTGCTCTGATAAGTGGAAACGGCGCCCGAGTCGAATAATTCCCGCTGCTGTTTTTCATCGAGCCCCAGCAGGGCAAGAATTTCGCGCGTATGCTCGCCCCGGCGCGGGGCGCGCTTTTCCGCCCCTGCGCCCGAGGTGCCGGGTATCCTGGGAACCGGCACATTGACCGAGGCAGTCACGGCGCTGCGTGTGAAGATTTTTCGGTGCACTACCTGGGGGTCTTCGAGAAAATCCGCATAGCCGGAGACCTTGCCGCAAACGACTCCCTGTTCGTTCAGCTTTTTCACCCAGTGGGCCGTGGGTTTTTCGCGGAAGATTTGCTTCAGGCTGGTGTTGATCTCTTCCGCGTACGAGAACCGCTGCGCCGCCGTGGCGAATCTTGCGTCTTCGGCCCAGTCGTTTTTACCGATGGCGCGGCACAGGCTGAGAAACATGCGGTCGTGCAAGGATGTCACGTTGATGTGTCCATCCTGGGTTGCGAACGTCCCCGCCGGCACGCTTAAAGGCTGGGAAACGCTGCCGCCGCCGAGCGCCTCGTCGATGATCGCGCCGCTTTGCATAGCGGCGGCGGCGTCAAGCAGGGACACTTCCACATGCGTTCCTTTCCCTTGGGTGGCGCGGCGGTACAAGGCGGTACTGGTCGCCTGCGCGGTATAAATTCCGGTCGCAATGTCTATCGCCAGGATTCCGACTTTGCGCGGGTTCCGATTGGCATCCTTGTTGACGACCATCATGCCGCTCATGGCTTGCAGCGTAGAGTCGGACCCGGGGCGGGCCGCATACGGGCCGCTTGGTCCAAAGGCGGTAACGGAAACGTACACCAGCCTGGGGTTCTTTTTGGAAAGTTCTTCGTATGACAAGCCAAGACGTTCGGTCACGCCGGGTCGGAAGCTTTCTATGACGACATCGGCCTGTGCCGCCAGGCTGTGCAGAAGAGCACGCCCCTGTTTTGTCGACGCGTCGATGCAGATCGAGCGCTTCCCAAGGTTGTAAGCGGTCGACAGCGCGCTCATGCCCTCGACTTGATGGCCGATGGCGCGACCCCAGTCTCCCGCCGGGGGTTCGACCTTGATCACCTCCGCGCCATTTTCCAGAAGGATCATGGCGCAATAGGGGCCTGCGATGCCTTGACTCAAATCCAGAATCTTCAGGCCGGAGTATGGCAAGTTTGCCGAGGCCGTCATGGGTCAGGCCGCCACATACTTGAGCCAGCGGCCACCGTCGACCACCATGTTTTCGCCGGTAATGTATTGGCCGAGATCAGACGCCAGGTAAACCGCGGCATTGGCGATATCCGTCTTTTTGCCGAAACGTCCCAGCGCGGTCTTTTTCCGTTCCAGCTCTTCGCGCCCGGTTTCCTGATACAGGCGTTGCACACCCACTGTGTCGCCGATGGGTCCGGGCGAAATGGTGTTGACACGGATCTGATCGTCGCCCCATTCCACGGCCAGCGCCCGCGACAATGAAATGATGCCCGCCTTGGCGGCTCCCGCATGCGCCGCGCCCGGCCAGCCGCTTAGGCCCAGCATGGTCGCAATACTGATGATGCAGCCTCCATGCTCGGATTTTTTCAGGTGCTGGTAGGCCGCGTGGCAACCGTAGAACGTTCCGTTCAGGTCGATATCGATGACCGTCCTCCAACCGTTGGGGCTCAGGTCGGCGGTGGGGCAGTAGAAGTTTCCAGCGGCGTTGTTGATCAGGATGTCCAGCTTGCCGTATTGCTCGACGGTCGTGTCGACCGCGTGCTTGACCTCGTCGTAGTTTCTTACGTCGGTCTTCACGGCTTTTATCGCCAGGCCTTCCTTGGCCAGCGCCGCAACGGCGCCATCCATTCGTTCCTGGTTTCGGCTTGCAACCATCACGTCTGCACCCAGTCGCGCATAGGCGGTGGCAATTTCAAAACCTATGCCGCCGGCTCCGCCGGTAATTAACGCGACCCTTCCTTTCAGGATGTCTGATGTAAACATGATTTATTTCCTTTTAACGTTGTCCTGCGCACCGTCGGGCGGCGCCGAGCCGCCGCCCGCTTTGGGGCAAGTGTTGATACAGGGCCGCAGCCGGGCCCTCCCGGCTAGTTGTTGTTCTTGATGCCTGATTCCTCGATCAGCTTCTTCCACTTCGGGTGCTCGGATTTGATGAACTTCGCGAACTCCTCGGGTGAGTTGCCCTTGGTGATTCCGCTCATGGACTCGACGCGTTCCTTGAAGCTGGCGGATGCGGTAATCGCCTGGACGGTGTCGCTCAACTTCTTGATAATGGGTTTGGGCGTGCCGGCCGGTACGACCAAGCCATACCAGGCGGTCAGGTCATAGCCGGGCAAGCCCGACTCGGCCACGGTGGGCATGTTGGGGACGGATGGCACCCTGTCCTTGGATGTGACGGCAATCCCCCGGAGCATGCCGCTGTCGGTATAGCGTTTGGCGGCGAAGATGCTGCCAAAGACGATGGGCACTTGGCCTCCGACTACGTCGGGCATCGAAGCACCGTCTCCTTTGTATGGGATATGGGTCATTTTCACGCCCGCCATGGTCTTGAACAGCTCGCCCGCGAAGTGGGTGCTGGTCCCCAGTCCGCCGGACGCAAAGCTGTATTTGTTGGGATTGTCCTTCAACAGCTTGATGAGCTCTTTGACAGAATGAGCGGGCACGCTCGGGTGAACCGCGATCATGTTGGGCAGGTAGGCCACGAACGACACGGGATCGAAGTCTTTATCCGGGTCGAAGGTAATGTCCTTCATGAACAAGGGGTTCGCAACCAATGGCCCGTTGGTACCCAGCATTACGGAATAGCCGTCGGCCGGCATTTTGGCGAACAGTCCCGAGCCGACGTTTCCGCCCGCGCCGGGCTTGTTTTCCACGATGACTTTTTGCCCAAGGCGCTTCGCCATCTCGTCCGCCAAAGAGCGGCCCAGCGTGTCCGTTGGGCCTCCCGCGGCAAAGGGGATGATCATGCGTATGGGTTTGTCTGGGTAATCCGCAGCCCAAGCGACCGTCGTCATGGTGGCGGCACCAAGCAGTGCTCCGGTCCAGCGCATTATTTTCTTGTAGGTGTGCTTCATTGTTGTCCGCTCCTTTGTTGCTCTGTTTGTGTTGGCCAAGGCGCTGTCTGGCGCAGGCCGCTTATTGCACGTCTTGACCGTCCAGCAAGACGTCCGGTGGAAGAACTTCTATCCGATTCGGAAGACGCAAATTACATGCCAACTTTTGTGCTTGGGGCGGACCAGAGTGGAACGATGGGCGCGGACGGGCATCGACGGCTCACATTGCCGTACTTGGACTGATAAGAGGGGAGCCAGGGGGAATACAGAGGAAGGTGGTGATGCAGAAATCCGGGATTTGTATTCGTCCAATACAAATCCCGGCGACCTGCCTACGTGGAAGACACCGCAGTGCTGCGTTCAGCGGAACGCCGGCGACGACGCTGCTTAGGCCTCGGAAAGATCGGCGAGGCGTTTATAGAGATAGGCGCGGGAAATGCCCAGATCTTCGGCGACTTTCTTTTTATTTCCCTGATGCCTGACCATGGCTTCGCTGATCATGGTTCGTTCCACTTCATTGACGGCGTCCTGTATGCGCCGATGGCCGGATCCGGCTTGAACGACGTTCATTCCGCTGGCCGCGGCGTTTGTTGCGGCGCCCGGCGTCAAGTCGCCGGAGAGGCGGAAGTCCTCGACACGCAAGTCGGGGCCGTCGGAAAAAATCGCCGCTTTCTCGACTTCATGCAGAAGCTGGCGCACGTTGCCGGGCCAGGCCTGTTCTTGCAGAAATGGGTACACCCTTTTGTCGACGTGCTTGGCGGGCATGCGATGGCGGTTGGCAAAGGCGGCCAGGAAGCTCGGCACCAGGGCGGGTATGTCGTCCAGTCGCTCGCGCAGGCTGGGCATGCGGATGGTGACGCCGCTGATCCGGTAATAGAGATCCAGCCTGAATGCGCCCTCGTTGATCATTTCTTGGAAGTTTCGATTGCTTGCGCAGATCAGCCTGAAATCCGAGTGGTACACGCGGTTGCCGCCAACGCGCTCGAACATGCCGTCTTGCAGCACCCGCAGCAGCTTGACCTGGATCTCGGGCGCCATATCGCCCACTTCATCGAAAAAGAGCGAGGTCTTGTCCGCTTGCTCGAACTTGCCCTTGCGCCCCGACTTGTCCGCCCCGGTGAACGCCCCGGCTTCGTATCCGAATAGTTCGCTTTCCACCAGGCTGCTGGGCAGGGCCGCGGCATTGACGAACACCATGCGGTTCTTGGACCGTGCGCTCAGGCGGTGAATGGCTTGCGCCGCAAGTTCTTTGCCGGTTCCGCTTTCGCCCACGATCAACACAGGCACGTGCATGGGCGCAACCTTCATGATGTCGGCTTTCAACTGCCGTATCGCGTCGCTTTGACCTATCATGTGTTCCAGGTCGTAGGCATCGTTCTTTATGCTGGAAAGCTCGTTTTTATAGAAGGCGACTTGCGAGCGCAGCGTGCTGACTTCCTGCGACAGTTCGTGGACGGTCGTGGGGCCTTTGAACATGACCTGTCCGATCGCGCCCAGGACCTTGCCATTTCGCTTGATGGGCACACGCGACACGACCCGTGTAATACCGCCCATCTCCTGCACCTTGCCGATCTCGGCCTTGCCGCTCTGGACCACTGTGTGCAGCTCGGTGTTTTCGATGACCTCCGTGACGGGCCGGCCGATCGCCTCGCCTCGTTTCAGGCCAAAAAACTTTTCATGGACCGGCGGCATGAACCGAACGCGCGCCTTATCGTCGACCAGCACTAAAGAAAGATAGGGGCTTTCCACGAGATAGGTAAGCACGTCCTCGGCGAAATCCACGCTGGCCACCAGCTCGAAAAGCGTGGATTCGGAGTCGACGGCTTCTATCAGGAAGACAAATTGGTTTCCCAAGCGCCGGTAAACCGCGATGTGCTTGCCGTCGTTCTCCAGGGCCACGATGCCTCCGCCCTGGCTGCGTGTCCTGTCGAGCTCTTGACGCAATTGGCGCTGCACGGCGGGATCCGTAGCGACTCCGCTTGAATAAGCCACTTCATCGCTGTCGTTGAAGATTAGGATCCCTGTCATGCTGTCTCCTGAGCCGCCTTGAGGATTTGTCTCTTTGGCAAACACATTTATGTGTCGTGCAAACTGTGCAATTCAAATGCAAAACAATTTGGCTGGGCTAGCCTTGCGTGCTTGTGTCGTTGTGGCGCACTTTTCTGGCTTATTTTATGCAGCTCTTGCCGCGCAATCTGTGCCAAACCTGGTGTTTAATTGCAAATAAATCCGAAATGTCTTTTTTGTAGACTTTTACCATGAATTGGCATTGTATTGCTAATCATGGAGTTGACCGTACAAAATACAACCCATGGCTTGATCTGGAGAGTGTGCGCGCTGAATTTTGCCGCTGCGCCGGCTTGCGTTAATCCGAAGACATGCGTTGTTCGTCTCGATTGGCATAGTTTTTGCTTGATAAGGCTAGGCCTATCACTGTATTTCAGTGAGCATCATCGTCTTGAAAAAGGCAGCGATGAGAAAAACGGATTAACAGACAAGAGGAGCGCTATATGACGCAAGAGCTGGTACAGACGGAAAGGGATGGGGCGGTACTCATCATAAGGCTGAGCAACCCCAAGAGCCGCAATTCGCTCACCATGGAGATGCGCGAAGCGCTTGGCGCGGCGGTGGACCTGGCCGCCGGTGATCCCGGCATCCGTTCCGTCTTCCTGACGGGAGAAGGGCCGACATTCTGTTCCGGCGGCGATTTGCATCATTTGAAAACGGCATGCGATCCCTGGACCGTACATCGCCGCTTCCGTGGCTTGAGCCGCTGGCTGATGCCATTGATAGGGCTCGACAAACCGGTAGTCGTCGGCGTGAATGGGCATGCCGTGGGCGGCGGCATGGGCCTGGCGCTTACCGGGGATGTCATCATCGCCGGCGAGGGCGCCAAGTTCATGGCGGGCTTTTTCCGGCTGGGCGCCATCCCGGACATTGCCACCATGTATCACTTGCCCCGACTGATCGGCATGGCGCGCAGCAAGAACTTTCTTTATAGCGGCGGCAGCTTTTCCGCCCGCGAAGCCGCGGAGCTTGGCCTGGTGTCAAAAGTCGTTTCCGACGCCGAACTGTACAAAGAGGGCCTGCTTGAAGCGAAGCGCCTGGCGGAAGGTCCGGCGGAAGTCATGGGGCTGGCCAAGATCATCATGGCGCGCAGCTTCGAAACCTCGCTGCAGGACATGATAGCCTACGAAGGGTTTGGCCAGGCCCTGGCCATGTCCAACCCGGAATTCCACGAGGGCTTGTCCGCGGCACTGGAGCGCCGGCCCGCCGATTTTCAGGGCGCGGCCGCATCGGCCCACGCCGCAAAATAGCAACCGCCATCCAAAAAGCATCCGCATTCCTGAATGCCGGCATGTGGCGGCTCCGGTAAGGGGCCGCCACCGTGGGTAACCGGGATCAGCTATCCTTTTTCAGCCCCAGCTTTTCAACGATGGGGCGCCATTTCTTGATTTCGCCCCGGATCAAACCATCAAACTCTTCGGGGGTTCCGACATTGACGATCATGCCCTGAGAGGTCAACTGCCGCGACAACTCAGGATCGTTCATTGCTTTGCGGATGTCGGCATTGATGCGTTGGACGTCCTCCTTCTTCATGCCTTTGGGGCCCAGAATTCCGAACCAGGTGCTCATCTCGTAGTTTTCCACACCCGCTTCGCTGATGGTCGGTACGTTGCCAAGCACCGGCACTCTTTGCTTGGTCGTAACGCCTAGTGCGCGCACGTTGCCCGCATCGATCTGCTGCTTGGCGCCAGGAACGGTGTTGACGCTGACGGGTATATGCCCGCCCACCAGGTTGACCAGGGATTCGGAGTCTCCCTTGAAGAAAATGACTTCCATGTTGGCACCGCTCATGGCCTTGAACAGCTCTCCCGCCAGATGCACGGAGGTTCCCACGCCTGACGTCCCATATGTAAGACCGTTGGGAGATTCCTTGGACGCCTTGACAAGATCCTTGACGGTTCGATAAGGGCTGTTCTTGGGAACAAGCAGCACGTTGGGTACGTCGACTACTTGGGCAACAGCGGTAAAGTCTTCCACGGTGTCGTATGGAAGTTGTTTGTGCACGAGCTCATTGATGGCATGGCCGCTTGCCACGATCACCAAAGTGTTTCCATCCGGTGGCGCAGAGGCAACGTAGCGAGCTCCGATGGTTCCCGCGGCGCCAGGCCGATTTTCCACCACGACGGTTCGGTCCCAGACCGTTGCCAGCCTGGCGGCCAATCCCCGCGCGACGGTGTCCGTGGCGCCGCCGGCCGTGAAAGGAACGACAATTTTGACTGGCTTTTCTTGGGCTAATGCCGAGAAAGACAGCATGGCGCAAAATAATGCTGGAAGTGCAAGACGCATATTCATATTGACCTTACTGGTGCAAAAACGTGTGGAATGATGCTAGGGATGAAGGCGGCTCGATTGCCGCCTCCGCTTCGTTCAAGACTGCTGGGTGAAATCTATTCGGCAAGCAGTTCCGCAATCACTTCGTCGGTGTGCTGGCCGCATGTGGGTGGGGCTGAATACTGGTCGAGAGGGGTGCGCGACAAGCGCATCGGCGAAGCCACGATGGGAACGGTGCCTCCGCTGGGGTGCGCGATGTGTCGCACCACATTGCGTGCAAGGGCCTGAGGATCGTTCAAGGCTTCTTCAAGAGAATTGATCGGGCCGGCGACGAGGTTTGCCTCTTCCAGTTGCTTCAACCAGAACGCCTTCGTGTTCGACTGGAGCCTCTCTTCGATTGCCGCTTGAAGAGTCTGTCGATTCACGACCCTCATGCTGTTGGTTTTATAGCGATCGTCATCCGCCAGAGCTTCCAGTCCGAGCACCTCGCATAGTCGGCGAAACTGCACGTCGTTTCCCGCCACGATCACGATTTTTCCGTCCTGGCACTTGAAAGCGTAAGAGGGCGATACGGAAGGCGCGCCGTTTCCAAACCTTGCGGGTAATTGGCCCGATACCAGGTAGTGGCTGGCTTGGTGCGACATCGCGGCCAACTGGGCATCGAACATCGCAATATCGATGTATTGCCCGACTCCACCTTCGCGAGTGTCCCTGGCGTAGAGCGCGGCTTGTATGGCCATGGCGGCATAGGTGCCGGCCATCATGTCGGCCATCACCAGCCCGACCTTGAGCGGCTCGCCGCCTGGTTCGCCGTCCGGCTTGCCGGTTACGCTCATCAGGCCGGCCATCGCTTGAATGACCGTGTCGTATCCCATTTGCCGGCTGCGCGGCCCGGTCTGTCCAAAACCGGTGATGGAGCAGTAAACAATCCGCGGGTTGATGGTTGCGATGCTGTCGTAATCCAGGCCGTATTTGGCCAAGTTCCCGACTTTGAAGTTCTCGACCAGGACGTCGCATTTCGTGGCCAGTTTCCGGATGGTCGCCTGGCCTTCGGCGGACGCGATGTCCACTGCGATGGAGCGCTTGTTGCGATTGACGCTAAGGTAATAGCTGGACTCGTTCGTCGGCTTTCCGGCGGCATCCTGCAAGAAGGGCGGGCCCAGTTTCCTTTGGTCGTCTCCTCGACCGGGCTGCTCCACCTTGATGACGGTGGCGCCCAGGTCCCCCAGAATCTGCGTCCCCCATGGTCCGGAAAAAACGCGTGTCATATCGAGGACCCGAATTCCGGCCAAAGGACGATTGTCCACTTCACTTGCCCCGTCCTGCTTGGTGGCTTGCATCTACATCTCCAGTATTGATGAACTTATGCCATGAAAAATCATATTGATTGCGTCCGCTTGGCGGAGCCAGGCGGCGTCGTCACAAGCCCATTTGCTTGGCGATGACCGTGCGCATGATCTCGCTGGTTCCGCCGCCTATGGGGCCGACCCTGCTGTCGCGGTAGTACATCTGCATTTCGTGATCGTTCATGTAGCCGGCGCCGCCCATGATCTGCATTCCCATGTCCGCGCAGCGCACGTTGTTTTCGCAGGCCAGCACCTTCAGCATCGAGGTGTGCATGGTCGGGTTCTCGCCCGCATCCAGCATGTCAGCGACCCGGTAGAGCAGGGAGCGGGAGCTTTCGGCCATGATCTGCATGTCCGCAAACTTGTGGGATACGGCCTGGAATTTCGAGATCGGTTCGCCAAACTGCACCCGGTCTTTTGCATACTGGGCCGCGTAGTCGATGATGCGGGCCATATTCCCGCAAGCCGCGGCGGCAAGCGACAAGCGCTCGTAGTTCAGGCCGCGCATCAACGCCTTCCAGCCGCCGTTCAGCCCGCCCAGCATCCGGCTTTTCGGAACTCTTACCGCGTCAAAGAACACTTCGTTGGTATGTATCATTCGTCGCCCAAGGCCCTTGAGCGGGCGTATCGTTATGCCGGGTGATTTGGCATCGGCCAGGAACAAGGTAATGCCTTTGTGCCCGGCCTTGGGGTCCGTCTTGGTGGCAACCACCAGGTGGTCCGCTACGTGCGCGCAAGTGATGTAGACCTTTTGCCCCGAAATGACGTAGCAGTCGCCGTCTTCTTTTGCCTGCGTCTTGATGGACGCGACGTCGGAGCCCGTTTCCGGCTCGGTAAGGCAGAGCGCCAGCCGAATATCGCCCTTGATCAGGCCGGGCAGGATTTCCTGTTTCAGCGCTTCTGAGCCGCCGTGCTTTACCTGCATGCCGCCGTACACCACCGTCGTCAACCAGGCCGATGCCAGTTGCGCGTTATGGTAGGCAACGGTCTCGACGAATACGGTGAAATCCTTCCATGAAGCCTCGGCCCCGCCGTACAAGGATTCATAGGGAAGCCCCAACCAGCCTCCATCCGCCAGGGCCTGATAGGCCTCGAAGGGGAACTCGTACGCTTCGTCGAGTTCGCGAATTTTTTGGCTGGGCATGACTTTCGCCAGCATGGGAAGAACGTTCTTGCGAATCATTTTTTGCTCTTCCGTCAGGCCGAACTCGGTATTGTTCATGATCGACATGCTTATCCCCACCTTAGGCCTGGGGGCGGCGGCGATACAGCAGCGTGGCTGTCATCTCTTGTGCGACGGTCCCATCCTGCTTGACGCACTGTCGCTGGAAGGTGACCACGCCGCGATCGAGCTTGCTGGACTCTTTCTTGTTCAGCACCTTTGAATGCAGGCGTATCGTGTCGCCGTGCTTGACGGCGTCGAGCATTCTCCAGCCGTCGATCTGCAGCAGGGCAAGCAGTGTTCCGTCGTTGATGCCGCTGGCGTACTGCAAGCCGCCCATGATGGCGTAGACCAGCGGGCCGTGTGCGATGGGTTCGCCGAACTGCGTGGTTTTGCAGTATTCGAAGTTGGTGTGCACTTCGTTGAAATCGCCGGACAGGCAGGCGAAGTTCACGATATCGGTCGACGTAATGGTTCGAGCCGGGCTGACGAATTCCTGGCCGATCTCGAAGTCTTCAAAGTAGTGGCCGCGGGGCTTTTGGTTCTGTGTCATGGTTTTCCTGGGTTATCCGAATGAGTGTGGTTTGAGCTGTGGGCTCATCCCTTGTCGTTGGCAAGAATGAGCGTGCAATGCGAAGACAGGATGCCGCCTTCGTTGTGGACCAGCGCGACTTCCGCGCCTTCGACCTGGCGCTTGCCCAGCCCGCCGCGCAATTGGCGAACGGCTTCAACAATGCCAAACAGTCCGCCCGCCGCGCCGGCATGGGCGTAGGACAGCATGCCGCCATGCGTGTTGACGGGCAGCTTCCCGCCTATGCGCGTATTGCCCTCGGCCACGTACGAGCCGCTTTCGCCGCGGCCGCAGAAGCCGAGTTCTTCCATCTCTATCATGGGCACGATGGTGAAGCAGTCGTACAGTTGGGCAAGGTCCATGTCTTGCGGGCCCAAGCCCGCCATTTCATAGGCCACTTGTCCCGATTCCGACGCGCCGAACTCCGTCAGGCTGGGTGCGCACATCAAGTGTTCGTGGGTGTGGTATTCGCCTATGCCCTGCAAGTAGGCAGGCTTGGACTTCAGGTCGCGCGCGCGTTCGGCCGAGGTGACGATGAAGGCGCCGCCTGCGTCCGAGATCAGGCAGCAGTCGTATATGCCCAGCGGGTCGGCAATCGGCTTGGCCGACAACACTTGCTCCACCGTCAAGGGCGTCTTCATGTGAGCATTCGGGTGCAGCAGGGCATGCTCACGTGTCTGGACGGCCATTTGGGCCATCTGCTCGCGAGTTGTCCCGTACACGTGCATATGACGTTGGGCGATCATGGCGTAGTAGCCGGGGATCGATCCGCCGTAGGGCTGTTCGAAGTAGGGGTGGCCCACCGCCAGCAAGGCGGCCATGGCGGCGTCGCGGGTTTGCCCGGTCGCGCGATTCTCGCCGGCGCAGACCAGTATGGTTTCCGCCTGGCCCGCGACGATGGCTTCGGCGGCGTGCTTGAGCATCACGGCGGGACTGGCGCCGCCGACCACCATCGATGCGTTGTATCGTGGCTTGAGCCCCAGGTATTCACACAGTACGGAGCCCAGCATGAAGTAGGGCTCGGTAAAGGAGTAAGCGGTCAGGAAACCATCGATGTCGGACACTTTCAGGCCGGCGTCGTCCAGGGCCCGCTTCGCCGCTTGGGCGTTCAGGCCCAGGCCCGTCATGTGGGGCACTCGGCCGATATCGGACTCGCCGACACCGACAATGGCGACTTTATTCTTGAGTGATGCGGGAGATTTCATGCTTTGCCTCCATTTGGGGCGCGGACGAACTGAGGCAATAGCGCACCGTCGCCGCGGTCCTCGAATGTCACCGTGACGCGGTCGCCTATCTTGACCGACAAGGCATCGTCGCCCAGTACGTTGGCCATCATGCGCGGCCCCTCATCAAGATCGATCAAGGCCGTGACATAAGGAACCTTGGGGGCAAAGGCCGGATCGGATACCCGACGCATGATGGAAAAGCTATGGACGCTTCCTTCTCCCTTGCTGTCGATCCACTCAAGCTGATCCGACCAGCACTTGGGACACACATAGCGCGGCATGAAATGCAGCGCGTTGCAGCTGTTGCACTTGCGGATGACAAGGCGGCGCTCTCGGGCCGCATCCCAGTACGGTTGAGAGTCGGCGTTGGCTATGGGCTTGGGCAAGCTCGGACTGGCATCTTTCGTGGACATCCCTGTTCCTCCTGTCGGTCTATGGTTGATATAGGGGTTTCAAAGCAAAAGGCATGCCAATTTATGGGCACGCCCTGTCGTCCGGGCGTGAGCCCGGCTGCGCCGTCGGGATTGTCTTCCGGGCAGGCACTCATGTGCCCGGCACAATCATTTTTCCGCTGCTAAGGGCGGGGCTAGTCTTCCTGCGTGGGGAAGGGTTGTTGGCATCGTTCTTGCTTATTTACTGTGAGAGGAAGGCGACGTAGCGCATGCCACGGTATGGATGGCAGTGATGTTTGCGTCACAGCGTAAAGAAGCCGGAGAGACAAAGCGTGCCCAACAACATCTGTTCCAAAAGGCCATTGGCCGATTGCCGAGTCCTGGATTTCAGCAACCTGCTGCCCGGCCCGTTCGCCACCCAGATACTGGCGGAGGCGGGCGCCCAGGTCATCAAGATCGAGCGCCCCGACGGCGGCGACGAGCTGCGCGCGGGGCTGCCGAGATGGAGCGGGACCAGTTTGAGTTTTGCGCTGCTCAACAGCGGCAAGAGAAGCATTGCCGCCGATTTGAAGTCGCCAGAGGTACGCGAACAGATTTTCTCGCTGGTACGCGAAGCCGATGTGCTGGTCGAGCAGTTCCGGCCTGGTGTCATGGCCCGCCTTGGCTTGGGTTACGAGGACTTGAAGGAGATCAATCCGCGGCTCGTGTATTGCTCCATAACGGGGTATGGGCAAGACGGCCCTTCGGCCCAGGTGGCGGGCCACGACCTGACCTATATGGCAGAGTCGGGCCTGCTGTCCTTGTCCCATGGCGTGGATGGCTCTCCTACCATTCCGCCGGTGCTGGTGGGGGATATCGGCGCCGGAACCATGCCGGCGGTGATCAATATCCTGCTTGCGCTGCGCAGCCGCGATGCGACCGGCGAGGGCAGTTGGGTGGATATTTCCATTACCGACAATCTCCTGGCGTTTCCCTACTGGGGGATTCCACGGGGCGAGCGCTATGGGGATTGGCCAAAGCCGGGAGGCGAAAAGCTGACCGGCGGCTCTCCCCGCTACCAGATATACCGGTGCAGCGACGGCCGCCATATCGCCGCGGCGCCGCTTGAGCAACGTTTCTGGAATGTGTTTTGCGAAGCGATAGGGCTGGATGCCGGCTGGCGCGACGACAGCAAGGACCCTGAAGGCACGCGGGACAAGGTCGCCGGCATCATCGCCGGCCACGACAGCGCCCACTGGCGTGGCGTTTTCGACGGCAAGGACGCCTGTGCGGTCGTCGTCAACACGCTGCGGGAAGCGGCGGAACACCCGCACTTTCGTAGCCGGGGCCTGCTGGATCGGCGCATCGGCGATGGCGACGATTGGCTGCCGGCCTTGAAAGTCCCACTGGATCCGCAGTTCCTGCGCGAGCGGGCGGCATCGGGCTGGCCCGCCCTGGGGGAAGGGAACAGTTTGCTCGAGCAGGGATAGCAACCGTGCTTCAGGCTCGCGCACCGAACTTTTTATTCAATGAACAACTTCCAGAGACACCATGAACGATTCTTCCAAGACCTCGAAATACAGCCAGGCGGTAGCGGATTTCCCCGTACACAGGCCGCGCCCCGCGGGTGCGGAGCTGGCGCTGCAAGGAGTCCGTGTCGTCGACTTCACGCATTACATTGCGGGTCCATTGGCGACCATGATCATGGCGGACATGGGTGCCGACGTCGTCAAGGTTGAAGCACCCGGCCGGGGCGATGATTTTCGCCAGTATCCCCCCATGATTCCGGAATTCGGCGGCGGTGCGCCGTGGTTGTGGTGCAATCGCAATAAGCGCAGCATCACGCTCGACCTCAAGTCGCCTGAGGGTTTGGCGCAAGCGCGTGCCCTGATCGCGAAAGCCGATGTGGTGGTAGAGAATTTCTCGACCGGCGTCATGGAGCGATTTGGCCTGGGCTATGAAGCCTGCCGCGAGTACAACCCCGCGCTAATCTACTGTTCCGTGTCCGCCTATGGGCGCGAAGGGGCGTTTTCCGATAGATTGGGCTTCGATCCCATCGCCCAGGCTGAAAGCGGCTTCATTTCCATGAACGGCTATGTCGACAGGGAAGGGGTGCGGGCCTTGTCGCCGGTGATGGATATCAGCACGGCGATGATGACGTCGAATGCCATACTTGGCGCCCTGGTGTCCCGAGCCCGCACGGGCAAGGGGCAGGCTGTCGAGGTGGCCTTGTTCGACAATGCGCTGCTGATGACCGGCTACGCATCCTTACAACAGACCTTCACGGGCAAGGAGCCCCAGCGGCCGGGAAATACCAGCCCCGACTCATGCCCGTCCGGCGTGTTCACGGCCAAGGATCGTTCATTCTTGATCAACTGCGGCAATACCCAGATTTTCCAGCGATTGCTGATTCAAGTGCTGGATATGCCCGATGTCGCGGCGAACCCCGCTTACGCCACCAACAAGGACAGGCTGGGGAAACGCGACGAAATCTTTGCCTTGCTGCAAAACGAGTTTTCCAAGCAGCCCTTCGAATATTGGCATGCGCGCATGCTCAAGGCCAGCGTGCCCTGCGGCGTGCTGCGCACGGTGGGAGAGGCCGTCCGCTCGCCGGAGGCGCGCGAGCGCGAAATGCTTACGCGTATCCCGCATCCCGAGTTGGGCTGGGTGCCCAATATGTCCCTGCCGATTCGCTACTCCGATACGCCGCTGGCCGATCCCGTCGTGGCGGCGCGTGTGGGCGAGCATACGGAAAAGGTATTTGCCGATTGGCTGGGCTACGATGAGGAGCGCATCCAAGGCTTGGCGGAAGCGGGCGCTTTTGGCCGGAGCGCGGCCGTCGCAGGCTGACAAGGGCTGGGGC
>JBARWC010000185.1:0-28434 GCA_049646585.1 Burkholderiaceae bacterium | reverse complement strand
CGCCAGGGCGGGGAAGCGGAGGCTGCTGTTCACCAGCACCGTGGGCTGCGTGCTGGCCACCTTGCTTCTGGCGTTCACCGGCCCGGGCGACATCGTCTGGGGGCTTTGCGCCATCGCTTTGTCCAATTACTGCTATTGCGTGGGCGAATCCATCGTGGCGGCCTTCCTGCCCGAGATCGCCCGTCCCGAAGCGCTGGGCCGCGTTTCGGGCTGGGGCTGGAGCTTCGGCTATTTCGGCGGCATGCTCACCCTGGGCCTGTCGCTGGCCCTGGTGTCCTGGGCTAGCGGGCAAGGCGAGCCCGCCAGCCAGTACGTGCCCTACGTCATGGTCCTGACGGCGGCCATTTTCGCGATCGCGGCCATTCCCTCTTTTCTGTTCCTGCGCGAGCGCACGCCGCCCAGCGGCCGGCCGGCGCAGGGCATGCTGGCCCGCCTGCTGACCGCCTGGCGGGAAACCCGGCGGGACTTCACCGATTTCCGGCTGCTGCTGATGTGCGGCGCCTGCTACCAGGCGGGCATCGCCGTGGTCATCACCCTGTCGGCGGTCTATGCCACCGAGGCCATGGGTTTCACCATGGCCCAGACCATGCTGCTGGTCTTCACGGTGAATATCGCCGCCGCGGCGGGCGCTTTCCTGTTCGGCTACGCCCAGGACCGCATCGGCCACAAGCTGGCGCTTTCCATCACCCTGGCGGGCTGGATCGTCATGATAGGGCTGGCCTATGTTGCCGTGCAGGCCTGGTTGTTCTGGCTGGCCGCCATGGTGGCGGGCCTGTGCATGGGCACCAGCCAGAGCGCCGGCCGCGCCATGGTGGGGGCTCTGGCCCCGGCAAGGCGGCTGGCGGAGTTCTATTCCCTTTGGACCTTCGCCACGCAATTGGCGGCCGTGGTGGGGCCTTTGTGCTATGGCCTGGTCACCTGGCTGACTGGCGGCAACCACCGGCTGGCCCTGCTTTGCACCGGCCTGTTTTTCGTGGCCGGCCTGGCTGTGTTGTCCAGGCTGGACTTTGCGCGCGGCGCGCGGGCGCGCGATACTGATACCCTGTTCGCATGAATGGCATCGGGCGATTGTGACAATTTTTGATTGATCTTGCCGGATTTGTCAGCATGGAGTAAGGCTCATCCTCTACGGTGGGCGAATAACTCGAACAACACACTTGAAAAAGGAGCCTGCGGCAATGTCGAATGAAATCGAATCGGTACTGATAGAGAACCGGGTTTTTCCACCTTTTCAGAATCTGGTCAAAGGAGCGACGATATCGGGCATGGAGGGCTACAAGGCCTTGTGCGCCGAAGCCGAAAAGTCGCCCGATGCCTTCTGGTCGCGCCTGGCGCGCGAAAACCTGACCTGGACCAAGCCCTTCACCAAGGTGCTGGACGAATCGGAAGCGCCGTTTTATCGTTGGTTTGGAGATGGCGAGCTCAATGTCTCGGCCAACTGCCTGGACAAGCACCTGGGCACCCCAACCGCCAATAAAACCGCGCTTATTTTTGAGTCGGACGACGGCAAGGTGACCAAAGTCACCTATAAAGAGCTGCACGCCCGCGTTTGCGAGTTCGCCAACGGCATCAAGGCGCTGGGACACAAGACCGGCGAACGCGCCATCATCTACATGCCCATGTCCATCGAGGCCGTGGTTGCCATGCAGGCCTGCGCCCGCCTGGGCATCATCCATTCCGTGGTGTTCGGCGGCTTTTCCTCGAAAAGCTTGCATGAACGCACCGTCGACGTGGGCGCCACACTGGTCATCACCGCCGACGAGCAAGTGCGCGGTGGCAAGGCCATACCGCTCAAGAGCGCGGTGGACGAGGCCCTGGCCATGGGCGGCTGCGAGGCCGTCAGCCACGTAATCGTCTACAAGCGCACGGGCGGCAAGGTGCAGTGGAACGAAGGGCGTGATCTCTGGATGCACGACGTCTGCGCCGGCCAGTCCAGTGTGTGCGAAGCCGTTTCCGTCAACGCCGAGCACCCCCTGTTCATCCTGTACACCTCGGGGTCGACCGGCAAGCCCAAGGGCGTGCAGCACGCGTCGGCGGGCTTCCTGCTGTGGTCGCTGCTGACGGTCAAATGGACGTTCGATTCCAAGGACAGCGACGTCTTCTGGTGCACGGCCGATGTCGGCTGGGTCACCGGCCACACCTACATCACCTACGGCCCCTTGGCCGCCGGCCTGACGCAGGTCGTCTTCGAGGGGGTGCCCACCTATCCGCACGTCGGCCGGTTCTGGGACATGATCCAGCGCCACAAGGTGACGGTGTTCTATACGGCGCCGACCGCCATCCGCTCGCTGACCAAGGCGGCCGAGGCGGCGCCCGAATACCATCCGCGCGAATACGATTTGAGCAGCCTGCGCATTATCGGCTCGGTGGGCGAACCCATTAATCCGGAAGCCTGGATGTGGTACTACACCAATGTCGGGCGCGAACGCTGCCCGGTGCTGGATACCTGGTGGCAGACCGAGACCGGCGCCCACATGATTACGCCGCTGCCGGGTGTGACGCCCTTGAAGCCGGGTTCTTGCACCTTGCCGCTGCCCGGCATCGCCGCCGCCGTGGTGGACGAGGTCGGTGAAGAAGTCGGGCATGGCAAGGGCGGCTTCCTGGTCATCAAGCGCCCGTGGCCGGCCATGATACGCACCATCTGGAACGACCCGGAGCGCTTCAAGAAAAGCTATTTCCCGCCGGAGCTCAAGGGCTACTACCTGGCCGGCGACGGCGCGCAGCGCGACAGCGACAGCTATTTCTGGATCATGGGCCGCATCGACGACGTGCTGAACGTTTCAGGCCACCGCCTGGGCACCATGGAAGTCGAATCCGCGCTGGTGGCTCACGAAATAGTGGCCGAAGCCGCGGTGGTGGGGCGGCCCGACGCCACCACGGGCGAGGCCGTGGTGGCCTTTGTGGTGCTCAAGCGCTCGCTGCCGGAAGGCAAGGAGGCCGATGCCGTCGCCAAGCAGTTGCGCGACTGGGTGGCCAAGGAAATCGGCCCCATCGCCAAGCCCAAGGACATCCGTTTCGGCGAGAACCTGCCCAAGACCCGTTCCGGCAAGATCATGCGGCGCCTGCTGCGTGTGGTGGCCAAGGGCGAGCCGGTTACCCAGGACGTGTCCACGCTGGAAAACCCGTCGATTCTCGACCAGTTGTCCCAGGCGCACTAAGGTCCCGTTTAGCGGGGCGCCTGCCTCCCGGCCCGGCCGGCAAATTGCCGGGCAGGCCGGGGTGATGTATCGTGTTGGCCCGGCTTGCCGCGTTGATCACGCGGGCCAGCCGGCCAGGCGCTGATGCACAGACCAAAAAGATCAGGCTTAGGCCTGATCTTTCTTTTTTTCCACTCAATCATCCGAATGACGGAGCGTATGTTGAAACCGAGCCAGTCCGACCGCGGCGCCTTGATGCTGATGGCCCTGACCGTCACCCTATGGGGATTCAGCTGGATCATCATGAAGCACCTATCCAGCTTCATCGGCCCCTTCGATCTGGTCATGGGGCGCTACGCCATCGCTTTCCTGGTTTTGTTCGTCATCCTGGTGGTCACGCGGCAGTCGCTGAAGTTGCCGCCGTTCTGGCTGACCCTGGGCATCGCCGTCTTCCAGACCACCGCCTTCCAGTGCCTGTGCCAGCTTGCGCTGGTCAGCGGTGGGGCGGGGCACGTCGTCATGCTGGCCTACACCATGCCTTTCTGGGTGGTGTTGTTTGCCTGGGCTCTGTTGGGCGACCGGCCCACGCGGCGCCATGCCTGGGCGTTTGCTCTGGCGGCCCTGGGCTTGCTGGCCATCATAGCCCCCTGGAAAGGCCTGGGGTCGGTGACGGGTTCGCTGCTGGCGCTGGCGGGCGGCGCGTGCTGGGGCCTGGGCACCGTGTTGTCGAAGATGATGTTCCAGCGCCATACGCCCAATGTGCTGAACCTGACGGCCTGGCAGATGCTGATGGGCGCCGTGCTGACCTGGCCCGTGGCCCGCATCTTTCCGCAGCAGGACATCGTCTGGGCGCCTGTTTTGTACTGGGGCATGGCCTATATGGCCATCATCGCTTCGGGTCTGGGGTGGTGGCTTTGGCTGACCGTGGTGCGGCGGGTCAGCGCCACGGTGGCAGGCATGTCCAGCCTGGGGGTGCCGGTGCTGACCGTCATCCTGGCCTGGTTGCTGCTGTCGGAGCAGCCGACTGCGCTGGAGCTGGTCGGCGTGGCTTTGATCATGGCGGGCTTGGTGGCCGTGAACCTGCCCGGCCCCCGGCGGCGCTTGCGGGCCTCCAGGGCTTGACGCCCGGCAGGCCAGCGACGGCGTACGCTACATGCCGTTGTAGACCGGGCCTTCGCCCCCTTGCGGGGCCACCCACACGATGTTTTGTGTGGGGTCCTTGATGTCGCAGGTCTTGCAGTGCACGCAGTTTTGCGCGTTGATCTGCAGGCGATCCTCGCCCGTGTCGGTCTTCACGAACTCGTACACGCCGGCCGGGCAGTAGCGCGCTTCCGGGCCGCCGTATTTGGCCAGGTTCACCGATACGGGAACCGAGGCATCCTTGAGCGTCAGATGTATGGGCTCGTTTTCTTCGTGATTGGTGTTGGAAATGAAGACCGAGCTCAGGCGGTCGAAGGTGAGCTTGCCGTCGGGCTTGGGGTAGTCGATGCGCGCGCATTCGGCCGCAGGCTGCAGACAGGCGTGATCGGGCTTGCTGTGATGCAGGGTCCAGGGCATTTTGCCCTTCAGCAACCATTGCTCCACACCGGTCATGATGGTGGCGACGGTGCGCCCCTTCTTGAACCACTGCTTGAAGTTGCGCGCCTTGTTCAGCTCGGCGTGCAGCCAGGAGTTCTCGAATGCGGTCGGGTAGGCCGTCAGTTCGTCGTGGCGGCGGTCGGCCACGATGGCATCGAAGGCGGCCTCGGCGGCCAGCGCGCCGGTCTTGATGGCAGAATGGCTGCCCTTGATGCGCGACGCGTTCAGCACGCCGGCCTCGCAGCCCACCATGACGCCGCCGGGGAAGCACATCTTGGGCAGCGACAGCAGGCCGCCCGCCGTCAGCGAGCGGGCGCCGTAGGCGATGCGCTTGCCGCCTTCGAAGGTGGGGCGGATGGCGGGGTGGGTCTTGTAGCGCTGGAATTCCTCGAAGGGCGACAGCCAGGGGTTGGCGTAGTCCAGCCCGACCACCAGCCCGACCACCACGATGTTGTTGGACAGGTGGTAAAGAAAGGAGCCGCCGTAGGTGTCGGAATCCAGCGGCCATCCGGCGGTGTGCACGACAAGGCCGGGCTGGGATTGCGAGGGGTCGACCTCCCACATTTCCTTGATGCCTATGGCGTAGCTTTGCGGGTCGCGCCCGGCGTCGAGCTTGTACCGATCGATAAGCTGACGGCCCAATTGGCCGCGCGAACCTTCGGCAAAGACGGTATAGCGGGCGAGGAGCTCCATGCCGGGCTGGTAATGGTCGGTATGCGTGCCGTCGCGCGCCACGCCCATGTCGCCGGTGGCCACGCCCCGGACGGCGCCGCTGTCGGTGTAAAGGATTTCGGCGGCGGCAAAGCCCGGGAACAGGTCCACGCCCAGTGCTTCGGCTTGTTCGCCCATCCAGCGCACGACATCGCCCAGCTTCACGATGTAGTTGCCGTGGTTCTGGAAGCATTCGGGCAGCAGCCAATTGGGTGTGGCGCGCGCGCCTTTCTCGGTCAGGAACAGGAATTTGTCTTCGCTTACCGCCGTATCCAGCGGCGCGCCCTTTTCCTTCCAGTCGGGAATGAGTTCGGTCAGGGCGCGCGGATCCATGACGGCACCGGACAGGATGTGAGCGCCGACTTCGGAGCCTTTTTCAAGCACGCAAACGCTGATTTCCTGTTCGCGCTGGGCGGCCAGCTGCTTGAGCCGGATGGCGGCGGCGAGCCCGGCCGGTCCCGCGCCGACCACGACTACGTCGTATTCCATTGATTCACGTTCAGCCATGTTTGATATCTCCCGTATATCTGCTGGTGCTGCTTGCGGCCCTCCGTGGGCACTCCATTGTTGGGCCTAATTGTATTGCAGTCTTTCCCTGGCGGGCGGCGAGGGGCCGCAATCGAGCCCGGCGCCGCCACGTTATACTGATTGCCTCGATGCATTCAGCAAAAGGGGCGCAGGCCGATGCAAGATGTCGAATCGATTGCCGTGCCGCCGGTGGGCGGGGTTTTTCGCTGGGCCATGCCGGTGCGCTGGGGCGACCTGGACGCCTTGAACCACGTCAACAACACGGTGTATTTTCGCTTTCTTGAAGAGGCGCGGGTCCAGCTGTTTGCTCAGGCGGGCATTGCGCTGCCGTCCAACAGGGTGACGGTGGTCGCCCATGTGTCCTGCGACTTCCTAAAACCCGTTCTCTACCCGGCCACCGTCCTGGTCAGCCAGGTGCTGACCCGTGTGGGCCGCTCCAGCATGGAGATGGACGTTCTCATCGAATGCGAGGGCGAGCCCGGCGTCGTCTATGCCAAGGGCCGCCAGGTCATGGTCGGGGCCGCTGCGGAAACGGGCAAGTCCTTTCCCTGGACGCCCCACGAGCTTTCATGCTTCGCCCGCTTGTTTACGCTGCAATGATGCGGACGGCGCACGCTTTATGATTTATTTTTCGTTCTTTGCTTTTTTCGCTGCACCACATACGGCACAAAGCCCTTGCGGCCGCGCTGCCATCGCATGAAATATTGAATAAGGATAGGAGTAATGGATAAAGTCTATGCAAGCGCCGAAGAAGCGCTGAAAGGCGTCGTCGCCGACGGCCAGACCATTGCGGTCGGCGGTTTCGGCCTTTGTGGCATCCCCGAGGCCCTGATCGCCGCCTTGCGCGATTCGGGCGTTCAGGGGTTGACCTGCGTCAGCAACAACGCCGGCGTCGACGGCTTCGGCCTGGGGCAGTTGCTGTCCACCCGTCAAATCAAGAAGATGATCGCTTCCTACGTGGGCGAGAACAAGGAATTCGAGCGCCAGTTCCTGGCCGGCGAACTGGAGCTCGAGTTCACGCCGCAAGGCACGCTGGCCGAGAAGCTGCGCGCCGGCGGCGCGGGCATTCCGGCTTTCTTCACCCGCACCGGCGTGGGCACCGTGGTGGCCGAAGGCAAGGAAATCCGCGAGTTCGACGGCGAGAAGTTCGTCATGGAACGCTCGCTCGTTCCTGATGTTTCGCTGGTCAAGGCCTACAAGGCCGACCGCAGCGGCAACCTGCAGTTCCGCAAGACCGCGCGCAATTTCAATCCCAATGTGGCCATGGCGGGCAAGATCACCATCGTCGAGGTCGAGGAAATCGTCGACACCGGCACTTTTGATCCCGACCACGTTCACCTGCCCGGCATCTACGTGCACCGCATCGTGCTGAACGCCAGCCCGGAAAAACGCATAGAACAACGCACTGTCCGCAACGCGCAAGGAGCAAAATAATGGCCTGGACCCGTGACGAAATGGCGGCGCGCGCCGCAAGCGAGCTGCAAGACGGCTTTTATGTGAACCTGGGCATCGGCCTGCCCACCATGGTGGCCAACCACGTGCCCAAAGGCGTCGAGGTCTGGCTGCAATCCGAGAACGGCCTGCTGGGCATCGGCCCCTTCCCGACGGAAGACGAAATCGACGCCGACCTGATCAACGCCGGCAAGCAGACCATCACCACGCTGCCGGGCTCGTCCATCTTTGCCTCGGCCGATTCGTTCGCCATGATACGCGGCGGCAAGATCAACCTGGCCATCCTGGGCGCCATGCAGGTGTCCGAGAAAGGCGACCTGGCCAACTGGATGATCCCGGGCAAGATGATCAAAGGCATGGGCGGCGCCATGGACCTGGTGGCCGGTGTCGGCAAGGTCGTGGTGCTGATGGAGCACGTGGCCCGCAAGAAGGACGGCACCGAAGACCTGAAGCTGCTGAAGGAATGCAGCCTGCCGCTGACCGGCGTGGGTGTGGTCAATCTCATCATCACCGACCTGGGCGTCCTGGAAGTGGGCGACTCTGGCTTGAAGCTGATCGAGCTGGCGCCAGGCGTCACCGTCGACGAGATCCAGGCCAAGACCGGCGCCAAGCTGGACGTGTCCGCCGTCGCCTGATCGCCTGGGTGCGAACGAGAATGGTCCGATCGATCCCGCACGGCGGGGCCGGCGGGCCATTTTCCTATCGGGTCCACCTGTGCCCGGCTCGTGGCTGGCGGGTGTATCCTGGCTTCTTGATTGAACCGTATCCGTCGCCGTCGCTCCACGGGGAGCCCCTGCGTTTTTTGAAGGAATTTTCGTGAACCCGTCCGTCTTCGTCCAACGTATCCAGGCCTTGCGCGCCGCCATGCTCGAGCGCCGGCTGGATGCCTGCGTGGCCTTGTCCTCCGACCCGCATCTGTCGGAATACCTGCCGGAGTACTGGCAGTCCAGGCGGTGGCTTAGCGGGTTTGGCGGCTCGGCGGGCACCTTGCTGGTCACCGCCGATTTTGCCGGGCTGTGGACCGACAGCCGGTACTGGGAGCAGGCCGACAGCGATCTGGCCGGCACCGGCATCAAAACCATGCGCGCCGGCGCGCCGGATGTGCCCATGCCCGCCCAATGGCTGGCGGATCGCCTGGCCGGCGGTGCGCGCGTCAACATCGATGGCCAGGTATTGGCCGTGCAGGCGCATCGCCAATGGCAGGCCGCCTTGTCGGAGAAAGGCATCAGCCTGGTCATCGACACCGATGTCATCGGCGATGTCTGGCAAGGGCGGCCCGAGCTGCCGCAAGGCACTGTGTTCGAGCACCTGCCGCCATTCGCCTGCCGCAGCCGGGCGGAGAACCTGGCCGCCGTGCGCGCCGCCATGGTCAAGCACAAGGCCGCTTGGCACTGGCTGTCTTCTTTGGACGATATTGCCTGGCTGTTCAACCTGCGCGGCAATGATGTTTCCTACAACCCCGTTTTCCTTGCGCATGCCCTGATAGGCCCGGACAGCGCACGCCTGTTCGTTGCGCCCGGCAAGATTCCCGACGCCCTGTGCGCCGCCTTGAAGCGCGACGGCGTAAGCGTCGAACCCTACGATCAGGCTGCGGGGGCCTTGTCCTGCCTGCCGGAAGGGCAGGGCCTGCTGTTCGACCCGGCCCGCACGACCATGGGCACCCTGGCCGCGGCCGCCTTCGCCGACAAGATCGAAGCCATCAACCCCTCGCAATTGCTCAAATCGCGCAAGAACGCCGCCGAAGCCGACAATGTGCGTCGCAGCATGGAGCAGGACGGCGCCGCTCTGTGCGAATTCTTTGCCTGGTTTGAATCGGCGCAGGGCAGGGAGCGCATTACCGAACTTACCGTGGACCAGGAAATCACCGCCGCTCGCGCCCGGCGCCCGAATTTCATTACGCCCAGCTTCGGCACCATCGCCGCCTACAACGCCAACGGCGCCATGCCGCATTACAGCGCCACCGAAGCATCCCACGCCGTCATCGAAGGCGATGGCCTGCTGCTGATCGACTCGGGCGGCCAATACCTGGGCGGCACCACCGACATCACGCGAGTTGTGCCCGTGGGCCAGCCCAGCATCGAGCAAAAACGCGACTACACCACCGTGCTGAAAGGCACGATCGCCCTGGCCCAGGCCGTGTTCCCGCGCGGCACCATGTCCCCCGTGCTGGACGCCATCGCCCGCATGCCCATCTGGCAGGCCGGTGCCGAATACGGGCACGGCACAGGCCATGGAGTCGGCTACTTCATGAATGTGCATGAAGGTCCGCAGGTGATTGCCTACAGGGCGGCCGTCAACCCCAATATGGCCATGGAGCCGGGCATGATCACATCGGACGAGCCGGGCCTGTACCGGCCCGGACGCTGGGGCATACGCATCGAGAATCTGGTGCTGACCGTGCCCGCGATGGAGACCGAGTTCGGCGAATTCCTGAAGTTCGAAACGCTGACCCTTTGCCCCATCGATACGCGCTGCATTGAGCTGCCTTTGCTGACCGAAGGGGAAAAAGCCTGGCTGAACGACTACCACGCGCAGGTAAGGGCGAGGCTGCTGCCGTTGGTGGATGGGGCGGCGAAGGATTGGTTGGTGAAGAGGACGGAAGCGGTTTAGTTATCGCCGGCAGTCAGGGTCGGCGGCATTGGCGTTGGTGCCGCCGGCAGGTATTGCTTAGATGAAGACGTCTTCGATGCGCTGGGCATCCAGCACCTGCAAGGCCCAGCGGTTCAGAGTGGCTTCGTCCGCCTCGGCCAGACGGACTTGCGCCCAATCGGGAGTAGGGCCGAATTTTTGGGCTCGACACTGGTGACGTAGGTCATTTGTGTTTCCTCTTCAAGTAAGAGTTCTTGGAGTTTACGATAAGCGATCAGCTTCCTGTGCCGAAATAATCAGTTCGCGAATCGCGGCTTCACGGACCATCGCGGTAGCGCCAGGGTTGAGAGTCTGTAGCCATTGGCGTTTTGTGTGATCCGATTCGTCAATATTCCGGATCTCTCGGACTTCTTCAGGAGTGCAGCACAGGACGAAGTCCTGGCCTTCCGACCACGAGGTCGTTACCGGAAACCCTTGGCCGCCAAGCGCGGCGGGGAAGGTTATATCCACGATCGTCGAGCGGCCGTTGATGGCGCAGGTGATGTAGTTGTGGATGTCATGCACCACCAAGCCCTGCGCTTTGCTGCGTAATTGATCGGAATAATACGGCTTGGCGAAGTCTATTCGATAACTGGCGAGCCAAAGCCTGGGGGAAAGTCCAAGGGCTTCCAGCAGCTCATAAGCGGCCAGGTGCTTCGCAGAGCAGGTACCCCGCCATTGCGAAACGCAAGCTCGCGCGTCGTTCGATCCCCCTTCGGGTCGTTCATAAGGCATGTCGCGAAGGGCGAATAGCAGTGTCCGCAATGTGAGTGCTGTGCCTTCCAGATCGCATGCGGAGGAGAGCAACTGTATTCTTGGCTTCCAGTAAGAGAGTAGGGCCTCAAGCTGTATCGGAGGGATGGGTAAAGGGCTCATTTGAACGGGCAATCAGGGTCGGACCAAGGAAATATACAGCGTGAACTGTTGCCGTGATGGGTCATGGCATGATCCAGGAGTGTCTCGGGAAAGCCTGTGCAAAAGCCTATCGGGGGAACGAGCGCCGAAAGCCGGCATAGATGCTAGACTCCCCCAGTAACCCCCTATGCTTTAACGTTTTAAGATACAGAAATGACAGCTTTCCCCTTCGATGCGGTCCTCTTCGACTGCGATGGCGTTCTTGTGGATTCCGAGCCCATCACCAATCGCGTTTTGACCCAGATGTTGAACGAGCTGGGCTGGCCCATCACGCATGAAGAAAGCATGCGCATCTTCACCGGCAAGGCGGTTGTGGATGAGTCGCTTTTGATCGAAGCGCGCACCGGGTTTCGCATCGACGGCAACTGGACCAAGCAGTTTCGCCAGCGCCGCAATGAGGCGTTGGACCAGGAACTGGTCGAGATACCCGGGGCGCCGGAAGCGGTGCGGGCCTTGCATAAGATATTGGACGGCCGCATCGCGGTGGCCTCGGGCGCGGATATCAAGAAGGTCGAACTGCAACTGGCCAAGGTGGGTATTGCGGATTGCTTCCCCGGCCGGGTCTTCAGCGGCCAGGATCTGCCGCGCAGCAAGCCGTTTCCCGATGTGTACCTGACCGCTGCGCAGGCCTTGGGCGTTGCGCCGTCGCGCTGCGCCGTGGTGGAAGACACCGTTACGGGCGCGACCGCCGGCGTTGCGGCCGGGGCGACCGTCTTTGGCTATAGCCCCGATGCCGAGGGCCATAGCGGCGCGGAAGCGCTGCGCGCGGTCGGCGTGGCGCGGGTCTTTACCAATATGGCCGAGCTGCCCAGGCTGCTGGCCGAATGGTCGCCGGCGCTTGCCTGATTCAGCGCATTGGGCGGGCCGCGGGCCTTGCAACCAAACCGCAACACCGCCCTAAGCAAAACAGGAATATTTCCCGCCGCCCGCCAACAAGCCGCCCCGTCCCGGCTATAATCCAAATTTCCTGCTCCTGTCCGGTAGCGCCGGGCATGTAAATTTACAATGACCAAATACGTATTTGTAACGGGAGGCGTCGTGTCCTCCCTGGGCAAGGGCATTGCCGCTGCTTCGCTCGCCGCCATCCTTGAATCCCGAGGGCTGCGCGTCACCCTCCTGAAGCTCGATCCCTACATCAACGTCGACCCGGGCACCATGAGCCCCTTCCAGCATGGGGAAGTCTTCGTGACCGAAGACGGGGCCGAGACGGATCTGGATCTTGGTCACTACGAGCGCTTCATTTCGACGCGCATGCGCAAGGTCAACAACTTCACCACCGGCCAGATCTATGAATCCGTGCTGCGCAAAGAGCGCCGCGGCGACTATCTGGGCAAGACGGTGCAGGTCATTCCCCATATCACCAACGAGATCCAGGATTTCGTGGCGCGCGGCGCCAAGTCGGCCTGGAACGGCGAAACCGACGTGGCTATCGTCGAGATCGGCGGCACGGTGGGCGATATCGAATCCCTGCCTTTCCTGGAAGCCGCGCGGCAAATGAGCTTGCGCCTGGGGCGCAACAATGCCGCTTTCGTGCACTTGACGCTGGTGCCTTTCATTGCCTCGGCGGGCGAGCTCAAGACCAAGCCTACGCAGCATTCGGTCCAGAAGCTGCGCGAAATCGGTATCTATCCGAATGCCTTGCTGTGTCGTGCCGACCGCCCGATTCCGGACGAAGAGCGGGCCAAGATTTCCCTGTTCTCGAATGTGCCGTTGGATGCCGTGATTTCGGTATGGGATGCGGACTCCATCTACAAGATTCCCGCCATGCTGCACAAGCAGGGCCTGGACAATCTGGTGTGCGATGCGCTGGCCCTGACCCCGCCTCCCGCCGACCTGACGGTGTGGGATCGCCTGGTGGATGCCATCGAGAATCCCCAGCACCAGGTGCGCATCGGCATGGTCGGCAAATATGTCGACCTGACCGAATCGTACAAGTCGCTAAGCGAAGCCCTGGTTCATGCGGGCATACACACCAATTCGAAGGTGTCCATCGAATATCTGGATTCCGAGCAGATCGAAGCCGAAGGCACCGATTGCCTGAAGGGCCTGGATGCCATTCTGGTGCCGGGCGGCTTCGGCAAGCGCGGCACGGAAGGCAAGATTGCGGCCATCCGCTATGCGCGTGAAAACGGCGTTCCTTACTTGGGCATTTGCCTGGGCATGCAGCTAGCGGTGGTGGAGTTTGCGCGCCACGTGGCCGGCCTGGGCGGCGCCAACAGCACGGAGTTCGATCCGTCGGCTCCGCATCCGGTGGTTGCGCTGATCACCGAGTGGCAGGATCGCGAGGGCAAGATCGAGAAGCGCGACCATACTTCGGACCTTGGTGGCACGATGCGCAAGGGCGCGCAGCGCTGCCCCGTCAAGCCGGATACGCGCGCCAGCAAGATCTACGGCAACGAAGTCAACGAGCGTCACCGCCACCGCTATGAAGTGAACAATGTGTACGTGTCGCGCCTGGAAGAGGCCGGCCTGGTGATCAGCGCGCGCACGCCTACTGAAAACCTGCCCGAAATCATGGAGCTGCCCAGCCACCCCTGGTTCATGGGCGTGCAATTCCACCCCGAATTCACGTCCACACCGCGCGATGGGCACCCCCTGTTTTCCAGCTATATACGCGCCGCCATTGATTACCAGGCGCAACACGGGAAAGCCACGAGCAAGGAATAGCCATGCAACTATGCGGATTCGAAGCCGGACTGACCCAGCCTTTTTTCCTGATCGCGGGGCCTTGCGTCATCGAGTCGCGCCAGATGGCCTTCGATACGGCGGGCATCCTGAAGGAAATGACCGGCAAGCTGGGCATTCCCTTCATCTATAAAAGCTCGTTCGACAAGGCCAACCGCAGCTCGGACAAGTCTTATCGCGGCCCGGGACAGGACGAGGGTTTACAGATACTGGCCGACGTCCGCGCCCAGTTGAAGGTGCCGGTGCTGACCGACGTGCATACGACCGAGCAGGTCGCCGACGTGGCGGCGGTGGTCGACGTCCTGCAGACCCCGGCCTTCCTGTGCCGGCAGACCGACTTCATCCATGCCTGCGCGGCCACGCTGAAACCCGTCAACATCAAGAAGGGCCAGTTCCTGGCGCCTCACGATATGGCGCAAGTGGTGGCCAAGGCTCGCGCGGCGGCCATCGCCGCCGGCGGCGACGGGCACAACATCATGGTGTGCGAGCGCGGCGCGTCCTTCGGCTACAACAACCTGGTTTCCGATATGCGCTCGCTGGCCATCATGCGAGAGACCAATTGCCCGGTGGTGTTCGACGCCACGCATTCGGTGCAGTTGCCGGGCGGGCAGGGCAGCAGCTCAGGCGGCCAGCGCGAGTTCGTGCCCATCCTGGCGCGGGCGGCCGTGGCGGTCGGCGTGGCCGGCCTGTTCATGGAAACCCACCCCAATCCCGACCAGGCCTTGTCCGACGGCCCCAATGCCGTGCCGCTGCAGCAAATGGCGGCATTGCTGGAATCGTTGGTGGCCCTGGACCGGGTGGTCAAGGCCAAGCCGGAAGCGCTGTAGCGCTTTTTCCCGCTGTCGTGTCTTTGGCAAGCCTCATCTGACTCCAGGCGTGGGCGCTGCGGGCCGGCGCCTAGGTCGACGCTGGCGCAGTCAGTCTTCAGGGGCGGCCAGCGCCACCGCTTCCACTTCCAGTTCCAGGCCGTAGTGCAAGGTGGAGACGCCCGCAATGATGCGGGCGGGCCGGTGCTCGCCCAGCCAGGCGGCGTAGTATTGGTTGAAACGCGGCCAGTTTTCCATGTCGGTCAGGTAGATGCGTACCTGGACCAGATCCTGCGGGGTCAGCCCGACCGCTTGCAGGCAAGCCCCCAGATTGTCCAGGACCCGTAGGGCCTGAGCCTCGAAGGGCTGGCCCGTCATGGGCTTGCCTTGCGGGTCCATGGGCAACTGGCCCGATATATGGGCCAGCCCCGCGGCGATGCAAACATGGGAATAATGCCCGCCGGGTGCGGGCATGGCGGTGCTGTTGACGCTGCGGATACGGCTGTTGATGCTGTGATTCATGTGACTCTTGATTCAAGGGGGGAGGGCCGGGATCGCCGGCCCTCGGGCGAAAGCCGGCAGGTTAATCCAGGCGGATACCCGAGCTTTTTATCACACCGTCGAATAGCGTGAAGTTGGCGTTGATCATCGCGGTGAAGTCTTGCGCCGTGCCGGGCAGGGGTTCGATGCCCATGCCGTTCAGGCGCTCCACCGTGCCGGGGTCGGCCAGCACCGCATTCAGTTCCGCATTGAGCTTCTCGACAATGGCGGGCGGCGTCTTGGGCGGCGCCATCAGGCCCACCCACGAGCTGACGTTGAAGTCCGCCACGCCGTTCTCCTGGAAGGTCTGGACCTTGGGGTAGAAGGGGGAACGCTTGGCGGTGGGCACGGCAATGGCCTTCAACTGGCCCAGATTCAGGTAGCCCTGGACCGAGGCGGCCGATACGAAGGCCAGGGGGATATGGCCGGCCACCACATCGTTGACCGCCGGCGCGCCGCCCTTGTAGGGAACATGGACCAGCTTGGCGCCGGTCTTTTGCGTCAGGAGTTCGCCCGCGATATGCACGATGCTGGCCGTGCCCGAGGTGCCGTAGGACAGACCTTCGGGCGTTTTCTTGGACAGCTCGATGACTTCCTTCAGGGTATTGGCCTGCACGCTGGGGTGGGCCACCAGGATGATGGTGGAATTGCCGATGTTGCCGACCGGCGTCAGGCTAGTGGCGGGGTTGAAGCCGGCCATGCTTTTCATAACGTGCGGGTTGATGACCAGGCTGCCGTCCAGCGCCAGCATCAGCGTGTAGCCGTCCGGCGCGGCGTGCATGACGGCATTGGTGCCGATGTTGCCGGAGGCGCCGGGTCGGTTCTCGGCCACCACCTGGGTGCCCAGCCGCTTGGACAGGCCCTCGGCGATGATGCGGCCGCTGGTGTCGGTGACGCCGCCGGGCGAGAAGGGAATGATCAGGCGTATGCTTTTGTCGGATTGGGGAAATCCGTCAGCCGCGCCGGCGGGAGCAAGAAAGGCCGCGCCCATGAGAGCGGCGGCGAACGCTGGGGCGACGAGGCGTCGCAAAGGGCTGTTTCTCATGTTTTATCGATACGGTTGGTGGTTGGGAAATCGGAGGCTTGCAGCGCCATGCCGGCGACCAGCCGGCTTAGCCAGCTGTTGGGCGATTCGAGATGCGTCATGATGGAATAGTGATCGTCATTGGGCATTTCCCCGTACAGGCAATCCAGCCCTTGCCGCTTGCATACATTCGCGAAATCGCGGCTTTGCGCCACCCAGGCGGCCGGCTCGGCCGTGCCGGCCACGATGGCCAGGCTGGGGGAGCCGCTGGGTGGGTGCCGCATCGGGCTCAGCCCGTCGACCGCCTCCGGCCGCAAGCGTATCTGCTCGTTCACGGTGATGTGCAGCACAGGCTCCAGCTCGTAGATGCCGCTGATCAGCAGCGCGGCGCGGGGCCCGTCCTGATGGCCGGGGCCGGACAGCGCCGCCGCGATCAGATGGGCGCCGGCCGAATGCCCGGACGCGGTCAGATTTTGCGCACTGCATGAGAAAGCGTCGGCGTTGGCGCGTATCCAGGAAAAGCCGCGCTTGACCTGCGCGACGATCGCGTCCACCTCGACCTCCGGGCACAGGTCGTAATTCATGACGATGGTCGATATGCCGTGAGGCGCCAGGGCATCGGCAACGAAGCTGTAGTCCGACTTGTCGCGGCCCCGCCAGTAGCCGCCGTGCAGGAAGACATGCAGGGGCGCATTGGGATCGGCCACGGGGAATATGTCCAGGGTCGCAAGCCGGGATTCGCCGTAAGGCACGTCCAGGCGGCAGGCCTTGCGCTGCGACCATCGTTCGCGCGTGGCCAGGCTTAGCGCCGACGCTCTTGCGGCATAGCGTTCGACTTCCGACGGGGCGATGGAAACCCGTGGGTTGAATTGCAGTTCGATGTCTGTGTGTGTCATGGCGCTAAGGGATGAGGGTTCAAATGGGGGCGATGGCGCGGCCTTGCCGTTTGCGTTCATTTGGCGTCGCCGTAGACGGTGGCCCGCGAGACGCCCAGGTGCTGCGCGACCACGGCGGCGGCGTTCCTGATTTCCAGGAAGCCTTCTTCCTTGAGCCGGCGTACCAGCGCCTTTCTGTCTTTCTTGCTGAGCGCGCGCGGCGTGGTGGCCAGCGCGGCGGAGAGCTCGTCGATCTTCGCGCGCAGCATGGCGGCATTGCCGGGGTCCAGGGTGTCGTGGGCACCTGTCTGGGCGGTGGAGGTGAATTTATCGAGCAGGACCGACAGGCTTTGGAATAGGCTGATGTCGATGTTCAGGCATAAGGCCGCCACGTAGCGGCCCTTGGCGTCCTTGATGCCGATGGACGAGCTCTTGGCCCGCCTGCCGTCCGAAAACTGATTGGGGTAGCCGGCCAGGACCTGCGGGTACTGGTCGTCGAGAATGCGGGCCAGGCCCAATTCGGTCGCCGGGTCGCCGACCTGCCGGCCGGAAAGATTGTTCTTGATGCAGGCGATGGCGTGCTTGGGGTCGGTCAGGTCGTGCACGACCACCTCGCAGAAAGGCTCGAAGGTGGCGCCTATGCCTTCGGCGATCTTGTCCAGTTGAGCTAGCAGGTGGGCTTGCGCCGCGGCATCGTTTGTCTCTTTCATTTATACAGATTATCTAAATTTATACTAATCGTCAATTTTTTCTGGATGGATAGGCGTAAACCCTGAAACCCGATATTCAGACCGCCTGGCCGAAGTGGGGCGGCGGGCGCGATCTTGTATAGTGATTGCTTACAGCGCTTGCTGCCATAAGAATGAGTTCTTTCATGACTGCCTACGTAATCGCCAACGTCTTTGTGACCAATCCCGAGAAATACGAGGAGTACCGCCGCTTTTCCACGCTGGCCATGCGTGCGCACGATGTAAAGGTGCTGGTGCGGGGTGGCAAGACGGAAACCCTGGAAGGGCGCGACCCGGGGCGGACGGTGATGCTGCAGTTCCCCAATATGGCCGCCGCGCGCGCCTTCTACAATTCGGCGCAATACCGCCGCGCCCGCAATGTCCGCGAGCGCGCCGCCGTCATGAATATGTATATCGTCGAAGGGGCTTGACGCCACGGGCGGCAATACCGTCCTGTAGCGAAGGCCGGGAGCGGGCAATTCTTGCCTGTTCTTGCATCGCTGGCCCGGCCTTGATAAAATCGTTGACTTATCAATGATTGACTTATCCAAAGCTTGAACATGGCCGCCACTCCCCTTACTCCATCCATCGAAACCGGGCGTGTCCTGTCGGTGCGCCAGTCGCTGCTGGCCATGTTGGGGCTGTGTTTCGTGACCATGATCATCGCTGTGGACCAGACGGTGGTCGGGACGGCGCTGCCCACCATCGTGGCCGAGCTCAATGGCTTCGAGCTCTATGCCTGGGTGGCCACGGCTTACTTGCTGACCTCGGTCATCACCATTCCCATCTTCGGCCGCCTGGGCGACTACTATGGCCGCAAGCCCTTCGTTGTCGCCTCCATCATCGTGTTCATGCTGGCATCGATTGCGTCCGGCTTGTCCAACACCATGTTGCAGCTGGCTTTGGCGCGCGCCTTGCAAGGGATAGGCGGGGGCATGCTGATCGGCACGGCCTTCGCCTGCGTACCCGACCTGTTTCCCGATTCGCACGTGCGCCTGCGCTGGCAGATGCTGCTTAGCGCCGCCTTCGGCATCGCCAATGCCTTCGGCCCTTCCCTGGGCGGTTTCCTGACTCAATACGCCGGTTGGCGTTCGGTGTTCTTCGTGAACCTGCCCATAGGGCTGTTCAGCCTGTATTTCGTCTGGCGCTTCCTGCCCCGCATACGCCAGACGCCGTCCAAGGATATTCGCCTGGACTGGCAAGGGGCCGTGCTTATCGCCCTGGGCCTGGGCAGCCTGCAATTGTTCGTCGAGCTGCTGCCGGTGCACGGGGCCAGCCTGTCCATGGTCCTGCTGGGCTTGTCGTCCCTGATCGCTTTCGCCGCGCTGCTGTATTGGGAAAGACGCTGTCCGCAACCCCTGCTGCCCTTGGATATGTTCCGCAACAAAAGCCTGGCGACCTTGTTCTGCCTGTCGCTGCTCCTGGGTTTCGTCATGTTTGCGCTGCTGTTCTACATACCGCTGCTCCTGCAGGGCGGCTTCGGCATGACGCCGCGGGAGGTCGGGCTGCTGATCACACCCATGGTCGTTTGCATCACCCTGGGCAGCGTCACCAACGCGCGCATCATTGTCCGCCTGTCCAAGCCCAACCACATGCTTTATGCCGGTTTCGCCCTGATGATCGTGGCTTGCGCGGGCATGACCGTGATGGTGCAATCCACGCCCAGGCCGCTGGTCATCGCCTATATGGTGCTGGCCGGCCTGGGGCTGGGCTTCGTCATGCCCAACCTGACCGTTTTCGCGCAAGAGACGGCGGGGCGCTCACTGCTGGGGATATCCACCGCCATGCTGCAATCGGTGCGCATGATAGGCGGCATGCTGGGCACCACCATCGTCGGCGCCCTGGTCACCAATTATTATGTCAGCGGCGTGCGCGAGGCGGTGCCGCAGGGCCAGGGCACATCCTGGCTGGGCATGCTGCAGGATCCGCAGGTGCTGGTCAACCATTCCGTGCAAAGCGATTTCATGGGGCATTTGCTGCGCCAGGGTTTGTCGGGCGACCTGTTCATCGAGCTGGCGCGGTCGGCTTTGGTGTCGGCGGTGCATTACGGCCTGGCGACCGCCCTGCTGGTGTCGATGCTAGGGCTGGCATGGGTCTATCGCTTGCCGCTGATCCGTTTGACGCGCACGGTGAGCGCCGTCAAGCCGCCGGTTACTCAGGGCGACGCCAATGGCTGATATCCCGCAGTTGCAAGCCATACAGCAGTTGGGCCGAACCTATCGCGCGCTGATGTCCGCCTTTGAAGCCGGCGTCGGCCATTCCATGCCGCGCTGGCGTATATTGCTGGCCCTGCACCGTGCGGGGGAGCTATCCCAGAAGCAACTGGCGCAAGAACTGCCCATGGACCCGGCGGCTCTGACGCGCCAGATCAAAACCATAGAACAGATGGGGTGGGTGGAGCGCCACGCCGATCCGGCCGACAACCGTCTGACCAACGTCGCCTTGACGCCCAGCGGCCGCGACATCGTACTGTCCACCTTGCCGCGCCGCACGGCTTTCATCGAAAATATGTTCGATGATTTGTCCACCGCGCAACTGGATCAGCTAAGCGCCATGCTGCATACGCTGGAAGAGCGTCTGCGGCGCGATGCGTAAAAATTCACATCATTTAAACTTGATGTAACCCGCCACCGCGCGGCTGCGGGGTACAATCGGGCGTTTGCGCTTGTTCCTATCGGATTCAGCCCTCGCAAGCGCCTTGGACAGCCCTTTCAGCGTAACCCTATATTCAAGCAGGACAGTCAAAATCATGAGTGCAATCGTAGATATCATCGGTCGTGAAATTCTCGACTCTCGCGGCAATCCCACCGTCGAATGCGACGTTTTGCTGGAATCGGGCGCAATGGGCCGGGCCGCCGTGCCCTCGGGCGCATCCACCGGTTCGCGGGAAGCCATCGAGCTGCGCGACGGCGATGAAAAGCGCTATCTGGGCAAAGGCGTGCTGCGTGCCGTCGAGAACCTGAATACCGAAATCTCCGAAGCGCTCATGGGCCTGGACGCGCAGGAACAAACCTTCGTCGACCGCAGCCTGATCGACCTGGACGGCACCGAATCGAAAAGCCGCTTGGGCGCCAACGCCATCCTGGCCGCCAGCATGGCCGTGGCCCGCGCCGCCGCCGATGATTCCGGTCTTTCGCTGTACCGTTATTTCGGCGGCAGCGGCCCCATGCAGATGCCTGTGCCCATGATGAACGTCATCAACGGCGGGGCGCACGCCAACAACACGCTGGACCTGCAGGAATTCATGATCCTGCCCATAGGCGCCACCAGCTTCCGCGAATCGCTGCGCATGGGCGCCGAAGTCTTCCACTCGCTGAAGAAACTGATCAACAAGCAAGGCATGTCCACCGCCGTGGGCGACGAGGGTGGTTTCGCGCCCAACGTGGCCAACCACGAGGCCGCCATCCAACTGATACTGCAGGCCATTTCCGAAGCCGGCTACGAAGCGGGCTCGCAGATCGCATTGGGCCTGGATTGCGCCAGTTCCGAGTTCTATCGCGACGGCAAGTACCACCTGGCCGGCGAAGGCGGCATTTCCCTGACGTCGCGGGATTTCGCCAACCTGCTGGCCACCTGGTGCGACAAATACCCCATCATCTCCATCGAAGACGGCATGGCCGAGAATGACTGGGAGGGCTGGAAGCTGCTGTCCGACCAGTTAAGCAAGCGCGTCCAGCTGGTGGGCGACGACCTGTTCGTCACCAACACCAAGATACTCAAGCAAGGCATAGACCAGGGCATCGCCAATTCCATCCTGATCAAGATCAACCAGATCGGCACCCTGACCGAAACCTTCGCCGCCATTGAAATGGCCAAGCGCGCCGGCTATACGGCCGTCATTTCCCACCGTTCGGGCGAAACCGAGGACTCCACCATCGCCGATATCGCGGTGGCCACCAATGCCATGCAGATCAAGACGGGTTCCTTGTCGCGCTCCGATCGCATGGCCAAGTACAACCAGTTGCTTCGTATCGAAGAAGAACTGGCCGAGGTCGCTTCCTACCCCGGCCGCGACGCGTTCTACAACCTGCGCTAATCGGCGGCCCGGCTCGTGCCGGGCTGTTTTTTCGACCGCTACATGCGACTTTTATTCATCGCCCTGGCATTGCTGACCGTCATTACCCAGTATCCCTTGTGGTGGGGGAAGGGCGGTTGGCTGCGCGTTCATGAGCTGGAAAGAAAGGTCGCCAGCCAGCAGGAAACCAACGACGCCCTGTTGGCGCGCAACAATGCCTTGCAGGCCGAAGTCCAGGATTTGAAATCGGGCAAGGCCGCCATAGAGGAACGCGCGCGCGCGGAACTGGGCATGATCAAGCAGGGCGAGGTCTATGTGCAGATACTGGCGCCCCACGAGCGCGAGCCCCAGATAAAAACCCCCGCCGTTCCTCCAAAGAAGCGCAATTAAGCGCACATGGCAGGCCGGCTCTGCGGCTTCCCTTTTAGCGTTACAGGCCCTAGGCGGGCACGCAGCACAGCACCACACCGCAGGCCGGGTCGCCCGGCAAGACCGCCAGATTTTCGCTGCCCGGTGGCGCAGCGGTGTCGGGCCCGGGTGCCGCATCAATGCCCGGTACGGTGCCGGAGCCCATGGCGGGGCTGGTGGCCGGATCGCCTGGCATGGCGGGATCTCCGGAGCTGGGCGGGCTGGACACGGCCGGGGTGGTGGGCGTGCCGGACGGGCCGCACTGGCTGCCGGCGCAGCTCTGCCAACTGGACGCCGCCGTATGCGCGCCTGACCCCTTGACGATTTTTCCGCTTTTGGGCAGCGGCCAATCGGCCGGATGCGATTGCATGCCCAGCGCCAGCTCGCGGACCAGCGGCAGATAGCCGTGCGCCAGGGCATGCCGGCGGTAGGATCCGTTTTCTTGCCCGAACACGCGGATCAGGCTCTTTAAGGCGGGTAGCGCCGGCTCGTGCAGATAGCTTAGCCGCAGCACCAGGGTGTTGGCCTGGAAGATGGACGCGCCCGATGCGGGCCCCAGCCCCTGCGCCCAGCCCTGCTCGCGCCGTTTTTGGTCCTGTTCCTGCTGATAGTCGTTGTTGATGGCCGCCAGGGCGCCTTTGCCTGGCAGCGATACGGAGCCGTCGGCAAAGTCGCGGAAAGCCTCCGGGGATGGCGACAGGATTTCGATTTGCCATGGTGCGCGGCCGGTTTGCGCCGCCCGCCGTTGCAGGGCGGCTTGCAGCTTTTCCTGGCTGGCCTGGCGGGTAGGCCCGGGAAACAGCGGCAGCAAGGCCTGTTCGAAGGCCTGTACGATGGTGTCGGGGTGGGCGTGGCCGACGATGCCGGCGCGGCCGGCTTCCAGCAGTGCCAGGCTGGCGGCCTGCCGTGTGAACAGCCAGGCGGCGATGTCGACGCCGCCCAGGCCCAGCAGCAGAATGGGCGCCGCCACGGCGGCGAATTCAAGCAGGCTGGCGCCGGACTGGTGTGCAAGGCCGCCGCGCAGGGCGGCTGGAAGAGGGCGTGCGTAAGACATGGGGACAATGTATCCATGTCCCGGCGGGCCGTCGATTGTGGCGAGTGTTAATGGACGGAATCGTCCTGGTCGTAGGAAGTGCCCAGGTTGTCGACGAACAGGCTGGCGCAGTCGACGGCGTCGAAATGGTAAGGCTTGCCGCAAAAATTGCAGACGATGTCGACGGATTCGCGTTCGCTCAGGATGTCTTCGATTTCCTGGCGGCCCAGCCCACGCAGCATGCCGGCGACGCGCTCGCGCGTGCAGGGGCAGTGCCAGCGGACCTCTTGCCCGTCAAAGGCCGTCAGGTTTTCGTCCCAGAACAGGCGGTGGATCAGGGTGTCGGTATCCAGTTCGAGCAGTTCGTCGTGCTTGAGCGTGGCGGCAAGGTGGCAGATTCGCTCCCAGGTTTCCTCGGGGGAATGCTCGGCGGCAGCTTGCGTACCGCCGTGGCTGGGCAGGCGCTGCAGCAGCAGGCCGGCCGCCAGGCTGGAGTCGGCCGCCAGCCATAGGCGGGTGTCCAGTTGTTCGGAGTTGCGCATATACGATTCCAGCACCTGCGCCACCGAATCACCTTCCAGTGGCACGACGCCTTGATAGGGCTGCATGCCGGTGGTTTCGCGGCCGGGGTCCAGAATTACTATGAAGCGCCCCTTGCCGTCCGGGTTCATCAGGGTTTGCAGGCTGCCGTCGGCCGGTATTTCGTGGCTTTCGCGCAGGCTGACCGTGGCGCGCACCGAAAGATCGGTGTCGCATTCCACGACGATCAGGGCAACGGGGCCGTTGCCTTGCAATTGCAAGACCAGCGACCCATCAAACTTGATGTTGGATGCCAGCAGGATGGAGGCGGCCAGCAGTTCGCCCAGCAGGCTTTGGATGCAGTCGGGGTAGGATTGGTGAGCCAGGCCGGTTTGCCAGGCCTCGGACAGCTTGACCGCCTGGATGCGGGCGCTGTGGTCGGGAAGCAGGTACTTCTTGAATTGATCTTTCATGGGCTGGATTTTAGCCCATATCGCTTTGCCGCCTAGGCTTGTGGCCGCTTGAGCCGCCCGTCTATTTGCCCGATTTTTCGGCCGCCGCGCTGCGCTGCTGCTCGCGCGCGCGCAGCACGTGGCGACGGATTTTTCCGGTGCTGGTCAGTGGCAGGCGATCGACGAATTCCACTTCCCGGGGCATCTGATAGGGGGCCAGGCATTGCTTTACGTGTTCCTGCAGCTCGGTCTGCAAGGCGTCGCTGTCGCGTTGCAGCGCTTCAGGCTTGAGGACCACGTAGGCTTTGATCAGGGCGCCGCGGGTCGCATCGGGCTTGGGCACCACCGCGGCATTGGCGACCGTGGCATGGCGCAGCAGGCAGTCTTCGATTTCGCCGGGGCCGATGCGATAGCCCGAGCTCTTGAAAACGTCGTCGCTGCGGCCCGCATACCAGTAATAGCCGTCCTGGTCGACGGAAGCCAGGTCGCCCGTCAGGCACCAGTCCCCCCGAAATTTGGCCTGGGTGGCGGCGTCGTTGCGCCAGTAGCCCAGAAACAGGACGGGATCGGGGTGGCCGTGGATGTCGTAGCGGTTCAGGGCGATTTCGCCCACGGTGTCCGCGGGGCAGGGCTTGCCGTGGGCATCGATCACGGCAACCTGGTGGCCGGGATAAGGCCGCCCTATGCTGCCCGGCTTGGCCATCCATTTGCGGTGGCTGTTGCCCACCAGGTAGTTCATTTCGGTTTGCCCGAACATTTCATTGGGAGTGATGCCCAGTGCTTGCTGGGACCATTCGAAAGCGGCTTGGCCCACGCTTTCGCCTGCGGCCATCATGGCGCGCAGCGCAAGCTGATAGTGCTCGCGCGGCTGGGGGACCTCTTGCATCATCAGCTTCAGCGCGGTGGGGAACAGGAAGGTGTTGGTGACCTGGTAGCGTTCCATGATCTCGAAGGCGCGGGCGGGCGAGAACCGCCCCAGCGTGCCGACGATGGCGTGCCCGAAGTACAGGGTGGGCAGCAAGGCGTCCATCAGGCCGCCCGTCCAGGCCCAATCCGCCGGGCTCCAGAAGATGTCGCCCTTTTGCGGAAACCAGTTCTGCGAGGCCACGAAGCCCGGCAGGTTACCGATGAGCGCGCTATGGGGCAGCAGCGCGCCCTTGGGGGCTCCGGTGGTGCCCGAGGTGTACAGCAGCAGGGCGGGGCTATTCGACTTGGTGGGCACGGCCCGGAATTCGGCGGGTTGGCGCGCCAGCAGCGAGCGCCATGGAATCGTGGCTTCATGCGGGAAGTCCACAGCGATTATCTGCGTGAGCGCGGGGCATTGGGCCTGGGCCCGCAGCAGCTCGGGACCTGTCGAGGCGTCTACCACGGCCACGCGCGCGTCGGCGTCTTTCAGGCGGACGGCCAGGCTGTCCGCACCAAACAGCGGCGACAGCGGCAGGGCGACGGCGCCCACGCTGAAGACGGCCATGCAGGCGGCGACGGTTTCGGGGCGCTGCCCCATGATGATGGCGACCCGGTCTCCCGGCATGACGCCCATCTTGATCAGGCCGCCCGCCAGCTGGTTGGTGGCTTCGGCCAGGCGCGAATAGGTCCAGACCTCGCGCTGCCCTAGCTCGTTTTCGTGGAAAATGGCAATGCGCCGGCCTTCAACGGGATTTTCCGCCCAGCGGTGGACGCACGCTTGCGCGATGTTGAATTGAGAAGGGACAAACCACTGGTAAGACGGGTAAAGCTCCGAGTATTGGTCGTTCATTGTCTTTAGGATTCAACAGGGCGTGACGAGGGCGCAAGCTCCTTTTACCCCGAAGCATGAACGACAAGCCGATTCTGTGCAATCCCTACGTTTCAGAAAGCGAATGACATTAGGGTTTCCACTGTGAAATGCTATGGCTTCCGAACATCCACCAGGCGGGTGCCCAACAGGCGGTCGTGCAGGAATTGGCCGTCCTTGTCGAACCAGGTCCAGATGAACGAGGTGAAGGGAGCGAAGACGATGAAGAGGTCGGTGGAACTGTAGCCCGTGGCGCGCGAGGCCGCCAGCACCAGCAGGGCGGCCAGCAGCGGTACGGGCCAGATCAGCAGGTAGCGCAAGGCCAGCGTGCCGATGGCGGGGCCGGCCCCGTCGCCGCCCACCAGGCGGATATTCCAGGTTTTCATGGGCAGCGTCTGGCCGCGCTTGCGCCAGCACATGATGAAATACACGCCGATGGCGATAAACAGGACGGCCTGCCGTCCATGCCTGAGCATCAGCGCGTTGCGGCTCTGCGTGAGCGTGTCGAACAGGTAGCCGGCCAGGAAAACCACCCCGAACAGCAGCACGCCTTCGTACATCATGCTGGCGAAGCGCCTCCAGCGGCTGGGTGTCGACGGAAGGGGCTGGGCGGGGGCGGTATGGTGCATTGCGGTAGAGGCGGGTGGAAACGATGGCCGCTATTATCCCGCATTACGGGTGGGCGATGTGAAGGTAAAAGAGATAACGCGGGTAAAGGATAAAGCGCCTGGCAAGGAGGCCAAAAAAGAAACACCCCAAAATCCGGAACATTCCAGTCTTTGGGGTGTGCTGCGCAAAGCCATGGTCGCTTTGCGCGTACTTGGCCGCGCGTGGGCGCGGCGCTGTCGGAGCTTAGCCGGCCGAGTGAACCGGAGAGGCGGCAATCACCTGGGCCTTGACGCCGCGGAAAGCGGCAAGCAACTTGACGAACAGCTTCTTGGCGGCGGTGACCGGCTTGAAGCGGTATTGGTCTTCAATGGCGCGCATCATCAGTTGGCGCTCGAGTTCGTCGGTTAAGCGGGTGTCTTTGCCTATGGTAATCATAGCTTTGCCTTCTTGCGTAAAAATAAACTAAACGTTTCGTTTAGGGTTAACCCTATTATAGGGGTTAACCCTAGATACGGCAAGCGATGATGTTGCAGTGCGGCGTAATGTGGCGCGGGCGCGACTACTTTTCTTTTCGGTAGCCCGCTTCGACCATTTCGAAGCTGAACAGCCGGCAATCCAGGCCGCCGTTGTGCAAGGGATAGCGGCGCAGAGGCTTGAGGCGCAGTTGCCGGGGCAGATCCAGGTCGCTGGAAATGATGTTGACGTTCCAGCCGCTGTAGTTCTGCTTCAGGTTGCGGGCCCAATCGCTCCACAAGCTGGCGTCGTCGCCGGGCAGGCGTTCGCCGTAGGGCGGATTGGTGACCAGCCAGCCGCTTGCGGCGGGGGGCGGTGCCTTGGCGGCGTCGCCGACCTCGAAGCGTATGGAATCGGGCGTCAGCCAGGCGCGCTCCAGGTTGGCCTGGGCGGCCTCGATGGCGCGGGGGTCCAGGTCGTAGCCGACGATGGGGCTGTCCAGCTGGGTGGCAATATGCGAGCGCGCCTCGTCCTTGATGTCGCGCCAGTGGCGCGCATCGTGATCGCGCAGCCTTTCGAAGCCGAAGGGGCGCCAGATGCCCGCCGGCACGCCCAGCGCGATCCAGGCGGCTTCTATCAGTATGGTGCCGCTGCCGCAGAAGGGATCAAGCAGGGCCTGGGAAGGATCCCAGCCGGACAGGGCCAGCAGGCCGGCCGCCAGGTTTTCGCGCAGCGGCGCCTCGCCTTTTTCCAGGCGCCAGCCGCGCTTGAAGAGCGATTCGCCGGATGTGTCCAGGTAAAGGGTGGCGCTGTCTTCGTCCAGGAAGAGATGGACCCGGGCATCCGGCCTGACCGTGTCGATGCTGGGCCGCTCGCCTTCGCGGTCGCGCAGCCGGTCGCAGATGCCGTCCTTGGCGCGAAGGTTGCAATATTGCAGGCTTTGCATGGGGCTGCGTATGGCCGATGTGTCGACCCGCAGGGTTTGTTCGGCACCGAACCAGCGTTCCCAGGGCGTGTCCTGGGCCAGTTCCAGGATGTCGTCTTCATGGCGGACGGGGCCATGGGCGACCTGGACCAGTATGCGCGTGGCCAGCCGGGAATACAGGTTGGCGCGCAGCACGCCCGTCCAGTCGGCATGGAAGCGGCAGCCCGCTCGCGCGGGTTGCGCGTCGTCGAATCCCAGCGCCTGCATTTCGGCGGTCAGGGCTTCCTCCAGTCCTTGCGGGCAGGGTGCGAAGATGGGAAACACTTCGGCCCTGGCGGCATGCCTGGGCCGACGCGAGCCGATGCGCTGGATGGTGGGCGTATGCCTGTCGGCGTCGTGCAAAGATGGGGCCGTCGAGGGCCGTGCTTCTGGTGCTTCAGTCGGCGTGGGCGTGTCGCCGCGGGCCGGGCTGCCGCGCCGTGAGGGCGCGTCGGCCTGCTTGCGCGCAGCCGGAGCCTTTGCCGCCGGTGTCGCGGCGCGTGCCTGGCTTTGCTTGCCGCGTTCCCGCTCCAGCTGCTCCACCTGCCGCGCGCGCGCGCCGCTGCGTTTGCGGCGCTCGCCGCCGGCGGGGCTCTGGTC
>JBARWC010000184.1:0-93109 GCA_049646585.1 Burkholderiaceae bacterium | reverse complement strand
GCAGCATCAGCTGCGCGCTGGGCTGCCCCTACCAGGGCGAAACCCCCATCGAATCCGTGGTGGACGTCGCCCGGCGCATGCTGGCCATGGGCTGCGATGAAATCGACGTGGCCGACACCATAGGCGTGGGCACGGCCGTGCAGGTGGGCCGCGTCATGCGCGCCGTCACCGAAATCGTCGACCCGTCCCGGGTATCAGGCCACTTCCACGACACCTACGGCCAGTCCCTGCCCAACATCATGGCTGCCATGGAAGCCGGCATCACCATCTTCCACACCTCGGTGGCCGGCATAGGCGGCTGCCTCTACGCCAAGGGCGCAACCGGCAACGTGGCCACCGAAGACGTCCTGTACATGATGCGCGGACTGGGCATAGAAACCGGCATCGACCTGGACGCGGTCGTCGACATCGGCCAGTGGATTTCACAATACATCGGCCGCAAGTCCTCCAGCCGCGCGGGCAACGCCCTGGCGGCGCGCAGGGCGGCGTAAGGCCCATGTTCGCCCACCAGAAACCCAGCCCTGAAGAGCATGCGCAAATGCTGCAAGAACTGGGTCCCCTGCCCCTGAAGGGCGTGGCCTGGCCCAAGTGGATAAAGGTGCTGGCCTGCGCGGTGCTGGTCTTCATCGGCATCCAGATCGTGCGCACCGCCGCCGGCCCGGTGGGCCAGAATATAAGCCCCCTGGTCGCCGGCAGCATCATCGCCTGCTTCATCGGCCTGGTGGTGCTGGCGCGCTATATGGTGGTTTCGGAAACCAGCATCAGCGCGTCCGGCATCCGGCAGTCATGGCTGGGGCGGCGCGAGATCGCCTGGGAAGACATCCAGTTCGCCAAGTTCATCCCCTTGGTCGCCTCAAAGCGATTGATCTGCTTCACGACGCGCGGCCGGCCCGTGGTGTTCCAGGCGGGCACCAAGGAACTGCAGGTCGCGTTTGCGCGGATTGCGCTGGTGTATCGGCGGCGCAAGTAGCGCCGCGCCGCTCAAAGCGCTTGCGGCAAAGGGTTGGGCATCGAACTGGCGAACCGGCGCGCAAGCTCGATGAAGGTCCAGATGGCGGCTTTGGTGTTGTCTTGGCGGACCAATGCGTACACATCGGTGTTCAAGGACGTGTCGCACAAGGGCCGCGTAACGAGGCCGGGCACGCGGCGCGCCGCCGACCAGGGCACCACCGAAATGCCCAGGCCGGCTTCCACCAGATACAGCAGGGCCGGCACTTCTTCCACCACTTGCGAACCCCGCAAGTCGATTCCCATCTGCATGCACGTGGCGCGAAAGGCGGTGGCGAAGTAGGAACTGTCCCGTTCCAGCAGCACCATGCGCTGCCCCGCCAGGTCCTCCAGGCGCAGGGTCGCTCGCAGGCTCAGCGGATGCGAGTCCAGCATGGCGACGACGGGCGGGTCTTCCCAAATAAGAAAGCTGTTCAGCAGGTTGTCCGGCGCCCGGTAGCGGCAGATGCTGATATCGATGGTCCTGTCGTACAAAGCCTGTATCTGGTCGTTCGGCCGCATCTCGTTCAAGACGAGGCGAATATCCGGCGCGTGGATATTGCACTGGGCGATAAGCTGCGGCATGGGGCCGAGAAAGTGCGAGCTGGACAGGCCCAGCTCCACGACGCCCTCCATGCCCTGCTCTATCGAGCGCGCCCGTGCCGTGGCGCGATTCAAGCGGCCCAGTATGGCTTTGACTTCGTAGAGATAGATACGGCCCGCCTCGGTCAATTCCACCCGGCGGCTGGTGCGGTTGAATAGCCGCACCGACAGTTCTTCTTCAAGCAGCGCGATCTGCTTGCTTAGCGGCGGCTGCGAAATATGCAGCCGCTTCGCCGCGCGCGTAAAGTTCAGTTCCTCCGCCAGTGCGACAAAATACTTCAACTGGTTGATGTTCAAGACGCGGCTCTCCGGTACGCGCGCATCGGCCTGGATAAGGCCCTAACGGATCAGCCATAGCGCAATGGATGGAAAAACGGCCAGTATGCCTATGCAAAGCAGTTCGACCAGCACGAAAGGCAAGGCGCCGTTGATGATCTGCCCCAAGGTGATCTGGGGCGCTATCCCCTTGATCACATACAGGTTCAAACCCACGGGTGGCGTTATCACGGCCATTTCGCAGGCGATGATCATTACAACGCCGAACCAGATGGGATCATAGCCGGCGGCGGTAATAATGGGCAGGAGGATGGGCGTCGTGATCAGGATGACCGACACTATGTCCAGGAACATGCCGATGGCGATCAGGAACAGCAGCGTCACCAGAAGAACCACCCAGCCCGGCTGGTCGAGCGCCGCGACCAGGCCGACGATTTTCTGGGGAATCATCAGGCGGGTCATGATGTAGCCGAACAGCAGGGCGGCCGCCAGGATCAGCAGGATCATGCCCGTTGTGACGATGGTCGAACGCAGTATCTCGACGACCAGCTTCAGGCTTAGCTCGCGCATGAAGGCCGCGATCAGGAAGGCTCCCAGCGCGCCGATGCCCGAGGCCTCGGTGGGCGTGGCAATGCCGAAATAGATGGTGCCCAGCACAGCCAGTATCATCAGGCAGGCCGGCCATATGTATTTCACCGTCGCCCAGCGCTCGGCGAAGGAAATCCTGGTCGATTCACGCGGAGCCATTTCGGGCTTGATCTTGATGAGCACATACAGGTAGGCCATCATCAGCCCTGTCAGCAGCAAACCAGGCAGTATGGCCGCCGTAAACAGCTTGCCTATGGACTGATTCGCCATTTCGCCGTAGAGCACAAAACCGATGCTGGGCGGAATCAGCAGGGCCAAAGAACCCGCCGCGGCGACCGCGCCTCCGGCCAGGCCCGGATCGTAGTTGCGCTTGAGCATTTCGGGGATGGCGAACCGGCCTATGGTGGCGGCGCCCGCCACGCTGACGCCGCTCATGGCGCCAAAGACGGCGGAGCTGCCCACGCTGGCAATGGCCAGGCCGCCCGGCAGGCGGTTGAGCCACACATAGAACAGGTTATAGAGCTTGCCCCCTATGCTCGTCCGGGCCATGACCTCGCCCATCAGGATGAAGAGCGGAATGCAGATCAGGGAATAGCTTGCCAGGCCGCGATGCAATATGGACGGAATGACGTTCAGCGCGTTCATTCCGCCTTGCATGAACATGCCCAGCAGGCTTGCCACGCCCAGCGCCGCGAAGATGGGGGCGCCCACGGTCATCAAGACGACGAAGGCCAGCAGAATCAATGTGAAGATTAGCGTCGGATCCAATCAGATCTCCCTGTCTGTTTCCGGGGTATGCGCGGGCTTGGCCTTGAACTTGCTCAAGGCGATCAACGCCAGCAAAGCAGCCCCGAGCGGAATGAAACTGTATGGAATCCACAAGGGCACTTTCAGCAGGGAAGGCGACTTGTACGCCTTCTCGATGGCCGTCAGCACCACATTGCAGCCAGCCCAGACCAGCACCAGGGAAAACAGCAAAACCGTGCACTGGGTAATCCAGTACGCTATTTTCTTGGCGGTTCCGCTAAGTTTCGCCTCGGCGAATTCGACCGAGACATGCCGGTTCTCGTAATGAACCCAACCGATAGACAGCCAGGTAATGGCGACCAGTACATAGGTGCTGATCTCCATTGCGTATAGGCTGGGCGCATTGAACAGGTAACGCGCAACAACGGCGTAAACCGTTATGCCCATCAGCACCACAAGCAGGACTTCGGCAATATGCACGGCAATCCTGCTAAGGAGCACAGGAATCCTGGAAATACTCATGTGTCGCTCCAATCCGATAGACCAAAACCCAAGCTGGCGTGAGCCGGATCCGGCTTTAGCCAAGCATGCCCAGCAGCTCCGCCGACGTGCATACCTGGGCATACTTGGACGCCATGTCCACCAGATTGCTGTCGTGCTGGGCTTTGGACCGATCCGCCACGCAATCCGACGGGACGAAGGGCGGAAAGCCGTTCTGCATGGCGTCGACCACGCTGGCCCTGACGCAGCCGCTGGTGGTGCAACCCGTAACGATCAGGGAATCGCAGCCATGGCTGCTCAAGAGGCTGGCCAGGCTGGTGCCATGAAAAGCCGAGGCCTGCCCCTTCTTGATGATGAGGTCCCGCGCCGGATCGAAGTCTATGCGCGGGTCGACTTCGCAGGCCGGGCTGCCGTCTTCCAGGGTGGCCAGCGATGCGCATTTCCGCAAAAAGGGGCCCGCCTCTATCGTGGCGTTGCGATAGGCCACCACCGTATGAATGATGAGGCCCTTGCCGCGAAAACCTCGAATCAGGGTGTTCAGCGACGCGATGGCTTGATCGCAGTTGGACGCAAGAGGCGTCAGGCCAGGCTCGGTGAACCCTCGTTGAAAGTCGACAACCAGAAGCACCGGACGTGAACCGAAAGTAAACGACCCATAGAAACCGCTGGCGGTGTTTGCACTGTCTTTTTGCATTGCCTGCCCTATCCTGTCAGACGCGGCGCCCCCTTGGGCGCCACGGGTAGTGATGGCTCAGTTTGCGGTTTCCGCAACCAGCTTCAGGTAGGCGTCGCCGTTGGGCACCTGTTTCGCCCATTCGGAAATCGCCACCGCGGTCTTGGCCTTCATGTCGGCGCGCGCCTCGGGCGTGACGCGATGGATGGTCATGCCCTTCTCTTCGAACTTCTTCAGGGCCACCTTCACGTACTCGTCCACGCGGCGGAACTGATCGGCATCCCGCTCTTTGGCGCTTTCGACCAGGATGTCCTGCAGGTCTTTGGGCAGCTTCTCGAACTTGCTCTTGTTGATGGTGAGTATGGACGTGTCGACCGCCAGATTAACCAGCGACAGATGCTTGACCACTTCGTACAGGCTGCGTCCCATGCCGGTGATCAAGGGACGAGGCGTGGCATTGATGACGCCGCGATCGAAGGACAGGTACAGGTCGGAAGACGACATGCCCGTGGGCGAACCGCCCAGCAATTGCACCGCCCGCGCATCCGTCGCGCTGGTGGTCGCCCAGACCTTGCCCTTGAAGTCATCCGCCTTCAAGACGGGATCCTTGCGCGAATAAAGCTCGTAGGGGTCGAAGGGCGCCACGCCGAGAATCAGCGCATTATGCTGCGAAGCCATCTCTTGCTTGATGCCGATGTCCAGCAGCCCCTTGTCGACCGCTCGGCGCAGGTGCGGCATGTCGTTCAGCAGGAAGGGCAGGGTGAAGATGTTCAGGGCTGGAATCGACCCGCCGGCATAGGAGCCGGAGAAATTCGTGATGTCGATGTCGCCGCGGCTAAGGGCCGCCAGTTCTTCGTAGCCGTCAAACAGTTGCCCCGAGTGGAAGATGTTGATCTTCAGGCGCCCCTGGCTTTTCGCTTCGGCACGCTTGGCGAAGTCCTCCAGCGGCTTGTAGATGTACTCGTAGGACGGCGGCAGGTACGTGGAAAGGGATAGCTCGTACTTCTCGGCGGCGGTGGCCGACGACATGGCGGCGGCAAGGCCTAATGCGACCAGCACAGAACGGAAAGTTCGGGTCATTGTCTTCTCCATTGGTCACCTCTGCGGGTGGGATTTAGTGCGTACCAATATGGATACGCCTTATCTATGACCATTATGGTGAGGACAATTCATACAATCCAATACTTTAAAAGACTAGAATAATTCCAATTGGATATAGATAAAACGGCTTCACAAGCCGCCACAAACTCGGCCATTGCTCCTGCGCTACCTGACGGCATGGGCATCGTTGATCAATTTGCGCAGCAGGTGGGCGACTTCGCGGGCAGCCCTGCTGAGCGGATGGTGACTGGTGGTACGAAGCACGACATAACGCGGCAGCGTGGGTTCGACGATGCGCCGGATATATAGCTTGTTGACATAGTTTTCCTGGCGCGCCAGGTGCTCGCTCCAGATGGCGCAGCACCGCGACCTGCGGACCAGAGCAAGCTGGGCCTCAATGGAGTCCGCCTCGAAAATGATACGCAAGCGGATACCCTGCTTCAGCGCCTCTTCCTCCATGCGGACGCGCAGCCCGTTCGGCGACGCCGGAAGAACCAAGGGTATGTCGTCCAGTTCGCGGAACGCAATATCCTGATTCAAGGGCCCCAGCGGCTTCTGGCCGATCAGCACCAGGTCGGACTGCGCCAGCACGTCTTCGTTTGCCACGCGCAGCGCCCGGTACTGCGTGGTCAGCGCAATGTCGACCCTGCCGCTGCTCAGCCATTCCTCATGCTGGGCGCTGAAGCTTTCCACCACCCTGAGTATGACGCCGGGATACTGGCGCTGTACTTCATCGAACAGATCGGCGGCGAAGCTGCGCATATAGGCCGTCAGCAACGCAATCGACACGACCCCGCTAGGGCCGCCGCTGCGTTCGCGGATATCCCTGACGAAGCCGTCGCAACCGTCAACGATCTTGCGGGCCTGCTCGATGGCCAGCAGGCCAATCGCCGTAGGCTGCACGCCGCGCCCCGTCCGGTGGAATAGCGGCGCATTCAGCGTCTGCTCCAGCGCCTTCAGGCTGCGGCTTACCGAAGGCTGCGTCAAAGACAGCGCATCGGCGGCGCGTGAAATATTGCCCAGCTCCGCCACCTTCAGGAACAAGCGCAGGGTCTGGATATCAATGTTATGCGTCATGCGTGCGTCGTATACCTGTTAGAGAAGGAGGCGCATAGTCAAGCAAAAGGGCTTGCTTTAAGGTAGCTCTTGCTTAGAAACCCTGTTCAATCACGAACCATCAGATAAAAACCGGAGGCAATCCCACCATGAATCGTCGCCTATTTTTAATGCTCGCCCTGGCATCCGCCTACATGGCGCCACTGGCTGCCCAGGCAGCTACGTTTCCCAGCAAACCTATCCGCATTATCGTACCGTATGCGCCGGGCGGGACCACCGACATGCTGGCGCGCGTGGTCGGCAAGCACATGTCGGACAAGCTCGGCCAAAGCGTGATCGTCGAGAACAAGCCCGGCGCCAACGGGATGCTGGGATCGTCGATGGTGGCCAAATCCCCGCCCGACGGCTATACCCTGGGCATCGCCACGCCCGGCAACCACGCCGCCAATGCCAGCCTGTACAAAGAAGTACCCTACGACACCATCAAGGACTTCACGGCGGTATCGCAGGCGGTAAATTCGCCCATGATTCTGGTCGCCCATCCCAGCCTGGGGGTCAAGACCGTGAAGGAGCTGATCGCAAAAGCGAAGGCCGAGCCGAACGCCATCGTCTACGCCTCCGGCGGCACGGGCTCCTCCATGCACCTGGCGATGGAGCAGTTCGCCAAAATGGCCGGCATCAAGATGACCCACGTCCCCTACAAGGGATCGGGCAATTCCTATATCGACCTGCTGGCCGGGCGCGTATCGCTGCTGATGGACATCAGCCCGCAAGCGCTGCCCCGGGTCAAGAACGGCGAGTTGATCGCACTGGGAACGGCATCGGAAAAACGCCTGCCGGAACTGCCCGACGTGCCCACCATAGACGAAGCCGGCGTCCCGGGCTACCGCGCCGGATCTTGGTACGGCTTTGTCGGTCCCGCCGGCATCCCGCAAGACACCCTGGACAAGTTGAACGCGGCCATTGCCGACGCCCTGCGCGACCCCGCCATCGAGAAAAAGCTGCATGACGCCGGCCTGCAAATCGTCGCCAGCAAGCCCAAGGAGTTCCAGGCCTTTATCGAGGCCGAGGTCAAGAAGTCCGCACAAATCATCAAAGACGCCGGCATCCAGCCGGAATAAACCACAGACGCTCAGGACATTTTCATGATTCCAGAATTCACCCCCATCGATTTCGCCGCCCGCCGTCAGAAAATAGCCGCATCGGTCAAAGCGGCGGGATTCGACGCCTATGTCGGAACGCGCCAAGCCGGCCTGCATTACCTAAGCGGCGCCTTCATGCCGTGGCGTGGCGCCGTCATCGTCACGGCTAACGGCGATTGCAAGTTCATCTACTGGGCATGGGACACCAGCCGCATCCGCGAGGAAGGCGTCGATGTCGACATCACGCCCTTCACCTACTCGGACTTCACGCGCTCCATCGCCGACAAGCTGAACGAGCTGGGCCTGTCGAAGGGGCGCATAGGCATCGACCTGTCCCATCCGGGAGCGGCGCAGATCGCGCCGGGCATGATCTGCGCCAGCGAATACCTGGAACTGAAAGAGCTGCTGCCCAATGCCGACATCCGCAATGGCGTCGACATGCTGGACGACGTCATGCTGATCAAGGACGCCGTTGAAATCGAACGCCTGCGCTTTGCCGCGCACGTGGCCGACAAGGGTTTCAACGCGGGCCGCAATGCGGTGCGCCCCGGCGTAACGGAAAACTCCGTTGCCGGCGCGATCGAGAAAGCCAACCGCGACAATGGCAGCATCTGGGCCTGGGCCCTGACCGGCGGGACCGAAGTCGGCTCCGGCAAACGCACCGGCTACCTGCATGGCGTCACCCAGCAAGCCTCCGAAAAGCTGATCCAGAACAATGAATTCGTGATCCTGGACCTGCACCCCATGGTCGACCTTTACCTGGCCGACTCGTCCATCCCGGTTTTCCTGGGCAAGCCCACCGCCCAGCAGCAAGGCATGATCGACTGCTGGGAAGAAGTGGTGGCGACCATGATAGAAAACATGAGGCCCGGCCACACCATACCCGAGGTCGTGAAAAAAGGCCTTGCCGTCTTCGAACGTCATCGTTTGTCGGATTATTGCCTTCCCACCTTCGGACATGGCCTGGGAACCTGCGCCAGGACACGGCCCTTCATCAACCTGCGCAGCACCGACGTCGTCCAGGCCGGCATGGTGGTCGCGCTGGGCACCCACCTGTACGTGCCCGACGTTGGCGGCATGCGGCTGGAGTTTCCCCTGCTGGTGACGGAAAAAGGCGGCGAAGCCCTGATGGAAACGCCGCCCAAGGTTCACATGGTGTAAGAAGCCACGGCCTTTCCATCCCTGTGGCCATTCCCCGGCCACAGGCCCGGCTCCGGGCTAGCCGGAATTGGACAAGGCCGCGCTTAACGCAGCGAAGCGACGCTGACCGAGCGCGCCCCGCAAGCTTGCACCAGTTCGGCATCGTGGCTGGCAAACAGCACGACACGATCCCGTGACCAAAGCCTGAACTGCTCGGCCAGCACGGCGCGGGCCGGCCCATCCAGCCCATTGCTGGGGCCGTCCGCGACGACGACGGCCGGCTCGCCTAAAACGGCCGCCGCCAGGAAAACCTTGCGACGCGTCCCCGTCGACATCTGCTCGAAACGCTTGTCCAGATGAGGCTCCAAGCCCAATCGATAGGCCAGGTCGAACACCGCATCGTCAAGGGCCGCATTCTTTTCCATGGCGACCCGCTCAAGCAAGCCGCGCCCGGTCAGGACTGGATAGACCAGGCAATCGTCGGGCACATAGGCCAGGCGGGCCCGAGCTTGCTGTGGGGCGTTGGCCAACGAGTGCCCGTCTATCCACACCTCGCCCTCATCCGGCACAATCTTGCCCGCGATGATGCCCAGCAAGCTGGACTTACCGGTGCTGTCTTCTTCACACAGCGCCACGCAGCCCGGCCCGAAGGCCTGGGTCAGCCCCTGGAATACAAGATGGTCGCCATAGCGTTTGCCGAGATTGTCGATGCGTAGCATGCCGGCAAGTGTACGCATGATCGCCGCGCATGGCTAGAAGCGAAGTTTCAAAGCAAGGACTGGCACGCGACCTGCTTGCTCGTTTCGCGCCATAGGCTCTCCTGGGCACCTACCTTCCATAATAAAACCTCACGCAGCCCTGGATTACTCCGGTCCCGCCATTCGGCCCAGTATAATAAACGAGCTTTTTTTCATCGCGACGTCACGGAGCCCTACGCATACGCTACGTTCGCGCGCTTGGAAACACCTCTTGCCTCGCAAGCACAACTTGCATTCTTGCCGGCGTGTCCACCGGCTTCCCGGAGTCATACTGATGAAACCCCTCAAACTCGCCGCAGTCGCCCTGGCGACCGCATTGTCCGCATCGTTCGCGGGCGCAGCCTTGGCCGCTGAATGGCCCGGCGCACGCCCCATCACCATGATCATTCCCTACTCCGCAGGCGGTTTCGCCGATACCCGCATGCGCATGCTGGGTGAAGAGCTGGGCAAGGAATTGGGCACCACCATCGTCGTGGAAAACAAGGCGGGTGCGGGCGGCGTCATCGGCACCGCCGAGCTCGCACGCTCCAAGCCCGACGGCTACACGATAGGCAGCGGCCACTTGGCGCCGCTTTCCGTCAATCCCACGCTCATGCCCAAGAACGTGCGCTATGACGTCAAGAAAGACATCATCCCGGTCATCCTGGTCGAAGAAGCGCCGCTGATTCTCAACGTCAACAAGCAAGTGCCGGTCCAGTCGCTGGCCGAGTTGATTGCTCTGGCCAAGAAAGACCCCGGCGCGCTGACCTTCGGCTCGTCGGGCGTGGGCGGCGCGCACCATCTGTCGGGCGAACTGTTCGCCCAGGATGCCGGCATCAAGCTGACACACGTGCCCTACAAGGGCGGAGCCCCGGCAGCCACCGACTTGATGGCCGGCCACATCGATATGATGTTCGAAATGGGCTATGCGGCAATGCCAGCGATACAGGCCGACAAAGTCCATCCGATTGCCGTCACGAGCAGCCAGCGCCTGGCCTTGCTGCCGAATGTGCCTACGGTGGCCGAATCGGGCCTGCCCGGTTTCGAGTCGTACAACTGGCAGGGCATCATCGTTCCCGCCGGCACGCCACAACCCATCGTTGAAAAGCTGAACGCGGCATTCAACCGCGTGCTGCAAAAGCCCGCGGTCAAACAGGCCTTTGACGCGACCGGCGGCCAGATCGTAGGCGGCACGCCCGAGAAATTTGCCGCTTTCATCCAGAGCGAAACCGAGAAGTGGGGCCGACTGATCAAGTCGGCGAACATCACGGTGAACTGATACGGCAAGGCGTTGCGTATCTCGCATGTCGCAACGCCGGCCTTGGCCAGCACTCTCCACCAAACATCATCCCCGCACCACTACCTCACCGGCAAGGCATACATCAACCCACCATCCGTCCATTGCGCATTCAAGCCGCGCTGTATCTTCAACGGACTGCCCTGCCCCACATTGCGCTCGAAGCTCTCACCGTAATTGCCCACCTGCTTGATGATGTTGTAGGCCCATTTCTCGTCCAGCCCCATGTTCTTGCCGGCACCCTCCGTCACCCCCAGCAGCCGCTTCACATTCGGATTCGTGCTTTTCAACTGCTCGTCCACATTCTTGGACGTAATGCCAAGCTCTTCAGCGCCCACCATCGCCTGCAGGGTCCACTTCACCACATTCAGCCAGGCATCGTCGCCCTGGCGCACGAAAGGCCCCAGCGGCTCCTTGGAAATGATCTCCGGCAAAACCTGATAGTCGTCAGGCTTCGACAGCTTCGATATCCGTATCGACGCCAAACCCGATGCGTCCGTCGTGAACACATCGCAGCGGCCCGCCGCGAAAGCATTGACCACCTCGTTGAACTGCTCGATCACCACCGGCTTGTATTTCACATTGTTGGCCCGCGCCCAATCGGCCATGGTGTTTTCATTGGACGTGCCCGTTTGCATGCACACCGACGCGCCGTCCAGATCCTTCGCGCTTTTCACGCCCAGCGACTTGGGTACCAGAAAGCCCTGCCCGTCATAGAAATTGACGCCCGCCGATATCGCCCCCAGGGCCGTGTCGCGCTGCTGCGTCACCGTCGTGTTGCGCGCCAGCAGATCGATCTCGCCCGATTGCAGCGCCGTGAAACGCTGCTGCGAATTCAGCGGAACCGCCTTGAACTTGGAGGCATCGCCCAGCGTCGCCGCCGCCACCGCGCGGCACAAGTCCACGTCCAGCCCCTTCCACTGGCCCTTGGCATCCGGCGCCGAAAAGCCCGCAAAGCCTGTGGTGACTCCACACAGAACCTCGCCGCGCTTCTGGACGACTTCGAGCGTGCCGGCCTGAGCCATCGACACCGCCGCCAACATCGCCACCGCCGACACTGCATAGTTGAACTTGCGCATAACAACTCCCCTGTAAGAAACAACACGTATTTTGCTGCATCTTACTGCAATCGATCACCAGGGAAAGTGCATAAACTTATTCATAACTGCGTATATCGTCGATCACCTTGCCGTCATTGGGCAGGCTGCCCGGTTCCACCGGCTGTATGTCGGCGCGCAGCTTGGTCAGCTCGCGCACCGAATCGGCAATGCGCGCCAGCTCATCCTGGCTGGGATGATCGAGTTCCGCCTTCAGCACCATGACGTCGCTGCCCACATTGCCGCTGACCACCAGACGCGCGCGGCGCACCTCGGGATGGCGCTTGAGCACACCCGCCACCTGCCCGGGATGCACGAACATCCCGCGCACCTTGGTGGTCTGGTCGGCGCGACCCATCCAGCCCTTGATGCGCATATTCGTGCGGCCGCAAGGCGAAGCGCCGGGCAAAATGGCCGACAGATCGCCCGTGCCGAAACGAACCAGCGGGTAATCGGGGTTGAGCGTGGTCACCACCACCTCGCCGACCTCGCCTTCCGGCAAGGGCTGATTCGTGCCGGGGCGGACGATCTCCAGGATGATGTCCTCGTTCACGACCAGGCCCTCGCGCGCCTGGGTTTCATACGCCATCATCCCCAGGTCGGCGCTGCCATAGGCCTGGTAGCCGTCTATGCCTTTTTCGGCGAACCAAGCATGCAAGGACGGCGGGTAGGCCTCGCCCGAGAACAGCGCCCGCTTCAGCGAAGGCAGTTCCACGCCCAGTTGCTGGGCTTTTTCCAGAATGATCTTCAGGAAACTGGGCGTGCCCGTATAACCCGACGGCGCCAGGTCGGCGATGGCCTGCACCTGCTGCTCGGTTTGCCCCACCCCGCCCGGAAACACCGTGCAGCCCAGGGCGTGCGCCGCGGTTTCCATCATGGAGCCGGCCGGCGTGAAATGGTAGGAAAAGCAGTTGTAGACCAGCTCGCCGGGCCGAAAGCCCGCCGCGTACAGGGACCGTGCAAAGCCCCAGTAGTCCCGGCGCTTGCTTTCAGGTTCATAGATGGGGCCGGGCGAGGCGAATACCCGCAAGGCCTCGCCCCAGCCTATGGCCGAAAAGCCGCCGAAAAGTCGCGACACCGCCGGCAACTGGCTGCCCGTCTCGCCCTGGCGCATGGACAACTGCGCCTGCAGGAGCTGGCTCTTCCGGATGACCGGTATCAATTCCAGGTCGGACCGCTGCAAGATGGCATCGGGATCGACGCCCTGCAACTGCTGCGCAATGGCCGGCGCGCGTTCCCGGGCGCGCCGCAAGGCGGCGGGCAGGCGGGCAAGCAGGCTTTCCTCGCGCTCGCGCATCGCCGCCGCTTCGCGCTCCTCGAAATAAGTAGTCATGATCGTTTCCGCCCACCCTAGGCAAGCCAGCGCTTGCGCCGCCGATAAAATTTAGTGTCGCGGAAGCTTTTCCGCTCGCCGCTGGATACGCCAAGATAGAACTCCTTGACGTCTTCGTTCTCGGCCAGCTCGCTGGCCTGCCCGTCCATCATCACGCGCCCGTTTTCCAGGATGTAGCCGTAGTCGGCGTAGCGCAGGGCGATGTTGGTGTTCTGCTCGGCCAGCAGGAAGCTGACCCCTTCGCGCTCGTTCAGGCCGCGCACGATTTCGAAGATTTCTTCCACGATTTGCGGAGCCAGGCCCATGGACGGCTCGTCCAGCAGGATCATGCTGGGGTTGGCCATCAGGGCACGCCCTATGGCCGTCATCTGCTGTTCGCCGCCGGAGGTGTAGCCGGCCTGGCTGCTGCGGCGCTGCTTGAGCCGCGGAAAATATTGGTAGACCCTTTCCAGCGAGGCGTTCAGCTCGCCCCGGCCTATGGCGCGCGTATAGGCGCCGGTCAACAAGTTTTCTTCTATGGTCAGGTGCGCAAAGCAATGGCGCCCCTCCATGACCTGCACCACGCCGCGCTTGACCAGGTCGGCCGGCGTCAGCTTTTCGATGCGCTCGCCACGATAGTCGATGCTGCCCTTGGTCACATCGCCGCGCTCGGCCCTGAGCAGATTGGACACCGCGCGCAGGGTGGTCGTCTTGCCCGCCCCGTTGGCGCCAAGCAAGGCCACGATCTTGCCTTCCGGCACGCAAAGCGAAACGCCTTTGAGCACCAGGATGACGTGGTTGTAGATGACCTCGATCCCATTGACGTTCAGAAGGATGTTAGGGGCCGCAAGCTCGGCATTCGCATTCATACATTGGTTCCCTGCTGTGGAGTTGGCCCGGCCGCCCTGCGGCGGCCGGGCTCCAGGCTAGGCTAGCCCGCGCAGTTGCGGACTTCCAGCTTCTTCTCGGCGGCGTACTTGGCCCCCAGATCCTTGACCAGCGGATCGATGAACTTCTTGTCGGACTGGTACCAATCGGACACGATCTTGAACTTGGCGCCGTCCCACTGGATGATGCGCGCCCAGTCGTCGCCCATGTGGTTGCCGCAGCTGGTCTTGACGGGACGCATCAGCTTGGCGAAGCCCAGCTCTTCGAGGCGTTCTTTGGTGATGTTCAGGTTCTCGAAGCCCCACCGCACCTGCTCGCGCGTCATGTGCTTGCCCTTGCCGTATTTTTCCTGGGCCGTGCGTATGGCTTCCACTTGCAGCATGGAAATCATCATGCCGCGCGTGTGGGCGATGGTGCCGACATACTTGCCGTTGGTGTCGGTGCCCTGGCCCTTGTCGTACACATACTTCTTCAGGTCTTCATGCACCTTGCCGTGGTCGGCGCTGTTGTGGATGGTGATGCCGTTGTAGCCCTTGGCGACCTGGCCCAGATCCTGCACGTCGTTCTCGGAGCTGGCCCACCAGATGCCGTACATCTTGTCGCGCGGATAGCCCACGGCCTGCGCCTCGCGTATGGCCGTCGGCGTCATGATGCCCGCGCTCCACAGCAGGACGTAGTCGGGACGGCTCTGGCGGATTTGCAGCCAGGTGGATTTTTGCTGGACGCCCGGCGCGGTGACGGGATAAAGCTGCAGCTCGAAACCATTGGTCTTGGAGCGGGACTGCAGCAAGGCGATGGGCTCTTTGCCATAGGGCGAATCGTGATAGACCAGGGCGATCTTCTTGCCCTTGAGCTTGTCGACGCCGCCCACTTTCTTGGCGATGTCCTGGATCATGACGTCGGCGGCCGTCCAGTAGGTGCCCAGCAGCGGGAAGTTCCACTTGAACACGGAGCCATCGGCCGATTGCGACAGGCCATAGCCCACGGTTTCAATGGATACGCCGTCGACGATGGCCTTGTCAGTCAAGGCGAAGGTAATGCCGGTGGACTGGGTGTCGAAGCCCGAGGCGCCGCCGTTCTTGTCCTTCAGGCGCTCGTAGCATTCCACGCCCTTGTCGGTCGCGTAGGCGGTTTCGCATTCCTCGTAGACGATCTTGACGCCATTGATGCCGCCGTCGCGCTCGTTGACGAGCTTCAGGTAGTCCATTTTGCCGTCGGCCCAGGGTATGCCCAGGGGAGCGAAAGACCCTGTGCGATAGGCCAGCAAAGGCACGAACTGCTCTTCGGCCGCGGCGGCCGGCATGGATGCCGCCGCCAGCGTGCCCGCGACCGCAAACGCGGCCGCCGCGAATTTCAAGGATGGTTTCATCTCCGAGTCCTCCTGATGGTGTCTATCTGCACCGTTTGTGTTTCGGCGTGGCCCACGCGGGCCAGCCGGCTTGCTGATGTGCTGCCATTGAAAAAACTAATGCGGGAAAGGCCATATGCGTAGCTTTTCCTTGCCTATGCTCCAGAGCCGCGCCAGGCCGTGCGGCTCGACAATAAGAAAGAAGACGATCAGGGCGCCGAACACCATGTGTTCGATGTGCGAGGCGGTGTCGACCGCCAGGGACATGCCGAACATATGGGGGACGTTGGTCAGCAGCACCGGCACCAGCACCATGAAGGCCGCGCCGAAGAAACTGCCCACGATGGAGCCCAGGCCGCCGATGATGACGATGAAAAGCAGTTGCAGGGAACGGTTGAGGTCGAAGGCCAGGGGCTCCCAGGAGCCCAGGTGGATGTAGGCCCACAAGGCGCCGGCCACGCCGATGATGAAGGAGCTGACGGCAAAGGCCGTGAGCTTGGCATAGACGGGGCGTATGCCGATGACGGACGCGGCCACGTCCATGTCGCGTATGGCCATCCATTGCCGGCCGATGGCGCCGCGCACCAGGTTCTTGGCCAGCAGCGCGAAGACGGCCACGAAAGCCAGGACGAACAGATAGCGTTCGGCCGGCGTCTGGACGGGCAGCCCGAAGGCGGTCAGCGCCGGTACCGACACGTTGCCCGAGGACGAGTAATTGGTGAAATAGGGAATGCGCAAGAAGGCCCAGTCCACGAAGAACTGCGCGGCCAGCGTGGTGACGGCCAGGTACAGGCCGCGGATGCGCAGGCTGGGAACGCCGAACACCACGCCCACCAGGGTGGCGAACACGCCCCCCAGCAGTATCTGGACGACCAGCGGCGTGTCCGGCATGCGCACGCCGAAATTCCAGGCCGCATAGGCGCCCACGGCCATGAAGGCCCCCGACCCGATGGATATCTGGCCGCAATAGCCCACCAGTATGTTCAGGCCTATGGCGGCCAGCGACAGGATCAGGAAGGGTATGAGTATGGCCTGCAGGAAATAGTTGGAGGCCAGCAGCGGAACCAGCACGAAGGCGACCAGCAGCACGCCCAGCATGAAGGTCCTATCCTGCCGGATGGGAAATATCTGCTGGTCGGCGCGGTAGGTGCTTTTGAATTGGCCGTTTTCACGATAGAACATAGCGTCGTTACCTAATCTCGCTTAAACACGGTCGATGATCTTTTCGCCGAACAGCCCCTGCGGCCGGAACAGCAGGAACACCAGGGCCAGCATGTAGGCGAACCAGATTTCTATCCCGCCGCCCACGAAAGGCCCCAGGTAGACCTCGGACAGCTTCTCGCCCACGCCGATGATGAGGCCGCCGACGATGGCGCCCGGCACCGACGTCAGCCCGCCCAGGATCACCACCGGCAAGGCGCGCAGCGCGGCGGTCGACAGCGTGAACTGCACGCCGAATTTCGAGCCCCAGATGACGCCGGCCACCAGCGCGACCAGGCCGGCCACCGTCCAGACCACCACCCATATGCGGTTCAGCGGTATGCCTATGGATTGCGCGGCCTGGTGGTCGTCGGCCACCGCGCGCAGGGCCCGCCCCACCGAGGTGTACTGGAAGAAAAAGGCCAGCACGGCCACCAGCAGCGCCGCCACGCCGGCCGCGGTCAGGTCTTCCAGGCTGATCAGCAGGCCGCCCTGGAATACCGAATCCAGGATGAAGGCCGGGTCCTTGGGCATGCCCACGTCGATGGAATACACGCTGCTGCCGAAAATGATCTGCCCCATGCCGTCCAGGAAATAGCTGATGCCTATGGTGGCCATGAGCAGCGTGGTGCCCTCCTGGTTGACCAGATAGCGCAGCACCCAGCGTTCGATGACGATGGCGATGATCCACATGAAGACGGCGCTGACGAGGAAGGCCAGGATATTGGCCAGGATCAGGCTTTCGATGCCCAGCCACGCGGGTATCCATTCGGACAGGCGCGCCATGGACAGGGCGGCGATGAGCACCATGGCGCCCTGAGCGAAGTTGAAGACGCCCGAGGCTTTGAAGATGAGCACGAAGCCCAGCGCCACCAGCGAATAAAGCATGCCCGTCATCAGGCCGCCGAACAAGGTTTCCAGAAAAAATCCCATGCCTGTCTTCCTTGGTTTTTAATGGCTGGCGCCAAGATAGGCCCGGACGACGTCGGGGTTCCGGCGCACGTCGTCGGGCATGCCGTCGCCTATCTTCTTGCCGTAATCCAGCACCACCACACGGTCGGAGATATCCATGACCACGCCCATATCGTGCTCGATCAGCACGATGGTGGTGCCGTACTCGTCGTTCACGTCCAGGATGAAGCGGCTCATGTCCTGTTTTTCTTCGATGTTCATGCCGGCCATGGGCTCGTCCAGCAGCAGTATGCGCGGCTCCATCGCCAGCGCCCGCCCCAGGTCGACCCGCTTCTGCAGGCCGTAGGGCAGGCGGCCCACGGGCGTCTTGCGATAGGCCTGGATTTCCAGGAAGTCGATGATGTTCTCGACGAACTCGCGGTGGGCGATTTCTTCGCGCTCGGCCGACCCCAGGCGAAAGGCCTGGGCCAGCACGCCGCTTTTCATGCGCAGGTTGCGGCCCGTCATGATGTTGTCGAGGACGCTCATGCCCTTGAAGAGGGCCAGGTTCTGGAAGGTGCGCGCAATGCCCATTTCAGCGGCGCGCCTGGAGTTCATTTTCGAGAAACGCACGCCGGACAGCGTGATTTCACCATTCTGCGGGGTATACACGCCGTTGATCACATTCAGCATGGAACTTTTACCCGCGCCGTTGGGGCCGATGATGGCGCGGATCTCGTGTTCCTTGACGTCGAAGGAGATATCGGTAAGCGCCTTCACGCCGCCAAAGGCCAGCGAAATGTTCTTCAGGTCGAGTATCGTGCTGCCGATTCGTTGTTCGCGAGCGCCTTGACTCATTACGCGGCCTTCTTTGTGTTGGCGGGATACACCGTGGCGGAAAGTATCTTCAGGTCGGCCGAGATCTTGCCCGAACGGCCGTCCTCGAACTTGACCTCGGTCTCGATGAACTGATTGTCCTTGCCCTGGAACAGCGCATCGACCAGGACGCCGTACTTCTGCGCAATGAAGGCCCGGCGTACCTTGCGGGTGCGGGTCAGCTCGTCGTCGTCGGGATCGAGTTCCTTGTGCAGGATCAGGAAGCGCGATATCTGCGAGGCGGCCAGCTTGGGATCGCCGGCCAGGTCGGCATTGACCTGGTTGACGCAATCGCGGATAAGCTCGTAGACCTCGGGCTTGGCGGCCAGGTCGGTGTAGCCGGCATACGGCAGCCCGCGCCGCTCGGCCCAGTTGCCCACGGCTTCAAGGTCGATGTTGATGAAGGCGCATACCTCGGGCATGTTGGCGCCGAAGGCCACGGCTTCCTTGATGTGCTGGAAGAACTTCAGCTTGTTTTCGATGTATTTGGGCGCGAACAGGCTGCCGTCGGCCAGCTTGCCGACGTCCTTGGCGCGGTCGATGATCTTGAGCTGGCCGTCGGTATCCAGGTAGCCCGCGTCGCCGGTGCGATACCAGCCGTCGTCCGTGTAGGACTCGGCCGTGGCCTCGGGGTTGCGGTAATAGCCCGTGAACATGCCGGGGCTTTTTACCTGGATTTCGCCGTTGCCGGATACGCGTATGTCCACGCCCTTGACGGGCGGGCCGACGGTATCCGAGCGCACCTGGCCGTCGGCCTGCACGCAAACGAAGACTGACGTCTCGGTGGAGCCGTACAACTGCTTCAGGTTGATGCCTATGGAACGATAGAACACGAACAGGTCCGGGCCTATGGCCTCGCCGGCCGTATAGGCGATGCGCACGCGGCTCATGCCCAGGGCATTGCGCAAGGGGCCATAGACCAGGAAATTGCCCAGGGCGTACTTGCAGCGGTCCCAAGCGCCGACCGTGGGGTCTTTGTCGAGTATGCGCACGCCTACCCGGCGCGCCAGACCCATGAAGGCGTGGAACAGCTTGCGCTTGATGGCGCTGGCGTCTTCCATGCGTATCATGACGTGGGTCAGCAAGCCTTCCAGCACGCGCGGCGGGGCGAAGTAATAGGTCGGCCCGATGTCGTGCATGTCGATGGAGACGGTTTCGGGGGATTCCGGATGGTTCACGGTAAAGCCCGTGACCAGGAATTGCGTGTAGGAAAACATGTTCTGGCCTATCCAGGCCGGCGGCAGGTAGGCCAGCACGTCTTCGCGGTCGGTCAGGTGTTCAAGTTCTTGTATGGCCAGGGCGCGATCGATGAGCGCATGGTGCGACAGCATCACGCCCTTGGGCTTGCCCGTGGTACCCGACGTATAGAACATGGCGGCCGCATCGCCCGGCTGGATGGCGGCAATGGCCTGGTCGACAAAAGAGGGGTGGGACGCGGCGTGCTCGGCGCCCAGTTCCAGCAGGCGCTCGAAGGCCAGCAGCTTGTCTTCCTGGTAGTTGCGCAAGCCGCGCGGGTCGTCGTACACGACAAAGGTCAGGTCGGGACAGCGGTCGGAGACCTCCAGCATTTTGTCGACCTGTTCCTGGTTCTCGACGATGGCGACGCGAACCTGGGCGTCTTGCAGGACGTAAAGCATTTCCTGGGCCACGGCGTCTTGATAGAGCGGAACGGGTATGGCGCCTATGGCCTGCGCGGCCATCATGGACAGGTATAGACGGGGCCGATTCTCGCCTACAATGGCGACGTGTTCGCCGGACCGCACGCCCAGGGCCGCAAGGCCGTCGGCCAGCGCGCGCACCTGCCGGGCAACGTCGGCCCAGGTCAGGGTCTGCCATATGCCGAGGTCTTTCTCGCGTATGGCGGGGCGGGCGCCGCGCACCTTGGCGTGATGCATCACCAAAGCGGGGAAAGTCCCCGGCGTCACCGCTGTTTGCGTAGGCATGTTCTGCGCCACGGTGTCTCCTTCAGCCGGTTTTCTGGCCTCTTGTAGAGGTTTACGATTAAAGTATGTCCAGCCGCGTTTGCGTTATTGTTATTCAGTTCAAGACTAAGGTATAGGCTAGTACATCCCCCAACTGTCACGGATATGACATTCCCGCTTTTTCTAGGGTAAATCCTCATGCTCGCGAAAGACTCCCTGCACGACGCTGCGGCATGGTTCGACTTGCTCACCGACGAGCAACAAGACCGTGTGCTGCGCGACGTCGCGGTAACGCAATACGCCGCCGGGGCCATGATAGAACGCAAAGGAGAAAAGGCCTACGCCTGGATAGGCGTGCTTAGCGGGCTGGTAAAGGTCTCGGTCGGAAACTCCGACGGGAAAATGGCCTCGCTGACCGGCGTGCCCGCCGGGGGATGGATAGGCGAAGGCTCCCTGCTCAAGTGCGAATCGCGCAAATACGACGTGGTCGCCCTGCGCGATTCGGCCATCGTCCGCATGCCGGTGGCCACCTTCAATTGGCTGCTGGACAGCAGCATCCCGTTCAACCGCTACCTGCTGCATCAGCTTAACGAGCGCGTGGGCCAGTTCATCGGCAAGGCGGAATACGACCGCCTGCTGGCGCCCGACGCCCGCGTGGCGCGTTGCCTGGCGGAACTCTTCAATCCCCTGCTCTACCCCGGCAAAGGCATGCGCCTGGACATCACCCAGGAAGAAATCGGCTATCTGGCGCGCATATCGCGCCAACGCACCAACCAGGCGCTAAGGGCGCTGGAGGCCGCCCAACTGCTTAAGGTCGAGTACGGCGCGGTGCAGGTGCTGAACCTGGAAGGCCTGAAGCGCTACGGGATCTAGCCGGCAAAAAAACGGACGCCCCAGGGGCGTCCGTCGCAATGCCGCACATGGACCCATCAATCCAGCTTGATGCCCGCCTTCTTGATGACGTCGGCCCATTCGCTGCGCTGCGCTTCGGCATAGGCCTTGAAATCGCCGGCCGTCATGGGCAGGGGCTCCACGCCCATGGCACGGATCTTGCCGTCGACTTCAGGCGACTTCAAGGCAGCTTGAAGGTCGGCGCTAAGCTTGTCGACGACGCCGGCCGGCAGGCCGCCGGGGCCGACCAGGCCTTGCCAGGCATAGGCGGTAAAGTTCTTGACGCCAGCCTCGGCCATGGTGGGCACATTGGGCAGCAGGTCGATGCGCTTGGGCGTGGCGACCGCCAGCACGCGCAACTTGCCCGCCTTGATGTTGGACTGAGCGGCGGCCGAATCGACGAAACCAAAGCTGACCTGGCCGCCCAGGATGTCCTGCAATGCGGGAGCGGCGCCCTTGTACGGGACGTGGAGGACGTCGACGCCCGCGCGCTGCTTGAACATTTCTAGCGCCAGGTGATGCGGCGAGCCTGTGCCAGCCGAAGCCGAGGTCAGCTTGCCCGGCTCTTTGCGCGCTGCCTGCAGCACGTCGTCCAGCGACTTGAACGGCGAATCCGCCTTGACGGCCAGCATCAGGGGGAAGCGGGCCAGGCCGCCGATATAGGTGAACTTGGCCGGATCGTACTGCAATGCGGAATACAGCGAGGGGTTGAAAGCCAGTGTGCCGGAATCGGCCGTGCCGATGACATAGCCGTCGGGTTTGGCGGCCTGCACAAAGCTGGCGCCGATGATGGTCCCCGCACCCGGCTTGTTCTCGACCACCACCGTCTGCCCCAGCGTTTTTTCAAGGCTGGAGGCCACCAAGCGGCCAATGACGTCGGAGCCGCCGCCGGCCGGATAGGGAATGACCCACTGCACGGGATGCTCTGGCCAGGGGGCGGCCTGCGACATACCTGCCAGGCCCAGCAAGGAGGCCGCCAGCAGGCCTTTCAATAATTTAGACATGAACGGTTGCTCCGTAAAATGTATAAGCGAAGAACTTTTACATTTGCGATTATGCAACGGATTCAGCCATTTTCAAATACGGAGATTACCCTTCCCGCCAACGCCTCATGCCCGCAAATCCCCGTTCAAAGCACCATGCCGGCGGCCGCTGTCTGATGCGTTGCGGCATCGATCAGAATGAAGGCGCCGGTCGCCGCATTGCCCGTATAGGCATCCAGCGCCAGCGTGTCGCGCACAACCAGCGTGGCATGGCCGATGTCGTTCATGCTGAGCGCGTCGCCGGCCGGCACCTGCCGCAAGGCCTGCATGTCGCGACGGGTATGAACCGCCTTGATGCGCGCCCGGGTCAGGCGGGAGCCCTGCTTCAACCAATACTGACGGGCCGGGCTCAAGGCCTGCTGGTCCAGCCAGCACAGTTGAGCATCGAATTCCCGGGCCAGCCTTAGCTGCGCCCCCGCCGGCACGATCAGGTCGCCGCGCGACACGTCCACATCGCGATCGAGCACCACGGTTGCGCTGTCGCCATCCACCAGTTCGTCCACCTCGGCGGCGCCGCGCAGCAGGCGCGCCACCCTGGCCGTCAGGCCGGAAGGCAATACCCGCAACTCGTCCCCCACTTTCAGCGCACCGCCGGCCAGTTGGCCGGCATAGCCCCGGAAACCGTCCGCCCGGCTGCCGGCATGGCGTATGACCCATTGCACGAAAAAGCGCGGCTCCGCATGCGCGGCGGCCGCTGTCACAGGCAGCATTTCCAGCAAGGATAGCAGCGTGGGCCCGCTGTACCAAGGCGTGTTGCTCGAGGCTTCAACCACATTGTCTCCCTTCAAGGCGGAGATCGGAACGATGTGGAAGCTGGCGATGCCCAGCGCCCGGGCCAGCTCGGCATACGCCTGGGCAATGCGCTGGAAGACCTGGCCGTCCCAGCCGACCAGGTCCATCTTGTTGACGGCCACGACCACATGCCGCAGGCCCAGCAGTTGCGCCAGCGCGCTGTGGCGCTTGGTTTGCGGCAGCAGGCGGCCATCGGCGGCGCGGCTGGCGTCGATCAGGACGATGGCCACCTGCGCGGTGGACGCACCCGTCACCATGTTGCGGGTGTACTGCTCGTGCCCCGGCGCATCGGCCACGATGAACTTGCGCAGCGGCGTCGCGAAATAGCGGTAGGCCACATCTATGGTGATGCCCTGTTCGCGCTCGGCCTCCAGGCCGTCGGTCAGCAAGGCCAGGTCGATCTCGCTGGCCGGCGTGCGCTTGTACTTGGAGCGCTCGATCGAAGCCAACTGATCGGCGAACACGCCCTTGCTGTCGTATAGCAGGCGCCCGATGAGCGTGGACTTTCCGTCATCCACCGACCCGGCGGTAATCAGGCGCAGCACATCGCTGCCTTGGGCCGACACCCACGATTCATTGATTGCATTCATCAGAAGTACCCCTGTTTCTTGCGGCGCTCCATCGACGCCTCGGATGTCTGGTCGTCCATGCGCGTGGCCCCGCGCTCCGTAATGGTGGCGACGGCCGTTTCGGCAATGATCTGTTCCGGCGTGGCGGCGCTGGACGCCACCGGGCAGGTGCAGGAAATATCGCCCACGGTACGAAAGCGCACTCTGCGGGTTTCGGGGATTTCCGTGGCTTTGGGCGGTGTAATGGAGCTTACCGGCACCAGCAGGCCATTGCGCTGCACCACCAGGCGGTCGTGGGCGTAGTAGATCGACGGCAGGCTCAGCTTTTCGCGCGCGATGTATTGCCACACGTCCAGCTCCGTCCAGTTCGATATCGGGAACACGCGCATGTTTTCCCCCGCGTGCACCTTGGTATTGAACAGATTCCACAGTTCCGGGCGCTGCGCTTTCGGGTCCCACTGGCCGAACTCATTGCGAAAGGAAAACACCCGCTCTTTGGCCCTGGCCTTTTCCTCGTCGCGCCGGGCGCCGCCGATGCAGGCATCGAAGCCGAACTCCTCGATCGCTTCCAGCAAGGTCGTGGCTTGGGCGGCATTGCGCGAATCCGTCGCCCGACGCAGCACCACGGTTCCTCGCGCCATGGAGTCCTCGACCCGGCGCACGATCAACGTTTCGCCCAGCTCGGCGACCCGCCGGTCGCGGAAGGCGATGACCTCGTCGAAGTTGTGGCCGGTATCGATATGCATCAAGGGAAATGGGAAGCCCGCCGGCCGGAAGGCCTTTTCCGCCAGGCGCAGCAGCACCACGGAGTCCTTGCCGCCTGAAAACAGCAGCACCGGCCGCTCGCACTCTGCCGCCACCTCGCGCAGGATGTAGATGGCCTCCGACTCCAGCCAGTCCAGGTGGGTTCTTGAAGAGATATCGCCCATGGTTTTCCTTATTCAGTCTTTCAGATTGCCCGCATGCAGGCCGCATTCCTTGCCCTGCTTCTGTTCCCACCACCAACGCCCGGCCCGCTCGTCCTCGCCCGGGCGCACGGCCCGGGTACAGGGTTCGCAGCCTATCGACGGATAGCCCTGGTCGTGCAGGGGGTTGTACGGAATCGAGAATCGCCGGATAGCCGCCCATACGTCCTCGTGGGTCCAGCCGGCCAAGGGGTTGTATTTCCACAGGCCGAAAACCGGGTCCAGCTCGGACTCGGGCAAGTCCGCCCGGGTCAGCGACTGGCCGCGACGCTGCCCGGTCAACCATGCCGTATGCCCCCGCAGCGCCCGGCGCAAGGGTTCGACTTTGCGCAAGGCGCAGCATGCCTTGCGCAAGTCCTGGCTTTCATAGAAGGCATAAGCGCCGTGAGCGTCGACATGCGCCTGAACCGCCAGAGGGTCGGGCTGCACGCGGCGTATCGCCACGCCGTAGCGATCATCGACCGTCTGGATCAGGGCCAGGGTTTCGGGATGCAGGCGGCCGGTATCCAGCGTGAAAACCTGGATGGGCAGGCCGGCGGAAAAAATGGCGTGGGCCAGCACCATGTCCTCGGCGCCCAGCGACGAAGCAAACACCGCATCCGGATGGATTTCGGCGATATGTGCCAGCGCCGCCTGCAATTCGGCCCACAGGCCGGTCGCATCCGGCCCGGACGCCGGGGATAAAACCGCACTCATACTTGTTCGCACCCAGCCCGCCGCGCCGCCGCCCCATCGATTCCGGGCCGACCCGCCACAGGCATACAAAAATGCCAGTGTGAGCGCCGACCGGCCGCAAGGGAACGACTTAATCGTTAAGTAGTTATCACCAGCGGCCATTAATAGAAATGGACATAAGCTCATGCCGGGCGCGGCCCGGCCTTGCCGGACACGCCGTCCGGTAGCACAATCTTCAAGAATAGCGGCGCCAACGCGCCAGGCTTCCGATTCAATGCGTCCCCAATTAATCGGTTAACTATTAAGTGGGGACGTAGTAAGCTCTCGCACTAAAACAAGCGCACCCGGCTTGTCGGGCGGTTTGCACGCCCTCGTTTGCTTCCTTCTTACGCTAAGGTCCCCACCATGTCAGAACATCCGACGCACCCCCTTCCCTCCTATCTGCATTCCGACGACCTGGGCCCCTGGGGCATCTACCTGGAGCAGGTCGAGCGCGTGACCCCTTACCTGGGCAAGCTTTCCAAATGGGTCGAAACCCTGAAGCGCCCGAAACGCTCGCTGATCGTGGACGTGCCCGTCGAACTGGACAACGGCACCATCGCCCACTTCGAGGGCTACCGCGTGCAGCACAACACCACGCGCGGCCCCGGCAAGGGCGGCGTGCGTTTTCACCAGGACGTCACCCTGTCCGAAGTCATGGCGCTGGCGGCCTGGATGTCCGTCAAGACGGCGGCGGTGAACCTGCCCTTCGGCGGAGCCAAGGGCGGCATACGCCTGAACCCTCATGATTACTCACGAGGTGAGCTCGAACGCATCACACGGCGCTACACCAGCGAAATCGGCGTCATCATCGGACCCAACAAAGACATCCCCGCCCCCGACGTCAACACCAATGCGCAGACCATGGCCTGGATGATGGACACCTATTCCATGAACGAGGGCGCCACCGCCACGGGCGTGGTCACCGGCAAGCCGGTCTCGCTGGGCGGCAGCCTGGGCCGCGTCGAAGCCACCGGCCGCGGGGTCTACGTGGTGGGCTGCGAAGCCGCGCGCGACGTCGGCATTCCCATCGAAGGCGCCAGAGTGGTCATACAGGGCTTCGGCAACGTGGGCGGCACCGCCGCCCGGCTGTTCTACGAAGCCGGCGCCAAAGTCATCGCCATCCAGGACCATACGGGCTGCCTGCACAACGCCAATGGCCTGAACGTACTGGCCTTGCTCAAGCATTCGGAAGAACACGGCGGCATCGCCGGCGGCCCCGACGCCGAAAGCCTGACTCCCGAGGAATTCTGGGCGCTTGAGACCGAGCTGCTGATTCCGGCCGCTCTGGAAGGCCAGTTGAACGAGCGCAACGCCAATTCCGTGCGCGCCCGCATCGTCATCGAAGGCGCCAACGGCCCGACCACACCGGAAGCCGACGACATCCTGACGTCGAACGGCACCCTCATCGTGCCCGACGTGATCGCCAACGCCGGCGGCGTCACGGTCAGCTATTTCGAGTGGGTCCAGGACTTCTCCAGCTTCTTCTGGACCGAGCCGGAGATCAACCACCGCCTGGAAGCCATGATGCGCGCCGCCTACTCGTCGGTCGCCGCCGTATCCAAAGAACATCAGGTCAGCCAGCGCACGGCCGCCTTCATCACGGCGTGCACCCGCATCCTGGAATCGCGCGAGGTACGCGGGCTTTATCCCTGATCGGGCAGCAGCACCGCCGCCGGCAGGCCGGAAAGCACATCGGCCAGCCGCAGCGCGGCATTGGGGCGGCAGCGCAGCACGCTGCCCCGCAAGCCGTCACGCAAGGCCTGGCCTGCGCCAGGACCGTGCAGTACCAGCTCCGTATCCTCCCAGAAGCCGGGCGCTATCGCGGGCAGCGCCCCATCGACCTCCACGGCGATTCCACCCGCCGCCAGGCGCGGCACCGCCACGAACACCTGGAAGTCCTCGCCACACAGCGAAAAAGCCAACACGTTCGCGCGGCGCGCACCGCGAACCGGCAGCGGGATATAGCGTCCCGACAAAAAAAGCCGAGGATGCCGGCGCCGGATTTCCAGCAAGCGGGCCAACAAGGCCTGCTTGATGCGGCCGGTTTTCCAGCCTGGCAGCAAGGCACTGACATCCGCCTGCGGCCCCTGCTCATCCAGCGCGCCCAACGCGGTGAGCCGGGATGCGTAATCGACCGGACGGCGATTGTCGGGGTCCACCAGGCTGAAATCCCAGAACTCCGTCCCTTGATACAGATCGGGCACGCCCGGCGACATGGTGCGCAGCACCATTTGGGCAATGCCGTTGACCGCGCCCGCCGGCGCCAGCCTTGCGGCGAAGTCGGCAATATCGCGCAACAAGGGGTGCAGCGCCGCGCCCGGCCGCAAGCTTTCCAGGAAGGCCAGGGCGGCATCCTCATGTGCCGCATCGGGTTGGAACCAGCTTGAATCCAGCTTGGCCTCGCGCATGGCCTTGATCTGCCATTCCCCCAGGCGCCGCATATAAGCTTCCACCCCCGTCGCGTCGTCCGCATCCAGGTCCAGCGGCCAGGCTCCCACCATGGTCTGGAACAGCATGTAGCGTTGCGCCCTGTCCGATCCCGAGTCCGGCGCACAGCGCGCGCCCGGCCAGGACAGCCACCTGCGGCTGGCGGCGGCCCATTCAGCGGGAATCTCGCTAATGACCGCCAGTCGCGCCCTGACGTCCTCGCCACGCTTGTGATCATGCGTGGCGGTCGCCAGCAGGGCATACCGGGCATGCTCGGCCCGCCAGGCGTTGCGTTGATGGAAATCTTCGGGCGATATTGAAAACACATCGGGGTCCGCACCCACCTCGTTGCGCGAGATTAGTCGGCCATAGCGATAGAAGACCGTGTCTTCGACGGACTTGGCCGCCAGGGGCGGCGTAAGCTGCTGGAAGCGCCGAACGGCCTCTTGTCGCGGCAAGCACGGCAACACGCCCGGCACGGCTTTGCCTCCCGGCCAAGGGGCGCCTCCCAAGGCGCCGTCCAGCCAATCCAGCAGCCTGCAATCCTCTTCATCCAAATTCAAGCGGTCCTTGATCCGCCGCAGCAACGCCGCAAACATGCCGGTATCCGACGGACTCCTGCCGCCTTCTTCGACGTAGCTGCGGTACACCGGGAAGACGATCAGCATCTCGTCCAGCATGCGCCCCAGCGCTTCAGCGCTCCAATCCCTGGAATCCGGGCCGCTCCGCGCAAGGCCGGACAATACGCGCAGCAAGGCCTTGCGCTCGGCCGCGAAATGCCGCCGCAGCATCAGGCATCGCGCCCGCCTGACGTGGTCTTGCGCCGATCCGCCATCGCCCGAAATATCTTCCCACAGACGCGACAAGGCCTCCTTCCCAGCCGGATCGTGCAGCACCGCCCCGACCTGGTCCATGAAGTCGTAGCCGGTGGTGCCGTCCACCCTCCAATCCCCGCCCAAGGTCTCATCGGCGGCCAGTATTTTTTCCACGATCAGCCAGGGCCGGTCGCCCGCCAGCGCCTTGGGCCGAAGATCGCGGCGTGCCTCGAGTTCCGCACGCAGCCTGCGGCAATAGTCCAGCGGCCGGGCCAAACCATCGACATGATCTATGCGCAAGCCGTCTATCAAGCCCTCGGCGTAAAGGCGCAAAGGCAGCGCATGGACGGCGTCGAAGACCTCAGGCCTTTCCACGCAAACCCCGATCAGTTCGTTGATTTCGAAGAAGCGCCGCCAATTGATGTCGTCGGCCGCGCAGCGCCACCAGGCCAAGCGATAATGCTGGCGTTCCAGCAGGGCATGCAGGCGCTGGCGCCCATCGGCCAGCCCGCCATCGTACAGCCGGGCGGCGGCGCAGTCGTCCAGGCCAGTAAGCCGCAAGGTATCAGGCGCGACCGGATAGCGGACACCGCAGGCATCTATCTCGGCCGCGCCATGTCGGCCGTCCAGGGCCAGCCTGATATCGCCCCGGCGCAGGCAAACGCCATAAGGTTCGGGCAAAAACGGCGCCAGCACCTTGCCGCGCAAAGCCGGATCATCCGACTGCCAGTCGATGGCCAGCCACTGCGCATAAGGGCTGTCGGCGCCCAGGCGCAGCACGTCCCACCACCAGGCATTCTCCGCGTGCGCCGCCATATGGTTGGGAACAATGTCCAATATCAGCCCCATGCCCTGGGCGCGCAAGGCACCGACCAGCGATGCCAATGCCGGCTCGCCGCCCAGCTCAGGATTGACCGTCGCATGGTCGACCACGTCGTAGCCATGGAGCGAGCCCGGGCGGGCGCGGGTGATGGGGGACAGGTAGAAATGGCTGATGCCCAGCTTTGCGTAGTACGGAACCTGGGCGCGGGCGTCGTGCAGGGTAAAGCCGCGGTGCAGCTGCAAGCGGACGGTGGCACGCGGCATGCTCATGCGCCGTCCCTTGGCCGGGCGATCGCGGCAAGCGCCGACGCCACGCCCGGATCGCTGAATATCTGCTCCACGGTCTTGGGAAGCGTCTGCATCCAGTTGGGATGGACGTTTGCACCGGTCTCGACATGGCCGGGGAGATTGGGTTGGTCCTCCATGCCCAATAGGTCTTCCATGGCTACGACGACCAGGGGGCTGGGCGTGGCCGACACGAAGTCCAGGACGGCATCGCGCGGCACACCCGCTTGCGGGTCCAACGCCTGCTCGGGCAGGCTGCCCGCCGCCCGCATGGCATTGCATAGCGCTTTTTTCTCGTCCTCGCGCCATTGCGCGGCAGCCGGCCACCCGCCCCGGATGGGCGTTTCCCCCAGCCGCTCGCGCCAATGCAGATCGCGCCCACGCCACCAGCCCGCTACCGTCGGCAGATCGTGCGTGGTGGGCATGGCCATCGTCCAGGCCGGCCATTGCGCGGGCTCCGTGAACGGCGAAGGCCCTACGTCTTCGCGCTCCTGGCCGTCCCGCTGGAACCACAGCACGCTCATCCCCATCACGCCCTTCTCCCGCAGCCGCTCATTGAAACCCTCGGGCACCGTGCCCAGGTTCTCGCCCACGACAATGGCCTGGTGCCGCCAAGCCTCCAGAACCAGCAGGCGCAGCATGTCTTCGGTCGGATATCGCAAATAGGCACCGTCGGCGGACGACTCGCCCCGCGCCACCAGCCACATGCGCGCCAGGCCGAGGATATGGTCGACGCGGACGCCGCCGGCGTAACGGAATGCCGCCCGCAATATCTCGATGAAGGCGGCATAGCCGGTATCTCGCAAGGCGCGGGGCGACATGGCGGTCAGGCCCCAATCCTGTCCCAATGACTGGTACAGGTCCGGCGGCGCGCCAACCGATACGCCCGCCAGTATTTCCTTCTGACGGCTCCAGGCATGGCTCCCGCGGGCGTCGGTGCCGATGGCCAAGTCGGTGATCAGTCCCAGAGGCATGCCGGCATCGATAGCACTGCGCTGAGCGTCCCGCATGCCCCGGTGAGCGAGCCACTGCAGGAAGACATGAAAGTGGATTTCCTTTTCCTGCGTGGCGGCATAGGCGCGCACGCCCGGGCCGGAGGGATCGTGCAGCGCATCGGGCCAATCCTGCCAGCCGCTTTCCGGCCCCAGTTCCGGCACATGGCGGCCATGCAGCGCCTCGAACCGCGCATGGCTGGCCAAGGCCTCGCCACCCTCACGGGAGAATGCCTCCAGATCATCAAGCAAAGTCTTGTCGCCGCGTCGCCGGAAGGCCTCATGCATGCGCCGGAGCAGCCCCAGGCGCCGGGGCAGCGCCTGCGACCAGTCGATATGCCCGGCATCCGGCGCCATGCCTAGTCCGTCTTGCAGCTCGTCCGGACCCTGTGCCGCCAGGAAGGCATCCCTGCCCAACACCTGAGCCGGATCGATATAGGCGGCATTGAGAAACAGGCGGCTCGAGGGCGAATAGGGGCTGAAGCGATGTGGGGCGGCGCTGAACATGGCATGGACCGGGCTGATCGCCAAGGCCGCCGCGCCACGCTTGCCCGCTTGCTCGGCCAGTTGGGCGAGCAGGGAATACTGGCCTGCATGCCGGCCGCGCAGGCTGTAAACCTGGGCGGCGATTCCCCAGCGACGACCCGACCGATGGCCCGCCAACGACTGAACCGAGGGACAATGGCGGGGGCTCACCGCCAAGGTCCGCTGCGAATTTCCGATAGACAGGCTGTGGTAGCCGGGCCGGTTTACGGGATCAAGGCGCACCAGGCCGTCCCCGGCCCGTGCCGCCACCCCGCTGCGTTGCCCGCCCCCCTCCAGCTCCAGGCTGTACGCCAGGGCGCCTGTGTGCGCGAATACCGGCGCCTCGTCCATCTGCACAATCACCATCGCTGCCTCGCCTGGCCGTGCCTCCCGTTCCAGCCTGCGCCTGCTTTCAGCGATCTGTGACGGGCTGGCGCAAGGCAGCTCCAACGCGTCCAGCAGCCTGCGCAGGATGTCGCTGCGTACCTGGCGCCGCTGGCCGAAAACGTCCGTCCATTCGGCTTCCAGGCCGGCTTCCCGGGCCAGTGCAAGTAGCGCCGCATCGGTCCCGGCATGCGCGTTCATGCCTGCGCTCCATTGCTCAGGCCGCCGGCCTGCTCCGGCCAGTGGCGCGGCTCCAGCGTCGCCACCGTGCTCCAGGCGGCCATGCCCCCCTCCCGCAGGGCCGTCTCGGCGCGCCCGCCCGCGCAAGCAAAAATACGCTCGTCTTCGAGCATGCCCGCCTTCAACACCACATCAACCGGCGACAGATTGCAATAGATCCGCAGCACGCTGCCGTTGCCCAATCGCCATCCGGCACGCACCGCAAGCGGCCCCGCCGCCTCGGCGAAAAGATTCTTCGCGCCCCTCAGCCAAGGGCTGACGAATTCGCGTCGCGCCGCCAGCAAGGCGCGGTACTCCTCGCGCCATCGCATGCCACCCTCCCCTCTCAATCCCGGCAGTACCCGGGATTGCTCCCAGGCATGCTCATCGTTCGGATCGGGTATGCGATCGCGCGCATGCGGATCGGAGAACTCCGGAAAGGCGGCAAACTCATTGCGCCGCCCTTCACGCACCGCCGCCGCCAGTTTCGTATCCTTGAAACTGGTGAAATACAGGAAGGGCGTCGTCGACCCGTACTCCTCGCCCATGAAGATCAGGGGAATGTGCGGCGTCAGCAATTGAAGGGCGATGGCCGCCCGCAACGCATCGGGCTGCCCGGCGCAAAGCGTGGTCAGGCGTTCGCCAAAAGCGCGATTTCCGGTCTGGTCGTGGTTCTGCAAAAAGAAAACGAAAGACGATGGGGGCAGGCCGGCGCTGGGCTCGCCACGCGGCCGGCCATCGCGCCAGGCGCTGGGCTGCCCCTGGTACAGAAAGCCCTCGCCCAGGCAGCGGGCCAGTTCGCCTGCGCCATCCACGCCATAAGCGGAGTAATAGCCCTGGTTCTCGCCCGTCAGGATCCGATGCAGCACATGATGGGCGTCATCGTTCCACTGCGCATCGAATCCCTTTTCAAGCAAGCCGGCGGCATTGTCATCGTTTTCCAGCACCAAGTGCACATGACGCTCCGGATCGATACCACGGCGGACAAAATCGGCCATTTCAGGCAGCCATCCTGGCTCGGAGATTGCATGCACGGCATCCAGGCGCAAACCGTCGAAACGGTATTCGCGCAGCCAGTACAGCGCGTTCTCGGCGAAGAAAGCGCGTACCTGCTTTCTGCGAAAATCGATCGCCGGCCCCCAAGGAGTCATACGATCCTCCCGGAAGAACTCGGGCGCATAGCCGGGCAGATAGTTTCCTTCCGGGCCGAAGTGGTTGTAGACCACATCCAGGAATACTTGCATGCCCATGCCATGTGCCGTATCCACCAGCATGCGCAGATCATCGGGACTGCCATAGGCGGCGTCCGGCGCATACGGCAGCACACCGTCATAGCCCCAGTTGCGCGGACCGGGGAAATCGGCAATCGGCATGAGTTCAATAGCTGTAATGCCCAGTTCGGACAGGTCGGCCAGCCGCTCCTGTACGCCCCGGAAGCCGCCCGCAAGCCCAACGTGGATCTCGTACAGCACGGTCTGCTCCCAGGGCAGCCCGCGCCAGTCATTGTTGCGCCAGGTATAGCTGCCGGTGTCGGATACGATGCTGGCGTCGTGGATGTCGCCATCCTGAAGGCGGGAAGCGGGATCCGGCACGCGCAAGCTTGCGTCGATATGGTAGCGATAGCGCGTGCCCGGCGCGCAGGCACAGCTCAGTTCATGAAAGCCCTGCGCGACGGCCTCCATGGGGCGGGCAGTCTGGCCATCCACCTCCAGGCAGACTTGGCCGGCGCCGGGCGCCCAAAGACGAAAGCGTACCAGCCCGTCTCCCACGCATACCGCGCCGAAGCTGTAGTCGTAGCAATCGCCTTGGTCGGCATCAGACATGGGAACGCTCCGCCCGGCCCGTAAAGGCAAGCAGCACCAGGCCATGGGCGCAAACGATCTGGCTGTCCCCCTCCACGGAACCGGGCACGGCCTCGGGGTGGGCCGTATCCAGTTCACGAGTCCAGGCAAGATCTTGCGGGGGCAGCTGGAACTCAATGTCCTCGTCTCCCGAGTTGACCAGCAACAGGGACATATCCACATCCTCGTCGTCCACGCAGGCGCGCCGCAGGCCCAGAACGCGCCCCTCGGCATACTCCCATGCCGGCGGAGTCATCGCCTGGCCGTCCATGTCGAACCAGGCCACCCGAGCCAAGCCGGGCAGCACGTCTGCATCGCCAGCCAGGAAACGGGGCATGCGCAGGGACGGATGCGCGCGTCTCAGGGCAGCCAGCCGGCCCACGAAGGCCGTCAAGGCGCGGCCCTGGGGCTCCGCCGCCTGCGCCCAGTCCAGCCAGGATGTCTCGTTGTCCTGGCAATAGGCGTTGTTATTACCGTCCTGGCTGTTGCCGAACTCGTCGCCCGCCAATAGCATTGGCGTGCCGTTCGAGAAAAAGACGGTAGCCAGCATGGAGCGCAGCACACGGTCGCGCAAGGCCGATACCTTCTCGTCCGTGGCGGGCCCTTCCTCACCCCAGTTGTTGCTGAAGTTCTCGCCATGCCCATCGGCATTGTCGTCGCCATTCGCTTCATTGTGCTTGCCGTTGTAGCTGACCACATCCCGGGCCGTGAAGCCATCGTGCGAGGCCAAGAAATTCACCGAGGCCCAGGGCCGGCGGTGGCGCCGGTCGAAGACGTCCGGCGTGCCCATCAGCCATCCGGCCAGGTCGCCGCGCAGCCCCGCCACGCCCGCCCAGAAACGGCGGATGCCGTCCCTGTACTTGTCATTCCATTCCGCAAAGCCCGGCGGGTGATTACCCAGTTGATAGCCGTCGGGCCCCGTGTCCCAGGGCTCGGATATCAACTTCAGGCGCGACAGGACGGGATCCTGGACAATGGCGTCGAAGAACCCCGAACCCGGGTCGAAGCCGGTTCCCTCGCGTCCCAGGGTAACGCCAAGATCGAACCGGAAGCCATCGATGCGGTAGCTTTGCGCCCAATAGCGCAGCGAGTCCATCACCATTTGCAGGACGCGCGGATGCGATAGGTTCACCGTGTTGCCGCAACCAGTGTCGTTGATGTAGTGGCGCTCGTCGCCCGGTATCAGCCGGTAATAGCTGGCGTTGTCCAGTCCGCGCCACGACAGCGTGGGGCCCAGTTCGTTGCCTTCCGCCGTATGGTTGTAGACCACGTCCAGGATGACTTCGATACCGGCGCTCTGCAGGCGCCGGATGGCCACGCGCAAGTCGTTGGTCTTGCCGTGGGTCAGATAAGCGGGCTCCGGCGCGAAGAAGGCCAGCGTGTTGTAGCCCCAGTAGTTGCGCAAGCCGCGCTCCACCAGGAAGTGATCCTGCAGGAAGGCGTGTATAGGCATCAGTTCTATGGCGGTTACGCCCAGCTTGTGCAGGTGATCGATGAAGCGCGGGTTGGCCAGCCCTTCGCTGCTGCCCCGAAGTTCGCGCCGCAGGTCATCGCGACGCATCGAAACCCCGCGCACATGGGCCTCGTAGATGACGGTTTCCGCCCATGGCGTGCAGGCGCGGCTTTGCGTGCCCCAATTGAAGCTTTCGCCGGTGACCACGCACTTGGGCACGAGGGCGGCCGAGTCGCGCCGGTCCAGGCTCAGATCAGCCTTGGGGTGCTGAACGCGATAGCCGAAAAGCGCATCCGACCAGCGCAGCTGGCCGTCCAGCTTGCGCGCATAAGGATCTATCAGCAGCTTTTGCGGATTGAAGCGATGCCCCCGCTTCGGGTCGTAGGGGCCATATGCCCGATACCCATACAGCAAGCCCGGTTCGGCATCGGGCAGGTAGCCGTGCCAGATCTCATCGGTGCATTCAGGCAGCGTGTAGCGTCGCAGTTCCTTGCGCCCCCTGGCATCGAAAATGCATAGCTCGATCTTGCTGGCATTGGCTGAAAATACCGCAAAGTTCACGCCCAGTCCGTCGCTGATCGCGCCCAGCGGGTAAGGGAGTCCGGGAGCCAGGCGTTCCGGCAAGGCACCAATGATCATGATCCGCCCTTTGCGATGAAAAATAGGGTCGCCAACGGCGGAAGCGTCAGCTCCAGCGACTGTCCGTATCCGTGCCCCGGTTCCGCCGCCGTGTCGGCCGAACCCGCGTTGCCCATGCCCGACCCGCCATAAACCTGCGCGTCGGTATTCAAGCGCTCGACCCAGCGGCCTGCAATGGGCACGCCTATGCGGTAGCCCATGCGCGGCACCGGCGTCATATTGCTGACGATCAGCGCGGTCTGTCCGTTATGGCGGCGCAAGAACGCGAAGACGCTGTTACGGTCATCGTCACCGACGACCCATGCAAACCCTTCAGGAACGGCATCACCCCCGTATAGCGCCGGGGTGTCCCGATACAGCCTGTTCAGATCGCGCACCAGCGACAGGACGCCCGAGTGCATGCCGTCATCCAGCGCCCCCCAGTCCAGCTGCGCATCGTGGTTCCATTCGCTTTCCTGCGCCAGTTCGCCGCCCATGAAAAGCAGCTTCTTGCCGGGGTGCGCCCACATGAATCCGTAGTAGGCGCGAAGGTTGGCGTAGCGCTGCCACCGGTCGCCGGGCATCTTGCCCAGCAGCGAACCTTTGCCATGAACGACCTCGTCGTGCGAAAGCGGCAGGATGAAGTTCTCGGAGTATGCGTAGATCATTCCGAATGTCATGTCGTGATGATGGTAGCGGCGGTGCACCGGGTCGTGGGCCATGTAGCGCAAGGTATCGTGCATCCAGCCCATATTCCATTTGTACTGGAAGCCCAGCCCACCCTCGCCGGCGGGGCGGCTTACGCCCGGCCAGGCGGTGGACTCTTCCGCGATCACAATCGCACCCGGGCAGGCCTGGGCGACGCCGTCATTCAATTGCCGCAGGAAATCCACCGCCTCCAGGTTCTCGCGGCCGCCATGGCGATTGGGCGTCCACTGCCCCGGTTCGCGGCTGTAATCCAGGTACAGCATCGAGGCCACGGCATCCACCCTCAGGCCATCCACGTGGTAGCGTCTCAGCCACTCCAGCGCGCTGGCCAGCAGGAAATTGCGCACTTCATTGCGCCCCATGTTGTAGATCAGCGTGTTCCAGTCCGGGTGCAAACCCTGCCGGGGGTCGGCATGCTCGTATAGCGCCGTGCCGTCGAACCACGCCAGGCCATGGGGGTCCGACGGGAAATGCGCCGGCACCCAATCCAGGATCAGGGCCAGTCCGGCCCGGTGGCAGGCATCCACGAACCCCGCAAACTCGGCCGGCGTCCCATAGCGGGCCGAGGGCGCGAACATGCCCAGGGGCTGATAGCCCCAAGAGCCGCCAAAGGGATGCTCCGTGATCGGCATCAGCTCCAGATGGGTGAAGCCCATTTGCGTAGCATGCTCGATCAGGCGCGGGCCCACCGTGGACCACAGGCTTCCTTCCTCGGCCGGGTGCATCCATGAGCCCAGATGCGCCTCGTAGATGGAGATCGGCGCATCGGTCGCCTGCCTGCCGCCGCGCTCGCGCATCCATTCCGCATCCGTCCATTCGAAATCGGCCGGATCGCTCACCACGGAGGCCGTGGCGGGCGGCAGTTCGGTCTGGCGCGCCAGGGGGTCGGCCTTCAGCGCCAGCAGCTCGCCCCCGGCGCCCAGCAATTCGAACTTGTACAGGGCACCCGCCCCCACACCCGGGATGAACAGCTCCCACACGCCGCACTCGGGGCGCAGGCGCATGGGATGTCGGCGGCCGTCCCAATCATTGAAACCGCCCACAACGGCAACACGCCGGGCGTTGGGCGCCCAGACCGCAAAACGCGTGCCCTCGGTCCCGTCCAGCGCCACGACATGCGCCCCCAGGCAGTCGGCAAGCCGCCAGTGGCGCCCTTCCGCGATCAGATGCATGTCCAGCTCGCCCAACAGCGGCTGGTCTTCCATGGCCGGCTGGCGCATGTTGCCTTTGGATGGCTTCGTGTTTTCCCGCTTCATGGCTGGGCCTTGTCATGGTCGATCCGTCCGGCCAGCAGGCGCCTGGCGGCGCGTAGCAGACCCTCCAGCGGAATGCCCAACCAGTCGGGACGGTGTGCGGCTTCGTAGCAGATCTCGTAAGCAGCCTTTTCCAGCAGGGACAGTTCCAGCAAGGGGCCGTGATCGCCGGAGGGAGGGTCGGAGACGTCTTCGCTTGGAGCGCCCGAAGCGTCCCGGACCGCTTGTCGATAGCCCTGCAGGAAGGACGTCGTGGCGCTCGCGCAGAACTGCTCCAGCAGTATGCGTCTTTGTTGCGGCAGCGCGACCGCGCCCATCGGGACGGGGCTCAGGCCGCCGCTCTCTCCAGGGGCGGCATCCGCGCCCAGCTCCGCGCCGGCGCCGGATGCCAGAAACGCCGCGCAGGCATAATCGAAGGAACGCAACAGGCCGGCCACATCCCGCCACGGACAGCTTTTCCCACGCCGATGCTCCAGGGAGCGCACCGGTTCGCCTTCGAAATCGATCAGATACACGTCGTTCTGCGCGATCAGCACCTGACCCAGATGAAAGTCGCCATGGATGCGGGTGCGCGTCGTACCGACCAGCGCCAGCGCCTGGACGCCGATCTCCTCCAGCAATGCTTTCTTCAGCGACTTGAGCTCATCGAGTTGCAAAGCCGCAGCTTCCGAAAGCGCTGATCTGCCGGCGGCTGCGGCCTTCAGGGCGGCGTTGACCAGGTCCCGGATATCCTTGGCCCATGCCTGCGCGTCGTCCCTGCCCGCCTCCTTCGGCATGAAGGCCGGATCCTCGCTGGGCAAAGCCAGCACGGCATGCAACTGCGCCAGGCGCTGCCCTATGGTCGATGCAATGGTCGTATAGCCCAGCAAGTCTTCCCGATAATCGGCCTGGCTTTCCCCGGCCAGCGCGGCGTTTTCAAGCGTGCGCTTCAGATAGTCCTGAGTCCAGCCCCAGGCATCGCCCTGGTTCGGTATGCGCGCATGCAGCAAGGACAGCGTATGCGGCGTCCCGTCCTCGTCCACCCGCACAAGTTCGCCGAGCAGCGCGGCGGAGTTGCCGTAGCCCAGCCGAGTCAAATGGCGGGTCATCTCGGCCTCGGGGTGCACGCCCGCCGTCACGTGCCGCAGCAATTTCAGCACGGCCAGGTTGCCCAACAGCAGCGAGCTGTTGGACTGCTCTCCGTGAAACCAATCGACGCCCAGGTCCGCGGGCCAGTCCATGGCGCGCAGCCCCGGTTCCGCCCTGAAATGCAGCACGGATCGCCCCCGGCTGACATCGATGGCTATCCGCCGCTCGTCCAGCCAATTCTCCAGCAGGGCCTGCGTGAATTCGGGCAAGGAATAGGCGTCGGTGGCCAGCCCCAGTTCCGAGCCACGGCGCACACGGGCCAAGGCATACTGAGCCGGCATGCCTTCGACCGTTTCGGACCACAGCAAGGCCAGAGGCAGGAAATAGCGTTCGGAACCGTCTCCGTCCGGCACGTCGAATTCAGCCAGGAAGAGTTCGCCCTTGTCGACGGAACCTGACGGCAGCGGAACGATGTACCCGATCCCGACGGAAGCGGGAGCCTGCCCGCGGGCATACCATCGCTGACGCTCAAAATAGAGCGGCAGCACCTGGTTGCACAGTGCTTTCCGTGATCCTTCCATTAACTGGTAGCCGGCCTTGTGGCGCAGCACCAGGGTGCGGTATTCCGGCATCTGGGGCGGACTGCTTGCATGCCAGGCGGGCGGCGCGACGCTGTCGCTCAGTTGGAACCAATAAAAGCCATAAGGCGGAAGGGTAAGCAAATACGGCAATGTGCCGATCGTCGGGAACGGAGTGCCGCCCAGCACCTCGATGGGCACCCTGCCGGCCATGGATGCCAGATCCAGCTCAACGGGTTGCGATGCGTCGGACAGGTTGGCAACGCATAGCAGAACGGTGCCCTCGTGCTCGCGCAGGTAGGCCAATATCTTCCGGTTGCCCGGGAACAGGAAACGCAGGCTGCCGCGGCCGAAAACACGGGATTGCCGGCGCTTGGCCAGCATGCGGCGCGTCCAGTTGAGCAATGAATGAGGATCGCGCTGCTGTGCCTCGACGTTGACCGCCTCATACCCATACAAAGGCCCCATCAGCACCGGCAGCGACAGCTTTTCCGGGTCCGCCCTTGAAAATCCGCCGTTGCGATCGGGACTCCATTGCATGGGCGTCCGAACTCCGTCCCGATCGCCCAGATGGATATTGTCGCCCATGCCGATCTCGTCGCCGTAATACAGCACCGGTGTGCCCGGCATGGACAGCAGCAAGCTGTTCATCAGCTCGACGCGGCGCCGGTCACGCTCCAGCAGTGGCGCCAGGCGCCGGCGTATCCCCAGGTTGATGCGCGCACGCCGGTCCACGGCATAGACATCCCACAGATAGTCTCGTTCGCTGCTGGTCACCATCTCCAGTGTCAGTTCGTCGTGATTGCGCAGAAAAATCGCCCATTGGCAGCCTTCCGGAATATCCGGCGTCTGCTGCATGATGTCGGTGATCGGCAAGCGGTCCGCTCGAGCAATGGCCATATACATGCGCGGCATCAGGGGGAAATGGAACGACATATGGCACTCGTCGCCCCGGCCGAAGTATTCCTGCGCGTCCTCGGGCCACTGATTGGCCTCCGCCAGCAGCATGCGACCCGGGTATTCCTTGTCCAGGGCGGCGCGTATGCGCTTGAGAACTTCATGGGTTTCCGGCAGATTCTCGTTGTTGCTTCCTTCCCGCTCGACCAGGTAGGGCACGGCATCGAGCCGCAGGCCGTCCACCCCCATGTCCAGCCAGAACCGCATGATGCCGATCACCGCTTCCAACACGCGGGGATTGTCGTAGTTCAGATCGGGCTGATGCGAATAGAAGCGATGCCAGAAATAGGCGCCCGCCACGGGATCCCAGGTCCAATTGGACTTTTCGGTGTCGCAGAAAATAATCCGCGTCCCCGCATAAGCCTGGTCGTTGTCGGACCAGACATAGAAATTCCGGGCCGCCGATCCCGGCTTGGCACGCCGCGCCCGCTGGAACCAGACATGCTGGTCCGACGTGTGATTGACGACGAGCTCGGTGATGACCCGCAAGCCGCGCGCATGGGCGGCGCGTATGAATTTCCTGACGTCGGCCAGCGAGCCGTAATCTTCGTGCACACCGCGGTATTGAGCGATGTCGTAGCCATCGTCCAGCCTGGGAGAAGGGTAGAAAGGCAGCAGCCACACCGTGTCGACGCCCAGACTGGCGATGTAATCCAGCTTGGCGATCAATCCGGCAAAATCGCCCTGACCGTCATCGTTGGCATCGAAGAACGATTTGACATGCAGTTGGTAAATGACTGCGTCCTTGTACCAGAGCGGATCCTGTGCTTGTTCGGGCCTGCTTTTTTTTGCCTGGGCCATGAAACCCCTCTTTCTTCAATACCCCGCCCCGCCATGGGAGCGCGCGGCTTCCGCCTCTTCCACGCTCCACAACAGAAAGGGGCGCTCCGGCGCCAGTTCGATGCGGTGACGCATACCCCGCAAGCTGAAACGCCGGTCTTCGTACAGCTCGCGCATCCATATCGCCTCTTCGCCCTGCAAGCCCCATTCCCACAAGGGCAGCTCCAGCGTCCCGGCCTGGCGGCCGAACGGATCCAGGCTGATGGCGACCACCACGGTGCTGTCCCCTTCCGGGGCCGTCTTGGAAAAAAAGAGAATCTGGTCGTTATCGACCTTGTGGAACCGTATCCCCAGGTGGGATTGAAGCGCGGGGTTCTGGCGACGCAACTGATTCAGGCGGGTGATTTCCGCGATGATGTTTCCGGGACGGTTCCAATCCCAGGAACGCAGCTCGTATTTTTCCGAATCCTGGTATTCCTCCTTGCCGGCCAGGCTGCGCGCCTCGCACAGCTCGAAGCCGTTGTACATGCCCCATAAGCCGGACGTCGTGGCCGCCAGGGCGGCCCGGATCAGGAAGCCCGGCCTGCCTGAGCTATGCAGGAAGGTCGGATTGATGTCTGGGGTATTGACGAAGAAATGCGGCCGGAAGCAGTCCGCCGCGGGCGGCGAATTCAGCTCGTTCAGGTAATCCGTCAGCTCCTGCTTGCCGTGGCGCCAGGTGAAGTAGGTATAAGACTGCGTGAATCCAAGCTTGGCCAGCCTGTACATCATTTTCGGCCGCGTAAACGCTTCGGAAAGGAACAGCACGTCGGGATGCTCGGCCTGAATCTGCGCTATCAGCCATTGCCAAAAAGGCAGCGGCTTGGTGTGCGGATTGTCCACCCGGAACACACGCACCCCCTGCTGTATCCAGAACAGCAGCGTGTCGCGCAAAGCACGCCACAAGGCCATCTGCGGCCTTGCCTCGACGGGATCGGCATAGAAATCCGGATTGACGATATCCTCGTAGCGCTTGGGAGGATTCTCGGCATGGCGCAAGGAGCCGTCGGCGCGCCAATCGAACCAGTCGGGATGTTCGCCGAGCCAGGGGTGGTCGGGCGAACACTGAATGGCGAAATCCAGCGCGACTTCCAGGCCGTGATCGTGCGCGGCGCCCAACAGTTCCTGGAAATCGTCCAGCGTGCCCAGCTCGGGATGCACCGCATCGTGCCCCCCCGCGGCGGAGCCGATGGCGTAGGGACTGCCGGGTTCGCCCGGCGCCGCCGACAAGGCGTTGTTGCGACCCTTGCGATTGGTTTGCCCGATAGGGTGTATGGGCGGGAAGTACAAGGTATCGAACCCCATGTCCCGAATGGCCGAAAGCCGGTCGATCACATCCCGGAAAGTCCCATGGGTGCCCGGGGACGGGCTTTGCGAGCGCGGAAAGAGTTCATACCAGCTGGAAAAGCGCGCTTCCCGCCTGTCCACGGTCAGCGGATAAACAGCGGCGCCAGCCTCGAACGGGCGATGGTCGACGGCGCGCATGATACGCTCGGACGACTCGGACAGCAGAATGCCGACCTGCTCGGGGGTGGCGGTCGGCAAGGGGCGGGCATCCGGTTTCTGCATCGATAAGCCCGTCAGCGACAATTCGCGCCGCGGACGAGGCTTGTTTCCCTGTGGATGGCCCACGGCGCGCAGTAGCGCAGCAATTTCCGCGGCGACTTCCGGCATATCGTCCCGCGCACGCTCCAGCGCGGCCGCGACAAGCATGCGGCCCTCCTCGACATCCAGCGACACGTCCTGGCCGGCGTCCCGCTTTTTCATCAGGCCGTGGCAATATGAGCCCCAGACATCCTGCCATGCCTGGACGGTATAGCAGTACCGGCCCAGGCGTTCGGGTATGAACTCCGCTTCCCATCGGTCATTGCCCAGCGGCCGCATTTCGGCCCGGCGCCACTGTGCTTCATCAGCGGCTCTCCATAGCAGCCAAACGGCAATGCGATCATGGCCGTCCATGAATACATCGGCCTGCACCCGCAAAACGTCACCGATGGCCCGCTTTACAGGAAACCGCCCGTCGTCAATTCGCGGCATGACGTTCTCGATCGCAATGCGCGGCCCATGCAGAGGCGGCTCACTTGGCGCGGGAGGATCCAGCCTGCGCCCACTTGCCTTGACCGGCAAGGCCACTTCCAGAAGCAGGACCATCGCCCCAGCGGCTTCCAGCATTGCCGGAAGCGCTTCGCTCGCCTCGCCGGACAAGGTGTAGCTGTCGGGCATGCGCGGCACGAATACCCGCCGATCCAGCACCGCCGGCGCCTCGTCGTCGGGATTCACCATAAGCAGTTGCGCCGGGTCGCCTTCCCGAAACCAGGCGGTAAAGCCCGCAGCCGGTCCCGACAATCGGCGCCAGGCACGGGCATCCGCCGCGCTCTGCTCGGCAAGCCAACGGTTCACGGCGATTACCGCCTCGTCGCCCGCCGACTTCTCATAGCCTTCCGGCATCAGAATGCCGCCGCCAAAGAAGGCGGCAACCCAAAGCCGCCTGCCTGCCTGCCGCGTGTCGACATTCCATGAGTCATCGCCGACACGCGCGCTCTCGGCGACCACCGTCTGGATCACGGGCCCCACCCGCCGCAAGCGATCGGACTCTTCCAGCAGCCACGGCGACCGATAATCCCACCATGCCGCGGAACCGAATGTGGCGTCGAATCCGCCGGCCGCCAACGCAGCCACCTGCCGAGGCGCCAGGCCGGGAGTCCAGGCCAGAAAGAAACCATCGGGATGCCCCGCGCGCGCGCGGCCTATTACGGTTTGCCAACTCTGCACGGGCATCGACGCGGGAGCCAGACAGCGAAAACCTCCGACGCCCGCATCCAGCACATCACCGAGCGTCCGCGCCCGGCGCTCCAGATCGGCCCCGCCAACATCATCCAGAGTCAGATCAAGCAAGAGCTGAACGCCATGGCGCCGCGCCGCGCCCGCCGCCGCCTCCGGCTCCTCCAGCGGACCGGCCAGCACGCAGTCGAACCCCAGTGCCTTGGCCCGCGCGCATCGCGCATCCCAATCATGGGACTCCAGCGCAGCGGCCTCGTTCGCGGCCGGTGGCGACAAGACGTGATAGATGCGCATGGCCATCATGCGGCCGTGGCCTCAGGGCCGACCGTGGATGCGGTCCGGCCGTCCTTGCGCAGGCGACCGGTCAGGGAGCCGCCGGCCGGCGGGGGAAAATAGCCCGCAAGCGCGGGGTTGGCTGCCGCCGGCTGCCGGACGCGTCCCGGCAAGATTCGACGATAGCGCTCCGGAATGCGGCCCAGCGAGACATCCGGTCTGAGGGACTGGTAAACGCTCAGATAAGAGGGGGCCGTCTTGGCCCAACTGAAATCGGCGCGCATGCCATTGACCTGCATCGCGTTCCAGATTTCAGGCATGCCGCGTAGCGCCATCGCGCGGTCTATGGCCAAAGCCATATCGCGTGGATGATCGCCTTCGAAGAGAATGCCGGTTGCGCCGCGCATGGCGCCAGCCGGCCTGTGCATGCCGGGATCCAGGATGGTGTCCGCCATGCCGCCGACCCGCGACCCGATAGGAACCGTGCCGTAGCGCATGGAATACAAGGGTGTCAGCCCGAAGGGTTCGAACCGGCTTCCGTGCAACAGAATATCGGCGCCCGCGTGCAACAGATGCGCCTGCGCTTCATCGAAGCCTATATGCACGCTGCAACGGCCCGGATAGCGCTGTGCGAGTTCCGCCAGAGCCTTTTCCAGTTTTTTTTCCCCCTGTCCGATTATGCAGGCCTGCAGATCCTGATGCTGGTCCAAAGCGAGCGGAATGGCCTCCACCGCCACGTCAGCCATTTTCTGGCTGGTAAGCCGGCTGCCCATGGCCAATACCGTGGCGCTCGGGCTCGGGGCCAATCCAAAAGTCTGTTGCAGTTCATGCTTGCAGGTCGCCTTGCCGGCCATGCCGCCTACGCCGAAGCGGCAACCACGCAGGTACTCGTCGGCTTCGGGGTTCCACAATGCGGTATCGATGCCGTTGGGAATAGGTACCAGGTCGCCGCGCCGATCCGCCAGGACCCCTTCCAGGCCGCAGCCGAACTCGGGGGTCAATATTTCACGCGCGTAGTTTCGGCTTACAACGGTGATCAGGTCGGCACAGCGTATGCCGGCCTTGAGAAAATTCAACTGCCCCCAAAACTCCAGCCCCGCGTCATTGCAATACCTCTCGGCTATTCCCAGCTGACCCGCCAGCGCCATGGGAAAAATGCCCTGAAAAGCCACATTGTGCAAAGTAAGCACCGTTTTCACGCCCTCCACACCAAGCTGGCGCACTATCAGAGGGGCCAGGGCGGCATGCCAGTCGTGCGCGTGCACTATATCGGGGCGGGGCATGGTGCCCACTCCTTGCGCGATGCGCGCGGCGGCATGCGCCAACGCCGCAAACCTGACGGCGTTGTCATCGTAATCGTTGCCGTCCGGGGTCGCGTAAAGCCCCTCGCGGTCATACAAGGCATCGTTCTTCAACAACAATACCGGCATTTTCAGCTCCGGACACTCGGCGGCGAGCAGAACAGCCTCTCCTCCAGGTATACCGCGGAGCACCGCGGCACGGCGCAGCTGGCGCACGTGCTTTAAAGTACCGGGGTAAGCGGGCAACAACAGTGTCACGCGCACTCCGCATTCGCCCAGCGACTGCGCAAGCCCGCTGACCGCGTCTCCCAATCCTCCGGTTTTTGCCAAGGGAAAAGCCTCGGATGAAACAGCCAGAATATTCAATGCCACGATCGTTCTCCAGTATCCGCCCTGATGGCCGGGCGTGCGCCGAAGCCGCGCCTTGGATTCGCTGGTAAAAAACCGCGTAAAAATGTAATTACTGCTGAAACGTAATCACCTTGCAGTTCCGAATATCCCCAGCAGGCATGCCTGCTTCTGGCTGTACTCGAGCAAGCGGCGTGCCTGACGCGCGGGCATGGCGATTGCCCCGAGGTGGCGGCACATTGCGCGACCGCCAAAATCGGCGACGATCCAGGAGATCCATATGAAAATACCCAGTATTGCGAGCTTTCCCATAACCCAGGCCATGCCCTGCCTGCGGGCCCATGTGCCTGAACCGCCGGCCCACGATCCCTCTACGCCCCCCGACATTCCCCCACCCGGCGAGCCCGACAAGGAAGTGGACTTGCCGCCCCGGGAAGAACCTGACGAGATACGCGACCCGGGCAAGTCGCCGCGTGAAGACCCTCCGATGCGCGCATGCGGAGGGCCGCGACCGCACTGAGCGGATCAGGCTGGACGGCGGCCGGAGTCCCGCGAGGCGGGATCCGCGGCAGCCATATCGAGCAGCCGCTGCATTTTCTCCACAGCCGGGGAAATGACCCTGCGGCGCCGCAGCGCGCGGGGCATGCCCACCAGCGCTTGCCAGAGGACGGACCAGAGAACATGGCGGGAATGCGCCTGCCGCATGCGCAGCGATGTTTCCCGGCATGCCGCACGCATGGGACGCCGCATCCAGGCCACCCAGATTGCATTGCGCAACAGCAAGCGTTGCCGCAAGCTGGAATCGCGAATCTTGGAAGGGAAATGCCGCGTCACCACGTCGGCCGCGTAGATGATGCGCCACCCCTGCTCCACCATGTCCAGCGCCATCAACGACTCTTCGCCGCCGATGAAGAGAGGCGGCCAATAGCCGCCCACCTCGAAAAAGGCGCGCGTGCGCATGACGCAGGCGCTCGCCATGAATCCCAGCAGTTGCGGACCCGGCAGGCTGTCCCGGGCCAGCGGACTATGCTGCATCGTCAAACAGCCGGGGTCAAGCTTGCGCGTGGGTCCGACGTGGATGCAGGCGCTTAGCACGCCGACATCGGGCGCCATGTCCAGCAGGTCCGCGGCGCGCTCCAGCGCCCCCGGATCCCACTGCGTGTCGTCATCGCTGAACGCAACGTAGGGAGTATGCGCATAGGCCACACCGATATTGCGCGCCGCCGCCCCCAGATTGCGCTCTGAGCGGATCAGCATCACTGAAGGAAAACGCTTCGCCACGGCGGCGGCGGTCCTGTCGGTCGAACCATTGTCGACGACGATGATGGGCCACTGCCCCGGAAGCTTGCGCAATGATTCGAGCGTGCCCAACAGTTGCACGCACCTGTTGTATGAAAGGACGACTATCGTCACTCGACCCTCAGTCATCATGGGCGTCCACCTTGCTTCAAATCCCAATGCGCAGCGGCCAGCAGATTCTATGCCGCGGTCTGGCTTGCTAGCGCAGCTTCACGGGCGATTCTTCCATGTCGTCGCCCGCGCCATATTCCTCCAGGCGGTTGTACAAGGTCTTCAGGCTGATGCCCAGCATTTCCGCCGCCGCCTTTTTCACCCCGCCGCATTGCTTCAAGGTGGCCAGGATCAACTGCCGATTGGCATCCGCCAGCGGCACTCCCACAGGCACAAGTATCTCGAAGCCCCATCCCGCCGAGTGGCCGTGCAGCTCAAAAGAATTGAAATCGCCTTTGATGACCTCATCCGCCAGGATATAGCTGCGATACACATAATTGCGCAGCTCACGGATATTGCCCGGCCAGGAATAATCCTTCATGGCCTGCACCGCCTCGGGAGCGAAAGTCTTGGCGGTCCGGTTCTCTTCATTCAGTTTACGAAGAAAATAATCGGCCAGCAGAATGACGTCGTCCTCGCGGTCGCGCAGCGGCGGCAGTTCCAGCGGGAAGACGCTCAACCTGTGATACAGATCTTCACGCAGCGTTCCGGCGGCGACAGCCTGATCCGGGTGGCGGTTGGTGGCGGCGATGACGCGCACGTCCGCAACGATCTCTTCATGCGTACCCACCCGCATGAAGCGGCCGGTTTCCAGAACACGCAGCAAGCGCACCTGCAAGTCCATCGACATCTCGGTGATTTCATCCAGGAACAGCGTGCCGCCGCGCGCGCGCTCGAAAAAACCCTTGTGCTGGCGGTCGGCCCCGGTGAAGCTGCCTTTCTCATGGCCGAACAGCTCGCTTTCGACGAGATTGGGTGAAATGGCTCCGCAATTGACCGGCAGGAATGGTTTCTGATGACGCGGGCTGGCAAGGTGGATGGCCTCGGCGGCAAGCTCCTTGCCCGTGCCGCTCTCGCCCACCAACAGCACCGTGGCCTGGGTGGGTGCGACCCTCTCGATATGAGCGCACAGCAATTGCATCGCGCGCGACTGGCCTATCATCTTGGCAAAGCAGTCCGCCGCACCGGGCGGATGATGCAGCTGCTGCAGCATCTGCTTCAGTTCGTCCAGCACGCCCTTCAGCCTGCGCAGGCTGAGCGGCTTCAACAGGTAGTCGACCGCGCCGCAGCGCAAAGCCGCGACGGCGCTGTCGACGCTGGAGTAGCCCGTAATGAAAACGACCTGCGTGTCGGTCAAAGCGGCATCCTTCCAGAACTCCATGCCGTCGCCGTCGGGCAGTTGCATGTCCAGCAGGATCACGTCGGGCTTCTGTCGTTCAATCTGTATGCGGGCCTGTCGTATGTCGCCCGCCCTGGCTACCGTGTAGCCGTCCTCAGCGGCCACTTCAGCAACAAGTTCGCATATGGCCGGCTCATCATCGACAATCAAAAGATGCGGCATATCAGTTCTAGTCAAAATTTTCTCATGTACCGTTGCGCGCCGCCCCGTGCGCCGCGCAACCACCATCCTATGTTTTGGTTTTCCGCCTATCCGGCTTGTTTAAGATTCTTAATTCATCGTACGCGGTTTTCAAAATATGTTCTGGTAAACACATATCTCAGTTGCAACAAAATTCAAATATTCTTACATGTGGCGATTTTCGTACTAGACTGATTTGAATGATCAAATCGTCCAAAATACTGGGCCGCTCATCGGCTGCATTCGCTCTGGCTCGTTCGATCGTCAAAGCGGCTCCCACCGAGGCCAGCGTACTTATCATAGGTGAAAGCGGGACGGGCAAAGAGATCGTCGCCAGGGCTGTGCATGACCGCAGTGCCAGGCGCGACGCACCGTTCGTGGCCGTCAATTGCGGCGCCATCTCGCCCTCGTTGGCGGAAAGCGAATTGTTTGGTCACGAGAAAGGCAGCTTCACCGGCGCATCGTCCACCACCATGGGTTGTTTCGAACGCGCCCATCCCGGCACACTGTTCCTTGATGAAGTCACTGAAATGCCGCTGTCCATGCAGGTACAGCTGCTGCGCGTGCTGGAAACCGGCCAATACCACCGAGTGGGCGGCACGGATCAATTAAAGGTGGACCTGCGCATTATCGCCGCCACCAATCGCGACCCCAAAGAGGCGGCGCTGGCAGGCGCCTTCCGCATGGATCTGCTGTACCGGTTGGCGGTATTTCCCATACGCGTGCCCTCGTTGCGCGAACGCCGGCCTGACATCGCCTACCTGGCCCAGCGCTTCCTGGATGAATTGAATCATCAGGAGAACGCCGCCAAAGTATTTTCGCCAACGGCCATGGAAGTACTGGAAGCTTATAGCTGGCCCGGCAATATCCGTGAATTGAAGAACGTGATCACGCGTGCCTACATCATGGCGGACCACGAGCTCAACATCGACCCTCTTAATTCGACTCGCCGCTCCGGATCGCCGGAACTGAAGCAGGGCTTCCTGAAAATCCCCATCGGCACATCGCTGACGAATGCGCAACACGCTTTGATCATGGCCACCCTGGACCACTACTCCGGCGACAAGCGGCGCACTGCTCTGGCGCTTGGCATCAGCCCCAAGACGCTTTATAACCGGCTGGAGCAATTCCGCAAGGAGCCAAGCTCGGCCGAGCCTGCAACGCTTCCTTCGTCGTAACACGATCGAGGCCCGACCATATTGGCGTTGCCTTTGTAGGCCTCGGGTTGCGGGTCGACGCTGGAGTCCCGTAGAGCTCGCAGGCAAGTCGCGGGCGATGGCAGGCGAAGCACTTCTTACAAACACCGGTAAATAAGGCGCGGGCGCCGATGCATGACGGGCCGCCAAAGGCGCCCGCACACGCGGATCTAATAAAAAAACAGGGGCTGTTACACGAGCCACCTGGAAGCGCCCCGTAGGGCCGGCCGCCGACGGAAACATCCGGATAGGTTCTCAGCATTGGATTACATGCCTTGGCATGAATGTTGCTTGAATACCCATTGCACTCGACACATACAAATAAGCCTTCGACAGGGAGATACGAAGTGGCACAGATTTCATTTGAATTGCAGACCCGCCAGCAAACCACGCTTACACCCAGGCTGCAACAGTCCGTCAAGCTCCTTCAGATGTCCACCCTGGACTTCAGCCGCGAAGTGGCCGAAGCGATCGCGAACAATCCTTTCCTGGAAGAACAGGACGACCAGTCTGCGCATGCCGATGCGCCTCCCGCCCGCAGCGATGCCGAACCGGACGCGGCGCCTTCGCCACAGACGCCCGCGGATGGAGGCGGGGATCCGGAAACCATGCCGGCCACGCAGCACATAGAAGCCGAAGCGCCCTCCGGGTATTCGGGTGACTATCCCGCCAGCCGGAACGCCGATCAACCCGCCACTGACGTGGGCCAATGGGCGCGCAGTGAGACCTCCTTGAAAGAGAGCCTGCTGACCGACGCCTCCGCCTATAAGCTGAGCGAACGCGATTATGAATTGGTGCAGTACGTCATCGAAGCACTCGACGACGACGGCTATCTTCGGATTCCTTTTGCGGAGTTGGCCGATGACGGGCAGTTTTCCGCCGCCCCGCAGGAGCAGGAATGGGAGGTCGCACTGCGCCTTGTGCAGCAGCTCGGCCCCCCCGGCCTGGGGGCACGCAGCCTGGCAGAATGCCTAAGGCTGCAACTGAATGCTCTGCCGCCATCCACCGAAGGCCTGGAACTCGCCTTGCGCATCGTCAACGAGCAACTCGAGAGGCTGGGCCGCTGCGACTATCCCGGTCTGTCGCGGACCCTGGAATGCTCGTCCGAAGACCTGCAAGCAGCTTGCGCCTTGATACGTTCGCTGGACCCAAGACCGGGAGGCAGATATGGCGCCGTCGACCCGTCCTGCTACATCGTGCCGGACGTGATCGTGCGTAAGTCGGGCAAGGCGTGGGTCGCCATCGCCAACGACAGCGCCATTCCCCAGGCCCGCCTGAACACCGCCTATGCGCAGGTTTTCAAGGAAACCCGCTATAACGGCCGTTCGCTGATGGCGCAAGCGCTGCAGGAAGCACGCTGGCTCATGCGCAGCCTGGAACAGCGCAGCACGACCATACAGCGGGTCGCGCAAGCCATCGTGGCGCGCCAGCAAACCTTCTTCGACTATGGCGAGATCGCCTTGCGGCCGCTCATGCTCAGCGAAATCGCCGACGAACTGGGTCTGCACGAGTCCACTGTTTCGCGCGCGACCAGCAACAAATACCTGGCCTCGCCTCGCGGCATCTATGAGTTCAAGCACTTTTTCTCGCGCGAACTGGCGACCCGCTCGGGCGGCACCTGCTCTGCCGTGGCGGTGCGGGCGCTGATCCAGGAAATGATCGCCGAGGAAAACCCGCAAGAGCCGCTGTCCGACGTCATGCTGGCCAGCAAGCTGGCGCGGGAGGGGGTGGTCGTGGCCAGGCGCACCGTGTCCAAGTACCGGGCCCAGATCAAGTGCCCGCCCGCCGAATTGCGGCGCGCGCTCTAGCGGGCAAGGTTTTCCGCTCATCGGGAGCCAGCCACGCGACAGGTTAAAATGGATGCTTTTGCGCCGACGCAAGAGCCATGCCGATCCCGCCCGTTCCCACGCCCGCCGCGACGCGTTCCACCCCATGACCGCTAGCGATTACGCCGTCAGGGTAGAAGATATCCACAAATCCTTTGGTTCGAACGAAGTCCTGCGCGGCATCTCGTTTTCGGCCTGCCAGGGCCATGTGCTTTCCATCATCGGCGCCTCGGGCTCCGGCAAGAGCACCCTTTTGCGCTGCATCAACCACCTGGTGGTGCCCGATAGCGGCCTGGTCCATATCGGCAAGGAAACCCTGCGCAGCCACAAACGCAAGGACGGCGTGGTGGTCAGCAGCGACCTCAGGCAGCTGGAACGCGTGCGTGCGCGCCTGGGCATGGTCTTCCAGAACTTCAACCTGTGGTCGCATCGCAATGTGTTGCAAAACGTCATAGAAGGGCCGGTGCACGTGCAAGGCATCCCCAGGCACGAAGCCAGCGACCACGCCATGCAGTTGCTGGCCAAGGTCGGCCTGGCGGAAAAGAAAGACGCCTACCCCGCCGAGCTTTCCGGCGGGCAGCAGCAGCGCGTGGCCATTGCGCGCGCCTTGGCCATGAACCCCGACGTCTTGCTGTTCGACGAGCCCACTTCCGCTCTGGACCCCGAAATGGTGGGCGAGGTCCTGCGCGTGATCCGGCAATTGGCCGAAGAAGGCCGCAGCATGCTGCTGGTGACGCACGAAATGAAGTTCGCCCGCGAGGTCTCAGACCGCGCCCTGTTCATGCACAACGGCCGGATAGAAGAAGAAGGCGCACCCGAGGCGCTGTTCGGCCGCCCCGAATCCGAGCGCCTGCGCCAGTTTCTGCGGCCCACGCATTAGACCCGGCCCAGCCTCCGAAGCCAGGGCGATCCCGGGCGGACACCCCCCGCTCTTTGGTAAGATCTTGGTTCCGGGGGCACGCCGCCCCCGCCACGGCAAACCAAGCACAATATTGCCGGCCGCCCGCGCGGCCTCATCTAGGAAGATTCACGTGATCACACCCATTATCAAGAAAGCCGCGCTGTGCGCGGGCCTGGCGTTGCTGGGGCTGAACATCGCCTCGGCCGACACCCTGAAGATCGGCACCGAGGGCGGCTACCCGCCCTGGAGCATGGTCGATGCCGCCGGCAAGGTCAGCGGATTCGACGCCGACGTGGGCAATGCGCTTTGCAAGGAACTGAAATCGGATTGCCGCTTCGTCGTGCAAGCCTTCGACAGCCTGATACCGTCCCTGGACGCCAACCGCTTCGACCTGATCATCTCGGGCATGTCGGTCACGCCCGAGCGCAGCAAGCGCATCTCCTTCAGCATTCCCTATGCGGTCGAAGACGCGATCTTCATCCTGCCCAAGAACAGCCCCCTGGTTTCGGCCGGCAGCACCGACGCCATATTTCAGGGACTGGCCGGCAAGACGGTCGGCGTGCAAGGCGGCACCACCCATGGCGACTACCTGCGTAAATCTGCCCCCGGCCTGAAGATCAAGAACTACGACACCCTGGACCAGATGCAGATCGACCTGGATGCCGGACGCCTGGACGCCACCTTCGCCGACCTGACCTCGCAATCGAAATTCCTGAAGAAAGTCGGCGACAAGCAGTTCGCCTTGTCCAAGCTGATCATCAAAGGCTCGTCCGCCCCGGAAACGCTGGGCTACGGCATAGGCGTGGGCATCAACAAGCAGAAAACCGAGCTCAAGCAAAAGGTCGACGCCGCCTTGTGCAAGCTGATCAACGACGGCACCATCAAGGCCTCCAGCGAAAAATGGTTCGACATCGACATTTCGAACTACGAGGTCTGCAAGAAGTAAACGTCCATGCTTGAGACGATACAGTCGGTGCTGCGCGAAGGATGGGGCTGGACCCTGCTGCGCGGCGCCGCCATGACCCTGCTCATATCGGTACTCGGCATGGCCCTGGGTATCGTCATCGGCATTGCGGGCGCCAGCATCAAGACCGCCGGCGCCCGGCTGGCGAGCCTGCTCGTCAGCGGCTACACGACCGTGGTGCGCAGCATTCCCGAACTGCTCATCATCTACCTGCTGTTCTTCGGCTCGGTCCAGGCGGCCGCCGACCTGGCCGACGCCCTGCGCTGGCAGGACGCCATGACGAACTGGTTTCCCGCCTTGGTCGGCATACTGGCCATCGGGCTTATTGCCGGCTCCTACAGCGTCGAAGTCTTTCGAGGCGCCCTGAAGGCCATCCCGCCGGGGCAGATCGAAGCAGCCAAGGCCATAGGCATGGCGCCCTGGCAACGCCTCAGGCGCATCGTCATTCCCCAGATGTTCTGGTACGCGCTGCCAGGCGCCAACAACGTCTGGCAAACGGCGCTCAAGGATACGGCCCTCATCTCGCTGGTGGGCCTGGTGGAGATAATGCGCGCCGCCGTGCTGGGCGCCGCCGCCACGCGTGAACCGCTGGCGCTCTACCTGATGGCCGGCGCACTGTACTTCATCGTCGGCATAGGCAGCCAAGGCGTGTTCGTGCTGGCCGAACGCCATTTCGGCCGCGGCATGAGGGGGCATTGAGACCCGCATGATAGACGCCGCCCTCTTCCAGCACACCGTCGTCAACCTGTTCCAGGGTTTCGGCCTTAGCGTGTACATCGGCCTGACGTCCATCTTCCTGGCCTCGCTCATCGGCCTGGGCCTGGCGCTGATGCGCATGTCGCCCAACACGCTGGCGGCGCGCTTCGCCTTCGTCTACAGCACCTGCTTTCGCGGCACGCCGCTGCTGGTGCAGTTGTTCATACTCTATTACGGCATAGGCACCCTGCCCTTCGTGCGCGAAAACCCGGCCCTGTGGTGGCTGTTCAGCGACGGCGGGCGCTGCGCCGTGCTGGCCATCGCCCTGAACAGCGGTGCCTATGTCAGCGAGGTATTGCGGGGCGGCTTCCAGTCCGTGCCCAAGGGCCAGATCGAAGCCGCCAAGGCCTGCGGGATGTCGGCCGCGCTGCGCTTTCGCCGCGTGGTCTTTCCGCTGGCCATCCGCCAGGCCCTGCCGGCCTACAGCAATGAAATCGTGCTGGTCATCAAGGGCACCAGCCTGGCCTCCACCATTGCCGTCATGGAACTGACGGGGCACGCCAAGCGGCTGATGAACCAGAACTACGCCATCATCGAAACCTTCGTCCTGGCGGGCATGCTATACCTGATGATCAATTTCTTCCTGCTGGCCTGCGTACACCTGCTCGAACGCCGGCTTAAACACTGAGCCCGCCCCAACAGGGCGACGGGCCGCGGAGACGTCCATGAAGCACGCACAACTGCCCCGCATCGCCTTGCTGGGAACCGGGGGCACCATCGCCTCGACGGCGGGAGCCGCCACCACCCTGACCGACTACTCAGTGACCGAAGGCATAGACTCGCTGTTGACCGCCGTGCCCGCCATCACCACCCTGGCCGACATCCAGTGCGAGCAGGTCTTCAATGTGGACAGCCGCTGCATCACGAACAAAATGCTGCTGAAGCTGGCCGCAAGGGTCAATGCGCTGCTGGCCGACCCCAGTACCGACGGCGTCGTCATCACGCACGGCACCGACACGCTGGAAGAAACCGCCTACTTCCTGAACCTGACGGTAAAAAGCGGCAAGCCCGTCGTGCTGACGGGTGCCATGCGACCCGGCTCGGCGCTAAGCGCCGACGGCCCGCTCAATCTGTACAACGCCGTCCTGCTGGCATCCAGCCCCCAAGCCGTGGGCCGGGGCGTCATGGTCACGCTGAACGACCGCGTGCACGCCGCGCGCTATGTCACCAAGACCAATACCACGCAGGTCGAGACTTTCCAGTCCTTCGGACAAGGCGGCCTGGGGCAGATCGTCGGCGGCCGGCTGCATCTGCACCAGTACAGCGAAAAACGGCACACCCTGGACAGCGAGTTCTCGCTGGCGGGCCTGCGCAAACTGCCCACGGTGGACATCATCTACGATCACCAGGACGCCGGCCGGCATCTATACGACGCCGCGATCGCAGCCGGCGTGCAGGGCATCGTGGCGGCGGGCTGCGGCAACGGCAACCTGTCGCCGCAGGCCCAGAGCAGCCTGCGGCGGGCCGCCAAGCAGGGCATCGTCTGCGTGCGCAGCAGCCGCAGCGGTTCGGGCGTCGTCACGCCCAGCCAGAACGACGCCCGCCACGGCCTGGTGTCCGGCGATTCGCTGAATCCGCAAAAGGCGCGGATACTCCTTATGCTGGCCCTGACGCTAAGCCGGGATCGCGCCGCCATCCAGGCCTGCTTCGATCACTACTAGGCAGCATCGGGGGCCGGCGACATCATCACGAAACAGCGCGCATCACGCCGAAGGCCGGCCGGGCTGCGCGCCACACAGCACACGCAGGCTTTCGAAGCGGCGCGGACGGCCGCTGATGGGATCGGTGAACTCAATGGCCCGGGCCAACAACTGCAAAGGCCGGCTGAAATCGTCGGACTGTGCGTAGGCCTTGAGCTCCGGGTAGAAGTTGTCGTTGCATATCGGCATGCCCAGGCCGCTCATGTGAACGCGCAGCTGATGCTTGCGTCCGGTAAACGGCCGCAAGCGGAACAGGCCCAGGCCGTCGCTTTGCCGCAGCAGCTCGATATGGGTTTCGCTGTTGGGCTCGCCATCCACTTCGCGCATGGTGAAATGGCCGGGCCTGGATTCGATCCGGCTGCGGCGCAGCAAGGGCAGCTCCACGTCGCTGCGTAGCGGAGCCAGGGCTTCATATTCCTTGTGCACCTCGCGGCTCTGGAACAGGGCCTGATAGGCGCCCCGGCTGTCGGGGTCGGCGCAAAACAGCAGCACGCCGGCCGTGTCCCTATCCAGCCTGTGCATGGGGCTGAGCAGGGGCAGGTCCAGCGCAAGGCGTAGCCGCGTCAGTGCGGTTTCGCGCAGATAGCGGCCGCCCGGCGTGCTGGCCAGGAAGTGCGGCTTGTCCACCGCCACCAGGTATCTGTCGCGATACAGCACGGGCAGTTCGAAAGGCACATCGGCCTCTTGCGGAACTTCCCGGTAATACCAAAGCCAGCGCAAACCCGTGTAAGGGCTGTCGGACGACTGGGGCAGGCCCGCCGCATCGACGATTTCGCCACGCTCCAGCCGGCCCTGCAGGATAGCAGGCGGCACATGCTTGAAGCGCTCCACCAGGAAATCCAGCAGCGTCGCCCATGGCCCCGCGGGCAGATAGACCCGGCTGGGCGCCACACCGCCGCGCATGGGCAGCGGCGCATTGCTCACGAAATCGGCACGCCGGCTTTTCTTCAAGACGCCAGTAGCCCGGCTTGATTCACCACACAGGACACTATGCCGCCCAGTCCAGGATGACCTTGCCGCTATGGCCGGACAGCATCACGTCGAAGCCCTGGCGGTAATCCCCGGCGGAGTAGCGATGGGTAACGATGGGCGACAGGTCCAGGCCGCTTTGCAGCATGGCCACCATCTTGTACCAGGTCTCGAACATTTCCCGGCCGTAGATACCCTTGATCTCCAGGCCCTTGAAGATGATTTTGTTCCAGTCTATGCCGAAGCCGCTGGGCAATATGCCCAGCATGGCGATCTTGCCGCCGTGGTTCATTTCTTCCAGCATGGATTCGAAGGCGCTGGGAACGCCCGACATCTCCAGCCCCACGTCGAAGCCCTCGGTCATGCCCAGTTCCGACATGACGTCGCGCAGGGATTCGCGGCTGACGTTCACCGTCCGGCTGGCCCCCATGCGCGCCGCCAGTTCCAGGCGGTAGTCGTTCACATCGGTAATGACGACGTTGCGCGCGCCCACATGGCGGGCAATGGCGGCGGCCATGGCGCCTATGGGGCCGGCGCCCGTGATCAGCACGTCTTCGCCCACCAGGTTGAAGGCCAGGGCCGTATGAGTGGCATTGCCGAAAGGGTCGAAGATCGCCGCCAGATCATCCGGAACTTCGTCGGGTATCTTGAAGGCATTGAAGGCGGGCAGGGCCAGGTATTCGGCGAAAGCCCCCGGACGGTTCACACCCACGCCCGAGGTATTGCGGCACAAATGGCGTCTGCCGGCCCGGCAGTTGCGGCAATAGCCGCAGGTGATGTGCCCTTCGCCCGAAACCCGGTCGCCTATCTTGAAGCCGCTGACTTCCTGGCCGATTTCCACGATCTCGCCGACGTATTCGTGGCCGACGTGCATGGGCACCGGTATGGTCTTGCTGGCCCAGTCGTCCCACTTCCAGATATGGATGTCGGTGCCGCAAATGGCGGTCTTCTTTATTTTGATCAGGATGTCGTTGTGGCCGATGGCCGGGCGCGGCACATCCGTCATGGTGAGGCCGGGCGCGGCTTCGAGTTTGGCGAGGGCTCGCATAATGGTGCTCCGATAGGCGTCGTATGGGGTTGTGTCAGATCACGCCCAGCTTGTGGCCGGCGCGTTCGAAAGCGGCGACCGCCCGCGCGATCTGCTCGGGCGTGTGGGCCGCGCTCATTTGGGTGCGGATGCGGGCCCGACCCATGGGAACGACCGGGTAGGAAAACCCGATGACGTAGACGCCTTCGCGCAGCAGCTCTTCGGCCATCTTGCCGGCCAATTGAGCATCGCCGAACATCACGGGAATGATGGGGTGCGCGCCGGGAACCAGGTCGAAACCCAGGTCCTGCATCGCCTGCCGGAACAACTGGCCATTTTCGTGGACACGCCGGCGCAAGGCCTGGCCCTCGTCGCTTTCCAACAATTCCAGGACCCGCAGGGAAGCCGACACGATGGACGGCGCCAGGGTGTTGGAAAACAGATAGGGGCGCGAGCGCTGTCGCAACAGGTCCACGACGGATTCGTGCGCGGCCACATAGCCGCCCGATGCGCCGCCCATGGCTTTTCCCAGCGTGCCGGTAATGATGTGGACCCGCCCTTCGACGCCGCAATGCTCGGGCGTGCCCCGGCCGTTTTCGCCGATGAAGCCGACCGCGTGGGAATCGTCCACCATGACCATGGCGTTGAATTCGTCGGCCAGGTCGCAGATGGATTTCAGGTCGGCAATGATGCCGTCCATGGAGAACACGCCGTCTGTGGCGATAAGCTTGTAGCGCGCGCCGGCCGCATCGGCCGCCTGCAACTGCTTGCACAGGTCGCCCATGTCGTTGTTGGCGTAGCGATAACGCCGGGCCTTGCACAGCCTTACCCCGTCGATGATGCTGGCATGATTCAGCGAGTCGCTGATCACCGCGTCGTTCTCGTCCAGCAAGGCCTCGAACAGGCCACCATTGGCATCGAAGCAGCTGGAATACAAAATGGCATCGCCCATTTTCAGGTAGCGTGCCAGCGCCTGTTCGAGCTGCTTGTGGCCGGTTTGTGTTCCGCATATGAACCGCACCGATGCCAGCCCGAAGCCGGACGTTTCCAGGCCTTGCCTGGCCGCCTCGATAAGGCGCCTGTCGTTGGCCAGACCCAGATAGTTGTTGGCGCAGAAATTCAGTACATAGTCGCCGCCGGCCAGATGAACCTGCGCGGACTGCGGCCCGTCCAGGACGCGCTCGGCCTTGTAAAACCCGTCGGCGCGCAGTTGCCGCAACTGGCCTTGAACATGATCAAGAAAAGAATTCCGCATAAAACATGCCTCGAGGTCTAGCCTGGTGGGAAAAAGCCTGCATCCGCTGTCAATATACTGCAAGCCTCAAGGGAAAAAAAAGCCGGGCGATACCTTTCGCCCGGCTTTTCAATGACGCAAAGACGTTCAGGCGGCCAAGGCCGGCTGCCCTTCACGCCGCAGCCTGACACCTTGCCGTATCCACATCAGCCACAGGATCAGCAGCGCCGGTATATAGACCCAGAATTCCGAGGGCCGGGCCGGATTGGGAACCTTCACCTCGGCAATGTCCCAGCCTTGCTCCCATCCCGCGCGACGCGCCTGGCTGCCGAAGCGGACCGATGCGATCTGGGCCTGGTCGCCCATGGCCATGACGGTTAGCCCGGCGGCCGACAGACGCTGCAATCCAGCGGCATCGCCAGTCGCGGTCTTGCCTTCCGGCAAGGCGGGCAAGGCGGGCAAGGGCACAGCCACGGTCTTCTGCAGCTCGTCGCCTTCCAGGTTCATGCCCTTGAGCACCGCCACCAGACGGCCCTTCTCGGGCATGTTCGCCGCCGTCTTGAGTAGTTCGGCCGGCGGCCGGCTTACATACTTGGGCGCCAGGTGGTCCATGAAATAATCGGGCCTGAACAGCATGAAGGTGACCAGCAGCAGTAGCGCCACCTCGATCCAGGTGGCCTTCACGCGCATCCACCCCATGGTGGCGGCAGCAAAGGTCAGGGATGCCAGGGTGGCGCCCCCCACCACCAATATCAGCTCGCCCCAGCCTTCCACGTCGATCAGCAGCAGCAAGGGGTTGAAAATGAACATGAAGGGCAGCACGGCGGTGCGCATGGCGTAGGTCACGCCTTGTATGCCCGTCTTGATGGGATCCTCGCCCGAGATCGCCGCCGCGGCGAAGGTGGCCAGGCCCACGGGCGGCGTGATGTCGGCCATGATGCCGTAATAGAACACGAACATGTGCACGGCGATCAGCGGAATCACCAAGCCATTCTGGGCGCCCAATTCGACCACCACCGGGGCCATCAAGGTGGCCATCAGGATGTAGTTGGCGGTGGTGGGCATGCCCAGGCCCAGTACCAGGCAAACCGCCGCCGTGAAGAACAGCATGGCCAGCACGCTGCCCATCGAGACCATTTCCACGAAGGCGGTCATGCGCAGGCCAAGACCGGTAAGGGTGATGGCGCCGACGATCAGGCCCGCCGTGCCGCAGGCGATGGCGATGCCTATCATATTGCGCGCACCCTCCTGCAAGCCCGTCACGGCTTCGGACACGCCCTGGCGCGCCGGCTCCAGAACCGCCTGCTTGCGGAACCAGGCGATCAGCGGCCGCTGCGTCAGCATCTGTATCACCATGGACACCACGGCCCAAAAGGCCGACAGGCCCGCCGACAACTGCTCGACCGACAGGCACCATACCAGGATGCCGATGGGGATCAGGAAATAAAGCCCCGATCGCACCGTGGGCCAGGCCTCGGGGCGGGTGGGGTTGGTAATGCTGATTTCCGTGGGCAGGTCGGGATGCGCCGCCGATACGCGCAGCAGCCAAAGATACAGGGCAGCCAGCAGGGCGCATAGTATCCAGATGGCCGCGGCGCCGGCCACCGCCTGCACGCCCACGCCTATCCAGTAAACCAGTCCCATGACCACCAATGAACCCGCTATCCCCATGCCCCAGCCGGCCATCTTCTGCAGCAGGGTGCGCGGCTTGCCCGCCGACATCATCGGCTGTATGCCCAGTTGCAGGGCTTCGAGGTGGACGATGTAGAACAGGGCAATATAGGAAATACTGGCAGGCAACAAGGCATGCCGGATGATGTCGGTATACGGTATGCCCACGTACTCGATCATCAGGAAAGCGGCCGCGCCCATGACGGGCGGCATGATCTGCCCATTGACCGACGACGCGGTCTCGATGGCGCCGGCGCGTATGCCGCCGTAGCCGGCCTTCTTCATGAGCGGAATGGTGAATATGCCACCGGTCACCACGTTGGCCACCGACGACGCCGAGACGATGCCGTTCACCGCCGAGGACACCACCGCCACCTTGGCGGGACCGCCGCGCAAGTGTCCCAACAGGGCGAACGAGACCTGCATCATGTAATTGCCGGCCCCGCAGCGGTCAAGCAGCGAGCCGAGCAGGACAAAAATGAAAATATAGGACACCGATACACCCAGCGCCACACCGTAGACGCCTTCGGTCGTCAGCCACATGTGCGACATCAGGCGCTCGATGGACGCGCCGCGATGGGCCAGCGCATCGGGCAGCCAGGGCCCCAGGAAGGCGTACATGACGAAGATCGCGCCCAACACGGCCATGGGCGCGCCCAACGCGCGCCGCGTCACCTCAAGCAAAAGCAGCAGACCCGCTGACGCCACCATGATGTCCAGCGCCGTGGGTATGCCCGGACGGGTGGCCAGCTCTTTATAGAACAGGAACAGGTAGGCACCGCAGAAGCCGGCAATCAGCGCAAAGACCCAGTCGAACCAGGGCATTGTGTCGCGCGGAGAGCTCTTGCGCGCCGGATAGGCCAGATAGCCCAGGAACATGGCGATGCCCAGGTGCAAGGCGCGTGCCTCGGTGTCGTTGAAGATGCCGAAGCTGAATGCGAACGGCAGCGGCGAGGCATACCATAGCTGGAACAGCGACCAGGCGATGGCGCCGCAGAAAAGAACCGCCCCGGCGATTCCCCCCACGTTGCGCCCGCCGCGATCGACGTCGGCAACCAGTTGTTCCAGCTCGGCATTGGTCTGCTGCGCGGCAGCGGACGGCAGGGATGTCGTGCCCATGCTTGATTCCTATTGTGTTTCCATCAACCAGACAACGCGCCGCGAAGGCGGTTGGATTGTCGCACCGACACGGGCGGCTTGTGGCCGCCCGGTCATGCATTATGCTGTCGCCGCGCCCCCAGGGAGCGCGGCATTCGGCTTACATCAAGCCTTTTTCCTTGAAGTACTTTTCAGCGCCCGGATGCAGCGGAGCCGACAGGCCGTTCTTGACCATGTCCTTGGCAACCAGATGCCCAAAGGCGGGATGCAGCTTCTTGAAGTCTTCGAAGTTGTCGAACACAGCCTTAACGATCAGATATACCGTTTGCTCAGGCACGTCGGCCGAAGTCACGAAAGTGGCCAGCACGCCATAGGTATTGGTTTCTTGCGGGTTGTTCGGATACAGGCCGGCGGGAATGGTCGCCTTGGCGTAGTAGGGGTTGTCCGCCACCAGCTTGTCCACCACCGGGCCGGTCAGCGACATCAGTTGCGCGCCGCAGGTGGTGGTGGGGTCCTGGATGTTGGCCGAGGGGTGGCCCACGCCGTACATGAAGCCGTCGATCTTGCCGTCGCACAAGGCGGGGCCGTGCTCGTCGGGGCGCAGTTCGGAAGCCAGCGAGAAGTAGCTGAGGTCGACGCCCTTGGCCTTCAGGAACTGCTCCATGGACGCGCGCGTGCCCGAACCCGGGTTGCCGACGTTGAAGCGCTTGCCCTTCAGATCGTCGAAGGACTTGATGTTGCCGTCCTTGCGGACCACGTAGGTGAAGGGCTCGGGGTGGATGGAGAACACCGAACGCAGCTTCTTGTAGGCGCCCGCATCCTTGAACTGGCCCGCGCCGTTATAGGCATTGAAGCCCACGTCGGACTGCACCACGCCCAGGTCCAGCTCGCCCGCCTTGATGGTGTTCACGTTGAACACCGAACCGCCGGTGGATTCCACCGAGCAGCGCACGCCGTGCTTGGCGCGATCCTTGTTCACCAGGCGGCAGATGGCGCCGCCGGCCGCATAATAAACGCCGGTCACACCGCCGGTGCCGATGCTGACGAACTTTTGCTGCGCAACGGCAGGCAGAGGGGACGCCAGCGCGGCGAACATGGCCGCCGCCCCGGCCGTCATGGCCAGGCGTTTGGTGAAAATGGAGGCTGTAAATTTCTGCATGACGAGATCTCCTTGGGGTTTCCCCGCTTTTTATTTCCGGCTGATCACCGGTGACTGCGCGTATGCCTGCCAAGGTGTACAAGCATCCGCGATAACTCTGTTCCGCGCCGGCGAATACCGCCGCGCGGACGAAAAACCCTTGCGCCGCAAGTCGGGCGCCCTCATTGACCCTCGCCTCGCGGCGTCCAGTAGGCCAATTCATCGCGCAAGCGCGATTCGACTTCATCCAGGCGATTCAGCACCGCCTTGCCGCCACGCGCGGCAAAACGGGCGACCAGGTGTTCGGCCAAGGCCAAAGGCCCCGCCATGGTGTGGAAGAAGGACCCGGGTCCCTTGCGCGAACCCGCCCCCGCGCTGGATTCCGATTGGAACAACAAAACATGCTTCGCATTCAGGGCCAGCGGCGACAGGGTATCGTCAGTCAGGGCGATAAGCGTCACGCCCCGGCGCGCCGCTACGCCGGCCACCCGCACCGTTGGGGTCGAGTACGGCGCCTGCCCGATGGCAATGAGCACATCGTCCCGACCCAGCAAGTCCGCCTGCTCGTCCAGTGTCGCGCCCGCGCCGTCGAGCAGCACGCCGTTGCGCTGGGCCAGTTGATAGGCATAGTGCACCTGGAAGGCCGTACCGAAGCTGGACCGCGCCCCCAGAAAACCCACCAGCCTGGCACCGGCCATGGCCTTGACGGCGGCATCGAACTGCCCGGGCGTATTCAAGGTACAGGCGGATTGCACCGCCCGGCTCTGCAAACTGGCCAAAACGTCATGTGCCGGCAGCGTCCCCTTCTGGCCGCCGGCCGCCTGCAATTTGGCGGCCCGCTGGCGCAAGCCATAACCGCCGCTGGCCAATGCCTGCTGAAAAGGGGCGCGAAAGCTATCGTAGCTGGCATAGCCGGCGGCCCGCGCCAGGCGCAACATGGTCGCGGGCGAAACCGACAAAGCCTGGGCCTGGCGCCGCATGGACCATAGCCCCACTTCGGCCGGATGACCGCTGACCCAGCGCGCAGCCCGCTGCAGCTCGGGCGTGAGCTGCGCGAATATCGCCATAAGGCGCTCCTGGGGTGCGGCGGGCACAACTGTCATGGGCTGAAAGAAAGCTGAAAATCAAAACTGGAAAAAACACATGCTACATCGGCTGGAAAATTTAAAACAAATGTTTTCATCGGGGTTTGCCCTAGTTTCAATGGATGTCGTAGTCTTCCAGACATAAAAGAGCGGAATTCTTGCTCCATGTATATATGCTTGACGAACAAAACATCCGCTTCTACGATGCAACTGATATTCGCTTTAGTTATCAATTTGTTTCATTATCTACTCGTAAAACATGGTTTTGCCTGACTTACCATCACGCACGAGCGGCGTATGAATACCCGAACACGGTGCCCATGGTGGTGGGCGTTGCGCAACACGACGCTCCTGCTCATAGCTTGCACGCTAAGCAGCGTTTCCGCCCATGCGCAGCCGCGCCAGGTCCGGGTGGGCATCTTCGAAAATGCGCCCGAGCTTTACATGGACAAGGGCCAGCCCAGCGGCATCCTGGGCGAACTGCTGGTCGCCGTCGCCGATATCGAAAAATGGACCCTGATCCCCTTGCCTTGCGAATGGAGCGACTGCCTGGCCGACCTGCGCGAAGGCCGCATCGACATCGTGCCGGATGTACCCGGCTCCATCGACCACCGCGAACTCTACGACTTCCACCAAATCCCATCCCTGCATAGTTGGTCGCAGATGTATCAAGGCCCGGGCGAGCGCATCACTTCGGTGGCCGACCTGCAAGGCAAACGCATCGTGTCGCTGGCCGGATCCCGACAAAGCGACTACCTTGCCTCACTGGCGGGCGGCACCGGCATCGAGGCGCAGCTTATCGACGTTGCCAACCTGAAAGACGGCTTCGCCATGGTCGCCGACAACCAGGCCGACGCCGTGGCCGCCAACTATTATTACGGCGAGCTGCACGCGAACGAAGCGGGCCTGGTGGCCGCGCCGCTGATGTTCCAGCCGTCGCAGTTGTTCTACGCCACCAGGAAAGGCAGGAACCAGGACTTGCTGCGTGCCGTGGACCGCAATCTGGCCACATGGCAGGGCGACCCCGAATCGGTGTACTTCGATATCCTGCAGCGCTGGGGCCGGATCACGCCGTCGGCCGTCGTTCCCCTGTCCTTCTGGTGGGCCTTGGGGTCATTGGGGCTGCTGCTGATGCTGGCGCTGGGCCTGGCGGCCCTGTTCAAGACGCAAGTCCACCGCCAAACCCGGCACTTGCGAGCCAGCGAGAACCGGCTGAGCACCATACTGGACAGCGTCGACGCTCATATCTACATCAAGGACCGGCAGCTGAAATACCGCTACGGGAACCACAAGCTGTGCCAGTTCTTCGGCCTGCATGGACCCGACCTGGTCGGCCGCCGGGACGATGAATTCATCAAGGAAGCCGACCTCACCCAGATACGCCGGAATGATCTGCGTGTCATCAACAACGGCGAACGTGTGGCCTTGGAAGAAGAGGTGTCCAATCCGGACGGCAACGGCGCCGAGACCTTTCTTTCCATCAAGATTCCCCTGCGCGACGCGCGCGGCAAGGTCGAAGCGCTTTGCGGCATCTCCACCAACATCACCAACCACAAGCTGGCCCAGGCCGCCGCGCACCGGCTGGCCTATTACGACCCCCTGACCGAGCTGCCCAACCGCCGCCTGCTTCTGGAGCGCATGGCGCACGCCCTGGAGGCCGTACGCCGCGGTGCCGGTGTCGGCGCCCTGCTGTTCGTCGACCTGGACAACTTCAAGCGCATCAATGACGCCCGGGGGCACGTTGTCGGCGACGCCGTGCTCTGCGGCGTCGCCCAGCGCCTGAAAGACATGGTGCGCGGCGTCGACACGGTTGCCCGCATAGGCGGCGACGAGTTCGTCATCTTGCTCGACCACTTCGGCCGCAACCAGGACGAAAGCGCACGCATCGCCATCACCACCGCCGAAAGCGTCCGCGCCGCGCTGGAGCCTCCCCTGATCGTCGGCGGCCAGCCCTATTTCTCCGGTGGCAGCATAGGCGTCACCCTTTTGCGCCCCGACGGCAAATCCACCGACGACGTGCTGCGCGAAGCCGATACGGCCATGTACCGCGCCAAGGAATCGGGACGCAACCGGGTGGCCTTCTACGAAACCAGCATGCAGGCCGAAATCGAGGAAAGGCTGGCCCTGGAACACGATCTGTCGCTGGCCATAGGCACCGATCAGTTGGGCCTGTATGCCCAGACGCAATATGGCCTGGACGGCCGGATCGTCGGCGTCGAGCTGCTGACCCGCTGGAACCACCCCGTGCGCGGGAAAATCCCCCCCTCGCGCTTCATTCCGATTGCCGAGGAAACCGGCGTCATCCTGCGGCTTGGCGACTGGGCGCTGCAGCAGGCCTGCGACACGCTGCTGCGCATGGACCAATCCAACAAGCCCTATCCGCTATCGATCAATATCAGCCCACGCCAGTTCCGCCAGCACGATTTCGTCAGTCGCGTGCGCGAGATCGTCCTGGAATCGGGCGCGCCGGCCCACCGCCTCATCTTCGAAGTCACCGAAGGCATCCTCATCGAGGACTTGCAGGGCGCCATCGACCGCATGGCGGAACTATCCGACCTGGGCATCCGATTCTCGATAGACGATTTCGGCACGGGCTACTCCAACCTAACCTATCTGAAGCGGCTGCCCTTGTATGAGCTGAAAATAGATAGAAGCTTCATACACGATATGCCGGGCGACCCCGATAACTCGGCCATCGTGAAGCTGATACTGGCCATGGCCAAGCAACTTGGGCTGCGCGTGGTGGCCGAAGGCGTCGAAACTCGCGAGCAGGCGGACTTTCTTACCGCCATCAACTGCGACGCCATGCAAGGCTACCTGTTCGCGCTGCCCATACCGATTGCACAATGGCTGGACTCATCGTCGGCTTGAACCCAGGCCCCGCCGCCCAGAAGAAAGCAAGCGACATGCCGTGGCGGCCGCGGTCGGCCGGATAGTCCCCGGGAAATGGAGCCTTGCAATCCCGCGCTTTATAAGCGTAAGCTATATACAAGTTCCTTATAAGTCGTAGTTGTTTTATGCAGCCACTGGTAATTTATCGATTTACCCGCAACCATTCCATACAGCATGACCGCCGACATCCGATCCCTATTCCGCTCCCTGCCCACCCTGCTCAAGAGCGCCGTATTGGGCGCTGCCCTGCTGGCGGCCGCCCCTAGCCAGGCCAATGAATGGCCCGAGCACTCCATCACCATGCTGATGGGCTTTCCCGCTGGGTCGGGCGTCGACGTCATCGCCCGCAGCATCCAGGAGCCCCTGCAGCAAGCCCTGGGCGTGCCCGTGGTCATCGACTACCGTTCGGGAGCGGGCGGCAACCTGGCATCGGCCGCTGTGGCTCGCGCCAAGCCCGACGGCTACACCATATTGCTGGGCACCGCCGCCACGCACGGCATCAACCCGGCCATCTATAAAGACCTGCCCTTCGACGTCGAAGCGGACTTCACACCCATCGCGCCGCTGATCGACGTGTCCAACGTGCTGACCATCAACCCCAAGGTCATCGACGTCGCCACCGTGGAAGACTTCATCGCCGAGGTCAAGGCCAACCCCAATAAATACTATTTCGCCTCCACCGGAGTCGGTACCGGGACGCAGCTGGCATTCGAAGAGTTCAATGCCCGCGCAGGGCTGAAAATGGTGCACGTCCCCTACAAGGGTGGCCCCGAAGCGCTGCAATCGGTGGTCAAGGGCGAAACCTGCTGCATTTTCAACCAGGTGCAAACGGTGCTGGGCCAGTACAAGGCCGGAACCGTGCGCCTGCTGGGTGTCTCGACCACCAAGCGCATCGACGTCGTGAAGGATGTGCCGACCATTTCCGAAAAAGCCATACCGGGCTTCGACAGCTTCATCTGGTTCGGGCTTTTCGGGCCCAAGGGCATGGACCCGGCGCTGGTACAGAAAATCAACGCCGCCGCCACCAAGGCCCTGCAAGACCCCGAGGTGGTCAAACGCCTGACCTCCACGGGTAACACCATACATATCTCCTCGCCGGAAAAATTCCGCGAGACCGTACACAGCAACCGCGCAAAATGGGCCGAAGTCGTCAAGGCCGCGGGCGTGAAGCTGCAATAGGCGTAATGGTCATGGCAACGGGCGGCCTCCCATGGGGAGCCGCCCGTTTTTTATGGCTAGCCGTCCTTTTCGGAAACGCCCTTACTTGAGCCTGGAATACTTGAACGTCCCCACAGCCGTCGCCAGCAGCATGTCGTTGTCCAGCAAGACCTCGGCGCGGGTGAAGAATATGCTGCGCCCCTTACGCTCGGTATAGCCCTTGGCCACCAGAACCTCGCCCTCGCCGCTGCCGATGAAATTGGTGGTCAGCGACAAGGTCAGGCTGCGCGCCGGCGGCTCGCCCGGCGGCGTGTACAAGCCGCTATAGCCCGACACCGAATCCAGCAAAGTGCATATGACCCCGCCATGCACCCTTCCGGAGCGGTTTCCCAACTGGGCCGACATCGGAAGGTGCATCTCGGCATAGCCGGCCGACCATTCCACCAGGGTAACGCCCATCCACTCCAGAAATGGGTTGTTGATAAGCAACGGAGTCTTGCTGTCGGATGTCATACGGTTTCTGGTCCTGATACGTGTCTTGTAAAACCTACAGCTTACCGCGTCAGGCGGTTTGCTTGCATGGGCGGACCCGGCCCAACCGCCTCAACCTCCGCTTTCCCTAGCCTCGCTTTCGCCCTCGGCCCGGTCGGATTCCCTTGCCGCCTCGCCGGCGATCAGCTCCAGCCTTTCACCCTCGAAATCCGCATGCAGCGGCGCAAGCGTCGGCATGGTCCGGTTGGCTTTGGACGACAGCTCGCCAAAGCGCACAGCCTTGCCGTACAGACCTTGCTGGCCGGCCACGGCAGTGACCGTGCTGTTGTAGTGCCGGCTGACGGTGTCCAGGGTGTCGCCCAGCTTCTTCAGGCGTTCGGCCACCACCACGACCTGGTTGTAGATCTCGCCGGCCCGGGCGCTGAGCTCGTGCGCCTGCTCGTTGCTGCGCGCCACCATCCACAAATTGGCCACCGTCTTCAGGATGGGCATCAGCGTGGTGTGCGACACCAGCACGACATTGCGCTGGTAGCCGTAGTCGAACAGGTCCCGATTGTGCTTCATGGCCTCGATGTAGGCCGGCTCGATGGGCATGAACATCAGGACGAAGCTGGGGCTGCGCATGCCGATCAGGTTGCTGTAGTCTTTTCTTGCCAGGTCGTCGATATGGATGCGCACGGCCTTTACGTGCGCGTCCAGAGCCTCGCGCAATTGCTCGTCGGTCTCGGCCGCGATGGCTCGGTCATAGTCCACCAGCGATACCTTGCTGTCGATCACGATATGCTTCCCGTCGGGCAGCTTGACCACGAAGTCCGGCTGGCGGCTGTTGCCCTGCTCGTCCTTGAAGCGGGGCTGGGATTCGTAATGATCGCCCTTGGCCAGACCGGCCAGTTGCAGGGTGCGCTCCAGCTGTACTTCGCCCCAGTTGCCGGTCGTCTTCTTGTCGCCTTTAAGGGCGGTGGCCAGGGTGTTGGCTTCGGCGCTTATCTTCAGACCGACGTCCAGCACGCGCTTGATCTCCGAGCCCAGCGATACGTTGCCGCGCAGGGTTTCGTCGTGAACCTGGTTCACGCGCTGCTGGAAGCCGCTGATCTGCTCGCGAAAAGGCTTGAGCAGGGCGTCCAGGGAGCTCTGGCTGGTCTGCGCAAAGGTCTTGCCTTTTTCCTCCAGTATCTGATTGGCCAGGTTCTGGAATTCCGTCTTGAGCTGCTCGCGGGTATGCTCGAAGCCGGATTTCATTTCCTGGAAGCTGGCCAGCCTTTCGGCATGCACGGCCCGCAGTTGGACCAGCTCTTTATCCAGCTCCGCATGACGCTGCGCCATAAGCTGGTAGTCTGATTCTTTGGCGGCCATGCGCAAACGGATGTCCTCCAGACGCTCTTGCAGGCCCTGCACGGTGGACTCGCTGCGCGCAAGCTGGCGGTCGATATGAGCTTTCTCGGCTTCCACAGCTATCGCCCGGCTTTTGGCTTCGTCCAGCTCCGCGCGCTGCCCGGTCAGCATTTCGCCGCGCTGCTCGGCCTGCTTGCAAACCTCGTCCAGGCTCGCGCGGACCTGCGCCAGGATACGCCTGTAATACAAGGCCGCCACGATGAAGCCGGCCACGGCGGCCAGTGCGGCCAACACCGGCAAGCCCATGCCGTCCATTTCCACGAACAATTGATTCATGCTAATTCCTTACGAGGATGCCGCCGCGCGCCATCGCATGGCTTGGTCCCATCCACCGTCCATCCCTCCGGGTGGAAGATATAGTATGTCGTCATCGACGGCATATCCATCATTCCCCGGTACACCATCGACACATTACAGTACACTTCGATACTCCGAATTCCTGCAAGCATCGGCATCAAGTGCCTTGTATGAACCACACCATGCATAGAATCTGCACACGCCTGGCAGGGGCCACTGCATTGGCTTTGGCTCTGGCTTCGACGGCCCTGGCGCAGGGCGTCTGGCCGCCCGTCGACCAACCGGTACAGCTTGTTGTCACGGCGCCCGTGGGCAGCATCGACGACGCCATCGCCCGCATGGTCGTGGAACGCCTGAACGGCGGCAGCCTGGGCGGCAGGTTCGCCATCACGAACCAATACGGCATCAACGGCAATGCCGGCGCCGGCACGGTGGCCGCGGCGCCGGCCGACGGAACGCGTCTGCTGCTGTCGGGCTCCAATACCCTGGCGGTCAACCCCAGCCTCTTCAAAGAGCTGCCTTTCGACCCGCAGAAAAGCTTCCAGGCCATCGGGCTGGTCGCTGACATTCCCAACATCCTGGTCGTCAATAGCCGACTGCCCGTGCATACCCTGGCCGAGTTCGACGAGTACGTCAAGACGCACCCCGGCGAAATCAATTTCGGCTCCAACGGCCACGGCAGTTCCACGCATCTGGCCGGCCAACTGTACATGAACGATATCGATGCCAATATGGTGCACATCCCCTACAGCTCTTCGGAACTGGCCGTCAACAATCTGGTGTCGGGCGAAATCCAATCCATGTTCCCCCTGATCCCCGGCATCCAAAGCCAGATCAAGACCGGCAAGGTCAGGGCGCTGGGCATCATGGCCAAGACGCGCTCCAGCGTCTTGCCCGACGTGCCGACCATGGCCGAACAGGGCCACCCCCGCATGCTGTCCTCGCATTGGCTTGCCCTGCTGGCGCCCAAGGACACGCCTCAGGAAATCATCGAGCTCGCCAACCAGGCACTGAATGATGCGCTGCGCGATCCGAGCCTGGACCAGAAACTGGCCGGCATGGGCGCCGTCGCGCTGGGCGGTACTCCGCAGAACCTGGACGACGCGCTGGCCGCCTCCTTGAAGAAATGGCGCGGCGTGGTGGCCGGCGCCGATATCCGGCTTCAATAGGCGCAGCCATTGGCGTAAGTCCAGGCGCCCACTACAATGGTTTGCCAACCTAGGATCGCCGGGCATTCAAGCAAGGAGCCAGCATGCAAGACACCATCGGATGGATAGGCCTGGGAAAAATGGGTCTGCCCATGGCCGAGCGCCTGTTGGGCGCCGGATATTCCCTGCACGTCTGGGCGCGCAACCCGCAACAGACCCTGGCCCTGCGCCAGCGTGGCGCGCAGATCGCCACCGACCTCATCGAGCTGGCCCAAAGGGCGCGCACGGTCTTCACCATACTGGGTGAAACGCGCGACGTCGAAAGCGTCTACCAAGGCATGGCGCAAGGCGTACAGCCCGACACCCTGTTCATCGACATGACCACGGCGGCCCCCGGGGTTGCGGCCGACATCCGCCAGGCGCTGGACCAGCGTGGCGCCCGCTTCCTGGACGCGCCCGTCACCGGCGGCGTGGCCGGCGCGGCCAAAGGCACGCTGACCCACTTCGTGGGCGGCGATGTCGAAGACGTCCAGCGCGGCGCGGCCTTGCTCGCGCAACTGGGTCAGCGCGCCGTCCACTGCGGCGCGGCCGGCTCGGGCTACCGCATGAAGCTCGTCAACCAGACCATCATCGCCGGCACCTTCCTGGGCCTGGCAAACGGCATGGCGCTGGCCCGAGGCAGCCATTTCGATACCGAACTGCTTACCGGCGCGCTGGGCGCCGGCACGGCCTCGGGCCTCTTGTTCAATTCGTATGCCGAACGAATGATGGCCGGCAGCGGCGAGATCACCTTCACGCTGGGGCTGCTGCGCAAGGACTTGCGCCTGGCGCAAGCCGAGGCTGAGCTGCAGCAGCGGCCCTCGCAGTTCCTTGATTTCGCCGTCCAGCGCCTGAACAAGGCCTGCGAGCGCTTCGGCGCGCACGCCGGCGTGCAGATACTGGGCCAGTTGGACGACTGACGGCCTCAGGCCGGCCTATCGGGAAACACCGGCTCGCCCAGATTCAGCATAAGACGGTTGGCCCACGCAAAGATGGCCCCCGCATGCAGCAGGTCGAGTATCTCGGCCGACTCCATGCCCACGTCCTTGAGCGCCTGGATATCGTCGGGGCCCAGGTTTTGCGGCTCTTCGGTCAGGCGTATGGAGAACTGCGCGATGGCTTTTTCACGCTCGGTGGTTCCGGCGCTGCGCGGGTCCTCGAACACCTGCGCAACGGTGTCGTTGCGCTTGGCCAGTTGCTCGAAACGCTGCGCATGGACCGAAGCGCAATACACGCAACCGTTTATGCGCGACACCACCAGCGAGCCCAGTTCGCGCTCGGCCCGGGGCAAACCGCCGGGCGCGTACATGATGGCGTTGAACGCTTCGGAGCGCTGCTTGAGGATGGCCGGCTGATGCACCAGGAAAAGATAGTAGTCGGACACCTTGGCCTTGGGGTGGCTCATTTCCAGCACCTCGGTCTGCTCCGGCGTGCAGTTCTCGGGGTCGACCACATCCAGCCAAGCGCGCCAGTCCAGCGTGTCGTTGGTATAGCCTTTGTTTTCAATGATGGCGCTCATAGCGACTCCAATGCCTTCATGGCCGCAAGCCCGGCCACCAGACGGATTTGATACGACAGAAATGCCACCAATTGCGCCAGGGTCACGATATCGGCGGTAGCCATGCCCGCATCGCGCAATTGCTCCAGCGCCGCTTTGTCGCCCTCGATGGGCTTGAGGATCAGCTTCCGGGTGAAGATAAGCATGGCGCGCAAACGCGACGGCGGCAGGCTGTCGATTTGCCCGCCTTCGATGGCGCTCAAGGTTGCGGCATCGATCGTGTAGGCGTCAAGGGCATCGCGGTAGTGTCGTGCCAGGGCGTCGGAACGCGACAGCAGGCTGGCATGCCAGGCCACCAGCAGGCGCTCTTGTATCGGCAGGCCCTGACTGGCGGGGTCGAAGAACAAATCGTAGCTGCCCTGCGTGGCGTGCACGACCTTGTGCCGCGCATGGCGCACGGCATGCAAGGGATCAGAGGGCGTCAAGCCCACGATCGCGTCCACCGCGTCGGTGGAGCCCGGCTGAGTGCCGGCCGCTGTAGGGTTGGTGTGGTTCATAAACTTCCTTTCCTGAAACTGCGGACGCCGGATCAGGCGGGCGTCCATTCATCGCCGAATATCTCCGGCTCGTCGTAAGCCTGCAACTGGACGAAGTGGGCATCGATATTCTCGACGTACAGCAGGCTGGCGATGCCCTTGGACAGGCGTTCGGCTCCGTCGCTGACGGCGGGGATATCGCCCGATACCGTTCCGTGCGTCAGTGTGGAAGGGTAGCAAAAGCAATGGACGCGGGACAAGCCGGGCAGTTCACCGGGGCTCTTTTCCTGGAACTCGAAGGCCGGCCCCAAGTCGGGCGAATCGCGCAACTCCCGGTCGTCGCCGCCTTCTTGCGGCACGTAGCGATCCGACCAGACACGTAGATGCGGGGCGATCCGGGCGTACTCGGGCCGGTATGTCCAGTCTATGCCGAAGCCCGTCGACAATATCAGGAAGTCCAGGGCGAATTCCTTCTTGGGTGTGGCAACGCGCAACTCGCCGTCCTGCTCGCGGACCTGAAGCACCGGGGCTCCCAGGTTGAAACGCGCATTCTCGTGCCGCGACACGCGCAGCACGCTGGCGCGCGGCGGCGGCACCTGTTCCACATTGATGTAATGCCGCAAGCGCCACTTCCATTCGTCAGGCAGATTGACGAACCCGTGGGTGTAGCCGGGATTGCCCGCGCCCTTGCTTTTGTTGACGCGCGGCAGGTCGGGCCGACGTATGAGCAAGTCCACGCTGGCCGCCCCGTTCTCCAGCGCCGTTCCCGCGCTGTCCATGGCCGAGGCGCCGGCCCCCACCACCCCGACCCGCAAGCCGCGCAAGGACGCATAGTCCATGTCGTCGGAAGAGTGCGCCCACCAGCGGCGCGACAGGCCGGCGACGAAATCCGGAATGGTCGCGCCCCCCAGGCCGTCGCGGCCGGTGGCCAGGACGACGCGGCGCGCATATACCGCGATCCGGCCCTGAGGCGCGGAAATGCTGAGTTCCACATGATCAGCGTGGGGAATCAGGTCCGTCACATGATGTTCGTTGCGCACGTCGATATTCAGCACGCGACGGTACCAGCGCAAATAGTCCATCCATTGCAGGCGCGGGATCTTGTCCAGGCGGCTCCATTCCTGCGAACCGAATTGCGCTTCGAACCAGGCCCTGAAGGTCAGCGCGGGAAAACCCAGCGCGGGGCCGGTAAGCTGCTTGGGCGAGCGCAGCGTTTCCATGCGCGCCGTCCTGGCCCAAGGGCCTTCGAAGCCTTGCGGCGCGGCATCGAATATCCGCGCCCGCATGCCTTTGTGGCCCAGCGCGGCAGCCGCTGCCAGGCCCGCCATGCCGCCGCCGATGATGGCCACGTCCAGCAACTCCTGCCCGTCTATCGATGCTTGCGGCACCCATGGCTTGGCGGGAAGATCCAGCCAGACGAGATCCTGGGCGAGACGGCGCTCAAGCGCCTCCAGCCCCTGCACTGGGGGAATAGAGGATGTATCAGTCATTTATGTAGGGAAGCGTAGAGAAATCAAAACGATGCGGGCACGCCGGAAGCCGGCTTAGGCGGCATCCTTGTCGGGCTTGGGCTGGAAGGGATCGACATCTTTGGGCAGACCGCTGGGGTCGCCCGCCACAAAACGCGGCACATTGGCGCTGGCGTAGTCCCACATGGCCTGGACCAGGCGATGCCCCTCGTCGGGCAGGGTCCGGCCGCGATGCTTGATGACGCCCATCATGTAAGGCACGTATCGGTCGATGCCGCGAAACACCACGCCCGGCGGCGACATGGTGGTGGCGGTCAGCGGATCGACCAGCGCCAGGCCCACGCCCGCGTGCACCATCATCAGGGCGCTCAGCGACGAAGTGATTTCGATCTGGCGCCTTGGCTTGGCAGTGGGGTTGTTGTTCAAGAGCGCCGTTGAAAGGCGATGCCGCAAGCCCGTGCGGTTCGACATGGTAACGACGGTGTTGTCGCCCAATTCGTTCAGGCGGACCACGGAACCGGCCGCCAGCGGGTGATCGTCGGGCAGCGCCAGCACGCAGGGCGCCTGCCCCGACCACATAAGCTCGCAGCGCCCCAAGTCGATGGGCATGCTGATCACGCCGATATCGGCCTGCCCGTCGGCCACGGCCTGAACGATCTCCGACGATTGGTAGGTTTCGATGTACAGCTTGTACTCGAACACCGGCCGACTGCGTTCGAGCATGCCTATGGTGGCGGGCAGCAGGCTGGAGCCCAATGAATATGTTGCCGCGACCCGCAGCGGGCGGCTCTGGCCGCGAGCGATTTCGCGCGAACGGCTGTCCAGCTGCTGCAGGCCGGCGAGGACGTTGCGGACCTCTTCGTAGAACTCGCGCCCCTGTTCGGTCAGGGTGACCTGCGGCCGCGTGCGCGTGAACAGCATGAACCCAAGCTCTTGTTCCAGATCCTGGATTTGCCGGCTGACCATGGGCTGGGAGCGGTCCAGCAAGCGTCCGGCAGCCGTTACGCTTCCTGCGGAGAACACAGCGGCAAAGGCTTCGAGTTGACGTATTTCCATTATTGGACGCCTGAAAGAACGCGGACAGCCCGATTGCGCCGGGTATCGTGCAAATTATACATTTACCAAATGTAACCATTCGGCCGTTGAATGGCAATATCCGCACGCTGTTTACTTCTTTACGCCGAAACAATGCTCCAGTCCCGGGAACTCCCCCTGCCGGACTTCGGCGGCATACGTTTCGGCGGCGCCGCGCACCACGGCGCCGACGTCGGCAAACCGCTTGGCGAATTTGGGAATCCGGTCGCCGCTTAAACCCAGGATGTCTTCGGTAACCAATATCTGCCCGTCGCAGGCCGGCGAAGCGCCGATTCCGATGGTGGGCACGGACAGGGTCTCGGTGATGCGCCGTCCAAGCGCCTCGGCCACGCCCTCCAGCACGACGGCGAAGGCGCCCGCCTGCTCATGCGCCACCGCGTCCCGCAAGATGCGTTCGGCCGACTCGTCCGTCATGCCCTGCGCCTTGAAGCCGCCCATGGTATTGACGTATTGAGGCATCAAGCCCACATGCGCCAGCACGGGAATGCCGCGCTCAACCAGGAAGCGCGTGGTCTCCGCCATGGCGACGCCCCCTTCCATCTTGATCCCGTCGGCGCCGCTGGCGCCCAGCATGCGCGCCGCATTGGCGAAAGCCTGCTGGGGCGATTCCTGATAGCTGCCGAAAGGCATGTCGACAATGATGCAGGCATGGCTGGTCGAACGCACCACCGCCGCGGCGTGGGCGGCCAGCGTGTCGGCCGTGATCGACAAGGTGTTGGGCAGGCCGTAGCCCACCATTGCCGTGGAATCCCCGATGAGGATCATGTCCAGGGCGTCATCCAGCAACCTGGCGAATGGGGCCGTATAGGCCGTCAGGGCGGCTATTTTCCGCTGGCCCTTGTACGCCATCAACTGGGGCACGCTAATCCGCTTGGCCTGGCTGTGAACACTCATTTTCTTTCTCCCACTCTTCCTGAATAACCCTGAGGCCTGAAACCAAATGAAGCTTTACTGCGGCGCAACAACCGTATAATCGGCTAGATTACAGAAAAGGACAAATCCAACGAACGCGATGTCTACGGAGGGGCACCAAATGGCTACAACTCAAAACACCGTTACGTTTCACGATGGCCGCAGCGCCCCCCAGCTTGGGCTGGGCGTCTGGCAGGTCGAAAACGACATCGCGGCAAGCACCGTAAGCACGGCCATCGAGATCGGCTATCGGTCCATCGATACCGCCGCCATCTACGGCAACGAAGAAGGTGTGGGTCGCGGCATCGCGCAGTCAGGCGTCAAGCGCGAAGACCTGTTCATCACCACCAAGCTCTGGAACGACCGGCACGGCCACGATACATCCAAAGCGGCTTTCGAGGAAAGCCTGGAAAAGCTGGGCCTGGACTACGTGGACCTCTACCTCATCCATTGGCCCGTCCCCAAGGTCGGGCTTTACGTCGATGCATGGGAAACCATGATCCAGCTGCGGGACGAGGGCCGGGCGAAGTCCATAGGCGTGTCCAATTTCAATATCAACCACCTGCAAAAGCTGCTGGACAAGACCGGCGTGCTGCCGGTGGTCAACCAGATCGAGCTGCACGCCGACTTCCAGCAAGCCGAGCTGCGCGAGTTCCATGCCGAACACGACATCATCACCGAAGCCTGGAGCCCGCTCGGGCGCGGCAAGCTATGGGATAACCCGCGGCTGGTCGCCATTGCCAAGAAGCATGGCCGGTCGGTCGCCCAGGTCATGATCCGCTGGCACACGCAGTTGGGCAATATGGTCATCCCCAAGTCCGTCACCCCCAGCCGGCTGCGGGAAAACTTCCATGTGTTCGATTTCGTGCTCGACGCCGACGACATGGCCGCCATTACCCTGCTCGACCGGCCCGACGGCCGCGACGGCCCCGACCCCGAGCTCTTCCGGCTGCCCAAGTAGGGCCCACGCCGTCTAGGCGGCGCGGCGAGCTCCCCGGCTCATCAGTCCCGCCAGTCCCGGCGCGCAGGCAAACACCGCAAACAAGGCAAGCGCGGCCTGCCGCGCCCCCTGCTCGCCTCCAGGCTCGGTGAACCCGGCCGCATTGGTGATCATGCCGGCCAGGGCCGCGCCCATGGCCATCGCATAAAGCTGCAAGGTGGTGATCGCCGACGAGGCTATGTTTTCCTGCCCCTTGGGCGCCGCCTTGAACACCCGCGTCAGCATATTCGGCCAGCACAGCCCCACACCCACGCCCACACCCAGCAAAGGCGCCATCAGCCAGTTCGTGTCGCCGCGCCCCGACAAGCCGGCCATGGGCATCAGCCAGGCCAGCGCAAGCAGCGAAGCGGCCGACACGATGGGGCCCGCCGCCATCAAGCGATCGGCCGCTTCCCTGGACCGGCCCGAGCTGGCGAAAGAACCCAACGTCCAGCCCGCCGACATCAGCGCCGTCCAGTAACCTGCCACCAGCGGGCTTTTGCCATGTATCAATTGCAGGAAATACGGAATATAGATTTCCGTCGTCACCCCTATGCTCAGCAAACAGATGCAGGCGTACAAGCTGCCCAGCGCCGTACGCGCCGAATACGAGCCAGAGGGAAACAGTCGCACCTGGGCACGCTCATCGATTCTTGCAATCAGCACAGCGGTCAACAGGCCCAGTGCGATACCCGCCGCATTCCAGACGACACTGGTGCTCAGACTGGCGACCGATACGACCAGCACCGAGAGCGCCAGCAGCACTATGCTGCCCAGCGGCAGCGGTATCCGCTTGCCGTCGCGTTGCCCGCCACCCGCCAACTGGGTCGCGACCAACACCGCAAGCAGGGACGCAATCGGCACCACCGACCAGAAGGCCAGGCGCCAATGCCCCGTCTGGGCAAAGATGCCGCCTATCGCCGGCCCCGCAAGCGTGGCGACTCCCCACATGCTGGACACCAGCACCATGGCCCTGGACCACAGCCGCTCTTCGAAGACCATGCGAACGGCCGAATAGCTCAGGCCCAGCAGCAAGCCGCCGCCCAGGCCCTGCACCGTGCGCGCGCCCAACAGCCACAGCATGGCCGGCGCCAGTGCGCAGCCTATCGTGCCGCTCGCGAACACAGCGATGGCTGACAGAAAAGCGCCGCGCAGCCCAAGCTGCCCCAGGAACTTGGGCGACAGCGCGGATCCCAGGATGGACGCCACCACGAAAAGCGTGGTGTTCCAGGCGTAGTACTGAAGGCCTCCGATATCGTCGACGATGGAAGGCAGGATGGTGGTGACTATGTACACATTGACGGCATGGACCGCGACACCGCCCGCCAGGGCCAGCGAGCGCAAACCGTTACGGCCCCATAACAGCTCGGACCATGACCCCGCGTGATTCGTATGCATGATCAATGTCAGTAATGCGGCGGTTTTTCCACCGCATAGGGATCGGCGGCACCTTCGCTGGCGGCTTCGCCCAGCCGTTTGACCAGGGCCATGCACAGCGCGCGCAATTCGTCGATCTGCTTTTGCTGTTCGTATACCCGCTGGTTGAGCTCCAGCACCAGGTCTTCCTGCGCCGTCAGCTTCAGCTCGATATCGATTAAACGCTCTTCCATGCCCACAGCCATGTTTCCACTGAAAAAAGCCATTTTAGTCGGACGCCGCACCAGGTGGCGTCGGTTCACAATTGCAGGGCAATCGCTTACGATGGGCGTCGCAGCGCTTGCTTGCGGCTATTGGACCATAGACCAGAATGAACACAGAATCGCTACTTATTTCGCAGTTCAAGACATTGGCCGCCTATCACGACTGGGCCAATGCGCGGCTGCTGCGCGAACTGGAACCCGTGACGGACGAACATTACTTTGCGCCGGCCGGGCTGTTTTTCCATTCCATACACGGCACCTTGAACCATATGCTGCTGGGCGACCGATTGTGGTACGGACGTTTCGCGGGCGTGCTCGAAACATTTTCCAGCCTGGCCCAGGAAGTGGAGGCCCGACGCGGCGAACTGGCCCGCCAACTCGCTGCGCGCGGCGGGCTCTGGGCATCGCTGATCGACAACACGCCGGCGGACGCCATGGCCGACACGCTGCGCTACACCGCCACATCGGGCCGGCCGTCAGCCGTGCCATGGACCGGCGCACTGACCCACGCATTCAACCACGCCACGCACCATCGCGGGCAGATCAGCGCGGTAATGACCCGCTACGGCTACACCTGCCCGGAACTGGACCTGATCTACTTCCTGCACCAGGCCTAGCGGCCACGCCGCCGTGCCCGCGGCATTGCCCACACAGCAGACCCGGCCTATCGATGGCGAAACCGGCGATGGCACTATAGTGATTCCATCCGCGTCGCAAGGCGCCACGCATGGAATCATCATGAACCATCCCGACTTTTTCGACACCGTGCCCACCATCACGCTGCAAGACCCCTTGTCCGAGCTGCTGGGGGCCGCCAGCGCAGGCATCATCGACTATTCCTACACCGACGTCGTGAAACTGGCGGGCCATTCCTGCCCTACTGTGGCGGGCGCCTACCTGATGACACGCCGCGCCCTGAAACAGTTGTACGGCGACGAGCTACCCCAACGCGGCGGCATCAAGGTCCAGTTCCGCGACGACCAGGCCAACGGCGTCACCGGCGTCATTGCCAACGTCGCCAGCTACATTACCGGCGCCACGGTCGACAGCGGCTTCAAGGGCCTGGGCGGCCGGTACGACCGCCGCCATCTGCTGTCCTTCAATGTGCCCATAGACGGCGAAATCCGCTTTGAACGGGTGGACACGGGTCGCGGCGTCACGGTCAGCTTTCACGCGCAAATGGTGCCTGGTTCGCCCGACACCATGCCCGCCCTGAGGAACATCCTTGCAGGCCAGGCGGACGACGAGCAGCGGCGCACTTTCGCCCTGAACTGGCAGGACAGGGTCCGCCGCATCCTGGAGAACGCCGACCACCCCGACCTGATTACCTGCTCTTGAGAGCCGTGGCCGGGTCACCGTGAGCGTGCCGAGTCACCCGCCCGCGCCTGGAAGCGCAGCACTTGGCAGCCCGCCTCTCCCCGAGCCCCACCCCGAACGGTAGCCGCGCCGGAAGAGCGCTGCATCGAGGAGAGGCGGCTGGCGACAGGCTCAATAGTCAGCATGAATCGAAGAGATAAAAACATTCAATTTCTCGATTCAAATGATATTCATTATCATTTGACTGTGCCGGAACCTTTCTGCACAGGATCATCCAGGAGAAATCCATGCTGCTGCTCGCCCGAAAAACCAGCCAGGTCGCCTTGCATATGTCGGTGGCCTTCGTCGTTACCTACGTTTGCACGGGTTCGCTGGCCACGGGCGGGCTGGCCGCCATACTGGAGCCGATCTGCAATGTCTTGCTTATGCCCTTGCACGACAGGCTGTGGAGCAAAGCCCAGGCGCCAGAAGGCAAGGCGGGCCACCCCCTCGCGGCCTGAAGAGAGTGCTTGAGCCCTGGCACGGGCTTCTGACGGCCGGCGCCCCGCCACGCCGCCTTTTCCGCTCAGGCCTTCAGCCTGTCCATCAAAAATTCAAGAAATACACGGGTTTTCGCCGGCATCAGCCTTGAGGGAAACAAGGCCACCAGCGGAATCGGGTCGAACTCCCAATCCGGCAGCACGCGTTGCAGCGCCCCTTCCTCGGTGCTCAGAAGGGCGATGTTGCAAGTCAAAGGCACTATCCCCATGCCCAGCCTCGCCATATGCACCAGCATGCCCACGTTATTCATGGCCATGCGCCCGCCGACGGCGATTTTCTCTACCCGGGATCCCGACCGCAGCTCCCACACGGAATCTTCCTTGGATGTGGAGGAGCGCAGGCACTCGTGCTTGGCAAGATCGGCGGGCACGGCGGGTACTCCCTTGCGCGCCAGATAGGCCGGCGCGGCATACAGGCCCAGCGTCACGCTGCCCATCTGGCGCGAGATCACGCCGGAATCGGGCTGGTGTCCGATGCGGATGACAATGTCGTAGGGTTCCGCCAGCAGGTCGATGCGCTTGATGCCCAGGTCGTATTCGCATTCGATTTCGGGATAGCGTTCTGCGAAATCGCGCATGATCAAGGGCATGGTCAGCATGGCGAAACTGACAGGCATGGATACCCGCAAGTGCCCCTTGGGTAACTGCGCCACCTCATCCAGCGCTTCGTGGGCAATGCGCGCCTGGGCGACCACATCCTGACAGCGTTCGAAATAAACCGCCCCCGCCTCGGTCAGGTCCACCTTGCGCGTGCTGCGATTGAGCAGGCGTACGCCTATGTAGCGCTCCAGCAAACTGATGCGTCGGGACAGCGTCGACGCGGGCATATTCAGGGATTCCGCCGCGCGCGTGAAGCTTCGGCTCTTGGCCACTTCAACAAACAAGGCAATGTCGTCCAGCGATGGGTTCATAGATTGTCCCAATAATCGAAATAGATTTCCTCTATTTTCCTATGAAGCACCACGCATTATTAACGTTTTTGGAAATATGTTTACAAGAAATACGGGTTTATCCCTAGATTCAATCAGCACATACTTCACCCATCGAAACACACCTTGCATCGCAAGGCCAACGCCAAACCCGGCGTGATTCGGTTCCCTTAAATTTTGGATGGAGTTATAAACATGAAAGTCCTCGCAAGCACACTGATGATTTCCCTTTCCGTTCTGGCCGGTGCCGCCCAGGCTGCCGACGCCCCCACCAAAACCCGCGCCCAGGTCGTTGCCGAGCTGCAGCAGGCGCAATCCCAGGGCCTGATCAGCTACGGCGAGCAGGCTTATCCGGTAGCGACGGCTTCGACCGAAAGCGTAACGCGCAGCCAGGTGCAAGCCGAACTGGCCGCCGCCGAAGCCGCGGACAACATCAGCAGCGGCGAGCTGGACTACCCGCCCGTCGCGGCAGTGGACAGCGCCAAGACCCGGGCCCAAGTGCGGGCTGAATTGTTCAACTACGTTTCGTCCGGCCAAGCGCATCAAGTCGAAGCATAATGTGCCCAGCCCCTAAGCAAGAATGGCCGCAAATCGCGGCCATTTTCTTTCCTGCCAGCAAAATCGCCCGCCTCAGGCCCCCATCGCGGAATCGCACCAATACCCGCTGATCAATTGATCGGGCCTGGCCTGCGCCACGACTCGTGCCGCATCCGCCCAGGCATCCAAGCGCACACGCAATCCCGCGTACACGCCATGGCCGGATCCCGCCGCAATCCGCCCCGTGGCGGCCAGCCCCTCGCCCGCTTTGATCGAGCCGTCCGCCACGATGTCGCAGCCCGACAGCATGCCCCAGCCGGTTTCGATATGATTGCCGGCCACGATGGATTCCCCGGCCTGTATGCCCCTGTCCACGATGATGTCGTGCCCGGCCTGCACCTTGCCGCCCGCCTTGATTCCCTGCTCGCACTTGATGGAACCGCCGGCCACCAGGCATTGGCCGGCCCGTATGTCGCCCGTGACGGCCATGCCCTGGCCCGCCACGATATCCCATTTGGCACGCACATTTCCGCCGCATTCCAGGCGCGACTGCGCCTCGATGCCCCAGCCGGCCGAAATGTCGCCCTCGGCCCGTATATGCCCGCCGCTGATGATGCCGCCCAGCGTTTCGATGCCTGCGCCCGCCACGATGTCGGTACCCGCCTTGACGCCGCCCTCGCTGCGTATCCATTGGCCCGCCCGCGCCACCGTGTCCACATTGATGCCCTGCCGGACCACCAGCGTTCCCGCGAAAACAATGGCGTTCGCGTCGACGAAGTCCAGCTTCAGGACGGCATCGGTGGGGCCGAACTGGTCCAGCAGCCAACAGGCGTCATCGACGCGGTTGTCGGCGACCAGGGCATCCAGTATTTCCTGGTAGTCCCCCTGGCCGTTCTGGTCGCGCAGAAACCACCGGTACCCGGAGGCGCAGGGGTTCTTGGCTTTGACGAATTTCTTGGTAAGTTGCATGACGATTCAATGTACGAGCACGTACAAACTAGGCATAAGGAAAATGGCCCGGACTTTTCCTCTCGGGAAGAAAGCGGGCCGGCTGCGCCGATCCCATCGCACGCTGGGGCCCGCCCGGGAAGGGGGGCCTCAGCGTGCCGAGACAGGGATGCAGGGCTTGACCAGATAAGGGCCGGAAGGCCTGGCCGCTTTCAGCCTTGTGCGAATCGTGCGCAAGCCGACCGCGCGGCTGCCGCCCGGAAGCCCGGGAATAGCGCGCGCGAGGATTGAAGGGCGTACCGGCGGGACGGCGTGGCGTCCGGCCGGCCGCCATGGCTTTGCCATGAAGGTCAGCATGGGGGGATTGTAGTCCAAGCGGCGCGACCGCCTACCCGCAAGGCCCGCCACACGAACCGTCAGGCGGATTCCTGCTTGGCCGGGGCGGCAGCGTGGCGGCGCGATGCCAGCCAATAGCCCACCGCCACCACGAACACGGCGCCGGCGATGCCGATGGCGATCTTGGTCGGGCTATCCAGTTGGCCGAAACGGCTTTCGACGGCCACATCGGTGATCAGCATGCCGGCGGCGATCCACCCCAGCAAGCCCGCTCCGAACGTCACGATAATGGGAAAACGATCCAGCAGCTTCAGCAACAAGGTGCTGCCCCAGATAATGATGGGGACGCTGACCAGCAGGCCGAAGATGATCAGCACCACCTGATGGTCGGCATGCGCGCTTTGCGCCGCGCCGGCAATGGCCACCACGTTGTCCAGGCTCATGACGAAGTCGGCGAGGATAATGGTCTTGATGGCCGAAAGCAGCGAGCTGCCGCCCTGGATATCGCCGGTTTCATCGTCACCCACCATAAGCTTCACGCCTATCCATAAGAGCAGAAGGCCGCCCACCACCTTGACGAAAGGAAGCTCCAGCAAAGTCAGCGCGAAAATGATCAGCAGTACCCGCAGCGCGATCGCCCCGCCCGTGCCCCACAAGATGCCTTTGAGTCGGCGTTCGGGCGCCAAATTGCGACAGGCCAGCGCAATCACCACGGCGTTGTCCCCGCCCAGTAAAACATCTACCATGATGATCTGGAATACGGTTATCCAGCTTAGGTTCTCCAAAAACTCCATGGCCCTGGCTCCAACTTATAAGGACGCGCGGACGTGAATGGGCGCCCGCAAGCTTGATCGCATTACGATATATTTCCATCCTACATCCAGGCCAGAGGCAAGATCGGGAATACCCATGATGCCGCCCTGGGAATCTTTGGAGCCGCAACAACATGAATTCGCTATTGCAAGGGCTGTCCGCTTTTCCGATCACTCCGGCCAGCCCGGACGGCGTCGTCGATACCCAGGCGCTAGGCGGCCTGGTCGCCCGGCTTCGAGACGCCGAAGTCGACTCCATTTGCGTGCTGGGCAGCACCGGCACCTATGCCTACCTGAGCCGCCAGGAGCGGCGCCGCGCCATCCAGGCGGCAGCGGCGCTTGCCGGTCCCGTCCCTCTCATGGCCGGCATCGGCGCATTGCGCACCGACGACGTCCTGGCACTGGGTCGCGACGCCCAGGAAGCCGGCGCCGCCGCGGTTCTGCTGGCTCCCGTTTCCTATACACCCTTGTCGGATACTGAGGTTTTCAAACTCTTTGAAACCGTGGCCGCGCAGTTGGACATCCCCATCTGCATCTACAACAATCCCGGCACCACGCACTTCACATTCAGCCCCGAACTCATCGGCCGGCTCAGCGCCCTGCCCGGCGTCATCGGCGCCAAGAACCCGGTGCCCGATCCCGCCAAAGTCGCCCAGCAGCATGCTGACCTCAAGGCACGCGTGCCGGCCGATTTTTCGCTGGGCTACAGCGGCGACTGGAACGCGGCCGAAGCCCTGCTTGTCGGCGGGCAAGCCTGGTACAGCGTCGCCGGCGGCATCTTCCCCAAGCAGTGCCTGGCCATCGTGCGCGCCGCACAAGCCGGCCAGGCCGAGCTGGCACGATCGCTGAACGCGGCCATGGAACCTCTGTGGATCCTGTACCGCCAGCTCACCAGCCTGCGCGTCACCTACGCCGCCGCCCATTGCCTGGATCTGACACACTGCGAACCGCCGCTGCCCATCCTGCCACTGTCCAAACAAGACCGCGACCGAGTGCGCGCCGTCGTCGAAACACTGGCCGACTTCGATCCGCAACCGGCCGCCTAGCCATCCACCGCCAAATGACCCCCATGCTGCCCACTCTTGATCAACTGCAAGAATCGCTGGCCCACGGCCAGTCCACCTCGCTGAGCCTGACCCAGGCCGCCCTGGCGCGCATCGACGATGCGGCGGGCGAAGGCGCCAAGGCCTACACGCGGGTCTATCACGACCAAGCGCTGGCCGCCGCGCGCGCATCCGACATCCTGAGAGCCGCCGGCCTGGCCCGCTCCCCCATCGAAGGCTTGCCCATTTCCGTCAAAGACCTTTTCGATGTCGCCGGCGAAACCACCCTGGCGGGGTCCACGGCCCTGAAGGGCGCTCCGGCCGCCTCCAGCAACGCCGTAGTGGTGCAGCGCCTGCTCAATGCCGGCGCCATCATCGTCGGCAAGACCAATATGACCGAGTTCGCGTTTTCGGGCCTGGGGCTCAATCCGCACTACGGCACCCCTGCCAGCCCCTGGGACCGCGCCACCCGGCGGATTCCCGGCGGCTCCTCATCGGGCGCCGGCGTCTCGGTGGCAGACGGCATGTCCGTCGCGTCCATAGGCACCGATACCGGCGGGTCGGTGCGCATTCCGTCCGCATTCTGCGGGCTGGCCGGCTTCAAGCCCACCGCCCGCCGCGTGCCGGCCCAAGGCGCGCTGCCGCTGTCCTTCAGCCTGGACTCCATCGGCCCGCTGGCCGCCTCGGTATCCTGCTGCGCCACGCTGGACGGTGTACTGTCTGGCCAAGCTTTGCAGGTCGGCCCCGCGCCCGAGCCCGCCCGCCTGCGCTTCGCGGTTCCCGCCTCGCTTGTGCTGGACGGCGCCGACGACCATGTAAGCAGTATCTTCCAGCAGACGCTGCAAGAACTCCGCCGCCTTGGCGCCCAGGTCGATACGGTCGACTTTCCCGAGTTCGGGCAACTGGCCCACATCAATCGTCTTGGGGGCCTGGTGTGCGCCGAAGCCTGGGCCTGGCACAAAGACCTGCTGCAGAGCAAAGCGGCGCAGTACGACCCGCGCGTCGCATCGCGCATCGCGCGCGGCAAAGACATCTCGGCCGCCGACTATATCGAACTGATCCAGCGGCGGCCCGAATGGATATCGGCCGTGCAGGCACGGCTGGACCACTACGACGCCTTGTTGATGCCCACCGTCCCCGTCGTCGCGCCGACCATCCAGTCCTTGCAGGCTTCGGACGAGGCCTACTTCCAGGCCAACGGGCTGATCTTGCGCAATCCGACCCTGATCAACTTCCTGGACGGCTGTGCGCTGTCCATTCCCTGCCATCCCGCGGGCACCGCCCCCGTCGGCCTGATGATAGCCGGCCCGGCCATGCGCGACGCCCATATATTGCGTGTGGGCCTGGCGCTGGAAGCCGCCCTGGAACCCTTGCGCGCCTGACGCATTTACAAATCATCCGGGCCCCCAGGCCGGCCCGAGCCCCACCCAGCCGTTAAAATGGCGGGCTTAATTCAAGCTCACCTGAAAGGAAAAACGTGAGAAAAGTTGTACGCGGCAAACTACACGGCATACGGGTCACCGGCGCCGATCTGGACTACCACGGTTCCATCACCCTGGATCCCGACCACTGCGAAGCCGCCGGCATACTCCCCATGGAGTTCGTGGACATCTGGAACAAGAACTCGGGTGCGCGCATCAGCACCTACGTCATCTACGGCGAGCGCGGCTCGCGCTGCTGCATCCTGAACGGCGCCGCGGCCCGCACCTGCCAGCGCGGCGACGAAGTCATCATCTGCAATTCAGTCTACGTGACCGAGCGCGAACTCGAAGAAATCAAGCCGTCCATCCTGACCTTCAACCCTGACAACTCCATCAACGAGCGCCTGGGCTACAGCGTGGCGCGCGACGAGCAAGACCGCCTGACCTTCGAAATCGTCAGGTTCGACTGAACCCGCTCCCACGCAGCGCCGCACATGGCGCAAGCGGGCGTCCGCCCATGAAAAAACGCCTTGCCGGCGGTGACAGCCGGCAAGGCGTTTGCGCTGGATCAGGCATCAATCCAGCGAGATCTTGGCCTTGGCGGCCACGCCCTTCCATTTGGTGATTTCGCCCTGGACGAAGCTGCGCAATTCCTCGGGATTGGAACCGATGACGTCGGCGCCAAGGTCGGCAAGGCGCTGCTGCACGGCCGGCTCTTTCAGCACCTTGGCAAAGGCGGAGGACAAGCGATCCAGGATGTCCTGGGGCGTTCCGGCCGGTGCGAAGATCGCATTCCATTCATAAGAGGCGTAACCCGCCAGGCCTTCCTCGGCAATGGTCGGGACATTCGGCAACAGCTTGGTCCGCTCGCTGCCGCCCACCGCCACGGCGCGCAGCTTGCCGCTCTTGATGTGCGTCCACGAAGAGCCCAGGCTGGCGAACATCATGGGAACCTGGTTGCCCATTACGTCTATCATGGCGGGGCCGCCGCCCTTGTAGGGCACGTGTATCAGTTGCGTACCGGCCAGCACGTTGAAGAGTTCCCCCGCCAGATGCTGGGCCGAGCCGGGGCCCGACGAGGCGTAGTAAAGCGTGTGCTCGCTGGACTTGTCCTGGGCCTTGACGTCGGCCACCGTCTTGATCGACGAAGACGGGTTCACGACCAGAACGTTGGGCACCTTGATCAGCAGAGAGACTGGCGCGAAATCCTTCAAGGTGTCGAAGGTCATCTTGTCGCGCAAGGCGGGGTTCTGCGCATGGTTGGAGGCGTCCATCAAAATGGTGTAGCCGTCCGGCTTGGCGCGCGACACATAAGCGCCGCCCAGCATGCCGCCGGCCCCGCCCTTGTTGTCGACGATCACGGTCTTCCCAAGCTCTTTTTCCAGCTCGGGCGCAATCAGGCGCGCCACCAGGTCGACGGTGCCGCCGGGAGGGTAGCTGACCACCATGGTGATGGGCTTGTCGGGATAGGCGGCGTTTGCCGCCGCGGCGCCGCCCAAGGCCAGGGCGCCCAAAGCGAGCTTGGCCGCCAGGGCGGCTTTCTTGAATGAGTGCTTGGTATCGAACATGGTCATTTCCAGAATCCAAAAAACGATTTAGGGGTATGCAGCAAGATTTCCGCCAGATCCTCCTGGCTTGCCACGGCATCGATCAGCCAATGCAGCGACTTGCGCATGGAATTGAAGGACTCGTGCTCCGTATGGGGCCAGTCGCTGCCCCACATCAAACGCCCGGTCCCGAAACATTCGATCAGGTGCCGCAAGACGGGCGCGGCGCCTTCGATCGAGTCCCGCGGCCAAATCCGGTATGCCGCCGACAATTTGACCCACACGCGGCCGGAAGCCGCCAAGCCGCACAAATACGCCAACTGATCGGGCTGTACACCATGCTTGAAATCGGGGCGGCCAAGGTGGTCGACCACGATTCTGTCCGCCCCTTGCAGCAGGCCCGGCATGACCTGCGGCAGTTGTTGATAAGGGCAATGCACCTCTACGTGCCAGCCCAGCACGTTCAGGTTCTTGAAGAATTCCCGCCAAGCCGGCTGCGTGAAATCCGGCAAAGGGCGGCCAAACAGATTCAGCCTGGCCCCCGTGACGCCGCAAGCGTCCATGGCCCGAAGCGACCCAAGATCCGCATCGGGGTCCACCACGGCAACGCCGCGGCAACGCCCCCTGGCCTGCCTCAAGGCATCCAGCATGTAGGCATTGTCGGTGCCCAGGAAACTGGGTTGAACCAGCACGCCATACGCCAAGCCCTGCTCATCCAGTTGCTCCAGGTACTGCTCCAGCGGCGCCGCGTAATCGGGCGTATAGCGCCGCTGCGCCGCCACCGGCAGGCCAGGCACAAAGACATGCGCATGGCTGTCTATGCCGCCGATAGGCGGAAAACCGGCGGTCCGGCTTTCCTGGAGCGTATTGCGATCAATGGTCATCCGAGGCATTCTAGCGAGCTGATTTATATTGATCTATTATGAAAACAATATTTATGCATATCATTAGATTATGGAAATCAGCCAACTGAAAAACTTCCTGGCGGTGCTTGAGCATGGCGCCATCAGCCAGGCGGCGCAGCAGTTGGGCGTAGCCCAGCCCGCGCTCAGCCAGTCCATTGCGCGCATGGAAAAAAGCCTGGGCGTCAAGCTTTTCGAACGCTCGCGTAGCGGCGCCCTGCCCACGGCGGCCGCCCTGGCCATCGCCGACGACGTGAAAAGCGGCCTGTTCCGCCTGGACGAAGCCGCGCGCAAGGCCAGGGCCACGCGCAAAGGCCTGGCCGGTTCGCTCACCATAGGGCTGGTATCGTCCGCCCTGTTCGACGTTCTGCCCCACGCCTTGCGCAATGTGCGCCGCCACGCCCCCGACCTGGAAATCACCCTGAAGGAAATGGGCAATGACGAGTTGGCCTCCGCCCTGGAACTGGGCATGGTCGACATCGGCCTGATGCATGCGCCAGTCAATGTAAGCGGCCACATGTACGAGAAAACCCTGCGCCGCGACAAGCTGATCGCCGCGGTGCCCACCACGCTGGCCCGCTACATGCCGTCTGAGATCACCCTGGCCCGCATCGCCGAAGTCGGCCTGATCATGTATCCGCAAGACCAGTTGCCGGTTTTCTATGCGGGCATAAGCGACGGCATGCGCAAGGCCGGCCATAAAGTAAAAATCAACATGCACGCCAACCGCACCCTCACCGTCATGGCCTGCGTGGCGGGCGGCATGGGCATAGGCTTGCTGCCCAGCTGGATACGCACACTGGATTTTCCCGGCGTCACCTTCCTGGAAATATCGGACTCGCGCCACCTGCCCGACTTCGACCTGGTCGCCATATGTTCGGCAAAATCCGCCGCCGCCATGGACTTGCTGTTCACCGACGTATAGGGGCCATCCACCATGTAAACGCCAATTGACGGGAGGCAAGTCACGGGTTACACCCTGTGCAAGGCTCACGGCGGCTGGCATCAAATTGCTCGTACAACTCATATAAAAAAACATACCGCGCGGCATCAATAGCAGCGTTCTAGGAGACACTATGAAAACTTCAATAAAGCAGTTGGCCTTTATGTTGTGCTTTTCGCTTGCCGCCGTGCAAGCGGCCTCGGCTGAAAATATCTCCATCGCCACGGGCGGCACCGGCGGCGTGTACTACCCCATCGGCGGCGGCATCGCCTCGGTCCTATCCAAGAAAGTACCCGGCATGGAAGCCACGGCAGAAGTCACCGGCGGCTCGGTCGACAACCTGAAGCTCATCGACGGCGATACCTCCTACATCGGCCTGTCCATGGCGGACGCCGGCCAGGATGCCTACAAGGGCGAGAACAAATTCAAAGGTCATAAGGTGCCTCTGCGCACCCTGATGATCCTGTATCCGAACCGCATGCACGTGGTCACGGTGGAAGGGCGCGGCATCAAAACCATGGCCGACCTGAAAGGCAAGCACATTTCCACCGGCTCGCCCGGCAGCGCGACCGAAGTCATGGCCTTCCGCATGCTGGAAGCCGCGGGCCTGGACAAAGACAAGGACGTCAAACGTGAACGCCTGAGCGTCGCCGAATCGGTCAACGGCGTCAAAGACAACAAGATCGACGCCTTCTTCTGGGTGGGCGGCCTGCCCACCGCGGCCGTCACCGACCTTGCCAACACCCCGGGCACCAAGCTCAAGATGATAGACAACGCCAGCCTGGTTCCGGCCATGAACAAGAAGTACGGCAACCTCTACGTCGCCGACACCATCCCGAAATCCACCTATCGCGGCATGGACGCCGACAACCAGCAGGCCACGGTCATGAACATCCTGGTCGCCAACGAAAAAATGAGCGACCAAACCGCCTACAACATCGTCAAGACCATCTTCGAAAGCCGCGACGAACTGATTGCCGTTCACAAGGACACGGCCGAGTTCAAACTCGAAAAGCAAAAATCGGCTGCCTCGCCCATCCCTTTCCATCCGGGCGCCATCAAGTACTTCACCGAACGCGGCGTCAAGCTCGACTAAGCGTCCCGCCCCCCACCCCCAACCGGCTTGCGGTTGGGGTTTTTCTTTCTGCTCGCCACCAGTCCCATAACGGCGCAACGACGCCGGATTCATCTAAAGAGACCCAACAAGCATGAGCGAACGCATCGAATCGGATCCAAACACCACCACCGTCAGTGAAGAGGCCTTGCACAAGGCCGAGGAATACATCGAAGAGGAAGAAGGCGCGGCAAACCGGATCGGCGGCTGGATGGGGATATTCCTGACGGCCGCCGCCGTCTTCATGTCGCTGTTTCATATGTATGCGGCGTATTCCATCGTGCCCACACAGACCCTGCGGCCCGTGCACGTGGGCTTCGTCCTGTTCCTGTGCTTCCTGATGTTCCCCGTCAGCAAGCGCTTCCGCCACCGCATCATGTGGTGGGACTGGCTGATCGCGCTGCTGTCCATCGGCATGGTCGTGTACCTGATCATGGGCGGCGACGACTTCACCGACCGCAACACGCGGCCCAATCCCTGGGATATCTTCTTCGGTGTGGCCCTTATCCTGCTGGTGCTGGAGGCCATGCGCCGCACCATAGGCTGGATCCTGCCCGCCATATCGATCTGCTTCCTGCTGTATGCCTTCCTGGGGCCCTACCTGCCGCATCCCTGGACGCACAAAGGCTACGACATCGGCCGCATCGTCGGCTTCATGTACATGACCCTGGAAGGCATCTACGGCGTGGCGGTCGACGTATCCTCGTCGCTCATCATCCTGTTCACCATTTTCGGCGCCTTCCTGCAGTTTTCGGGCGCCGGCAAGTTCTACATCGATTTCTCATTCTCGGCCATGGGCGGCAAGCCCGCGGGGGCCGGGCGCACCGTGGTGCTGGCTTCCTTCTTGCTGGGCGGCCCGTCGGGGTCGGGCGTGGCCACCACGGTCACGCTGGGCACCGTGGCCTGGCCCATGC
>JBARWC010000183.1:0-24728 GCA_049646585.1 Burkholderiaceae bacterium | reverse complement strand
GCCGGCGTGCGCGCGCCCAAGGCGCCCCGCAGCCTGCCCAAGGCGCTGTCGGTGGAACAAGCCCAGGTGCTGCTGGACAGGCCCGGCCTGCCGGCCCCCACCAGCCCCATTGAATGCCGCGACCAGGCCATGTTTGAAGTCCTGTATTCCAGCGGCCTGCGCCTGGCCGAGCTGGTCAGCCTGGACTGGCGCTACACCCGCCAGGAATCGTACGAGTCGCAAAGCTGGGTGCAGTTGCAGGAGCACGAGGCCATCGTCAAGGGCAAGGGCGGCAAGACTCGCAACGTGCCGCTGGGCAAGCACGCCATTGCCGCCGTTGAGCGCTGGCTGGCAGTGCGCGACCGACTGCTGGCCCCCTCGTCCGACATCGACGCCCGCTGCGCCCTGTTCCTGGGCGCGCGCGGCAAACGGATTTCGCCCAGGGTGGTCCAGCTGCAGCTGGACAAGTTGGCAACCTTGACGGGATTGCCGGTGCACGTGCACCCGCACAGCCTGCGGCACAGCTTCGCCAGCCACATGTTGCAATCGGCCCAGGACCTGCGGGCGGTGCAAGAGATGCTGGGCCATGCCAACATCTCCACCACCCAGATATACACCCGCCTGGACTTCCAGCATCTGGCCCAGGTCTACGACCAGGCGCACCCACGCGCCGGCAGGAAACGCTGACCTAGTGGGTCAGCACATAGATGAGCCGGCCCGCGTTCCAGCTGAACATGCCCAGATAGCTTGCCGCCGGGGCATCGGCCTTGGCCAGTGTGTCGGCATACAAGACGCCGCCCAGCTTGATTCCCGTTTCACGCGCCAATTGCCGGATCAGCTTGGAGCTGGTGCCGTGCTCCGTGAAGACGCCCGCCACATGTTCTTTCTTGGTTCTATCGACGATGGCGGCCAGTTCCCGGGCCGAGGGCTCAGCCTCGCTGGATAGCCCGGCCACGGCAATGAAGCGTATGCCGTAGGCCTGGGCAAAATAGCCGAAGGCATCGTGCGACGTGATGACGACACGCCGATCTTCGGGAATCCCGGCTAGCGCGGTCCGGATTTCCGCGTCGAGCTTGGTCATTTTTTCGATATAAAGCTTGGCCCGCATCTTGTAATAGGCGCTATGCGCAGGGTCGGCCAGCGACAGCCCGTCGGCGATGTTCTGCGCATAGATCATGCCGTTGCGCAAATCCTGCCAGGCGTGGGGATCGATGTCGCCGATCTCGTGCTGATGGCCGCCATCGTCATGACGGTCGCCATGGCCATGATCATGCCCATGCCCATCGCCGGGGACCTCATCGGCACTCAAATGACGAATGGCGGCACCCTTGGATGCCAGGATCTGGCGCCCGCCGAAGCCCGAGGATCGAAGCAAGCCGGGCAGCCAGCTTTCAAAGCCCAGCCCGTTCAGCACCAGCACGTCGGCCCCCGACAACGCCTTTGCGTCGCGCGGCGAAGGCTCGAAGGAATGCACATCCCCGTTGGGCCCTACCAAGGTGGTCAAGGCCACGTATTCCCCGCCGATTTCGCGGACCATGTCGCCCAGGATGGAAAAACTGGCGACGACCTTGAGCGGCCCGGCGGTCGCCGGATCGACAGCCATCGCCGGCGCCGCCGCAATGGCCAGCACCACACCCGCCAGCGCCCCGAGCATGGCGCGGCGCATCTTGCAAAAGCCGTGAACTGTATCGGTATGGACCATTATGGTTGCTCCGAAATGCGGGACAGGCGCCGGTGCCTTGCGCGCGCCTGGCGGGCGGCCTGCAGCAAGCCGCCCAAGGGGCCAAAAACAATGGAAACGAAATACATGCATCCTGCCGAAAGAATAATCGCAGGTGAAGCCGGAACATTGGCGTAGTACGAAAGCAGCAGGCCGGCATACGACGCCACGGCGCCCAGCACGGCCGCCAGCACCATCTGGCGGCCGGCCGAACCGGCCCAAAAACGCGCGGCGGTGGCCGGCAGCATCATGATGCCCACCACCATCAGCGTACCCAGCACCTGGAAGCCGGCGACCAGCGTCATCACCAGCAGCACCAGAAAAACCACATGAATGAAGATGCCCGCCGACCCATGGCTGCGCAGAAACAAGGGGTCCAGGCATTCCAGCACCAGGGGCCGGAAGATCAGCGCAAGCACCAGCAGGGTAAGGCTGGAGGCCGACGTCACCAGCAGCAGCGCCGCGTCGTCCAGGCCCAGCACCGTGCCGAAGAGAACGTGTATCAGGTCCATATTGGAACCACGCAGGGAAACCAGCAACACGCCCAGGCCCAGGGACACCAGGTAGAAGGCGGCAAAGCTTGCATCTTCGCGCTGCGGCGTCCAGCGCGCCACGGCACCGGCCAGCACGGCCACCACCAGGCCGGTAATCATGCCGCCCAGCGTCATGGCGCCCAGGGACAAGCCGGCGGTCAGGAAGCCCACCGCCACGCCGGGCAGAATGGCATGGGCCATGGCGTCGCCCATCAGACTCATACGGCGCAGCACCAGGAAAACGCCCAAGGGGCCCGCCGCGAAGGCCAGGGCCAGGGAACCCGCCAGAGCCCGGCGCATGAAACCGTAGTCGATGAAGGGGCCGAACAGCCAATCCACCAGCCACATCATAGGTAGTCTCCCGCGCACAAATGGCGCGCCAGGTGCAGGTTCTCGGGCGTCAGCACGGCCTGGGTCGGCCCCCAGGCCACCGCCTGCCCCGCCATCAGCAAGGTCTGCGGGAAATGGGCGCGCACCATATCCAGATCGTGCAGCACGGCAATGACCGTGCGCCCCTCGTCGTGCCAGCGATGCAGCAAGGCCATCAGGTCATCGGTCGTGCTTTTGTCCATGGCCGCGAAAGGCTCGTCCAGCAGCAGGGTGGCCGCATCGTGCAGCATCAGGCGCGCAAAGAGCGCGCGCTGCAACTGACCGCCCGACAACGTTCCGATAATGCGCGGCCCGAAATCGGCCAGGCCCACCACGTCCAGCGCCGACTGCACGCGCTCGCGCTCGGCATCGTCGAAATGCTTCCATGCGCCCACGCGCCGCCAGGCCCCCATGGCCACCAGATCGTAGACGGTGATGGGAAAGCTGCGGTCCAGCTCGCCCAGTTGCGGCAGGCAGGCGACCTGGCTGCGAGTGTCGTCCGCCAGGCGGATTCGGCCGCGCAGCGGGCTGATCAGGCCCATGATGCCTTTCACCAGGGTCGACTTGCCGGCCCCGTTGGGTCCCACGATGGCGGTAAGCGAACCCCGCCTGAAGGCGCCCGATACATCGCGCACCGCCACGCGGTCCCGCCAGCCCAGCGACACCTGATCCAGTTCAATGACCGTGCCGGACATGGCCGCCCCTAATCCCACAGCAGCGCCCAGCCCGTCAGGCACCACAGCAAGGCGATGACCGGCAGCATATAGGCCATGCGACGCAGGCACGAGGCCAGCAGCGCCGAACCGCGATGAGGCCGCGGCCCCCGGGCAATAGAGGAAGAAGTAGGGTGCATGGAAGTGGAAATTGGATGAGTGGCGGGCCTGCCGCCCGCTCACATATGTTATGTTATAACATATCTTGAGGCTTTTCCGCAGCGGCCGGTCCGGCCGCAAGGCGCCGACGCCGCGCAAATGCCCATTCTTTACACAGAGCAGAGCCATGCCAGCCAAACATTCGACACAGCCGGCCGACCTTGCAGCACAGCTGCGCACCGCCGAATCGCTGTGCGTGCAGCGCGGCAAGCGGCTTACCCCCATACGCCGCAAGGTACTGGAAATCCTGCTGGCCGAGCACCGCAGCGTCAAAGCCTACGAATTGCTGGACCTGATCCGCGCCGTCCAGCCCGGCGCCGCTCCCCCCACCGTCTATCGGGCGCTGGATTTCCTGGTGGACGAGGGCCTGGTCCACAGGCTGGACGCCATCAATGCCTGGACGGCCTGCATGGACGCGGCCGGCGAACCCCACGACCTGCTGGTGGTATGCACCCGCTGCGGCGCCGTGGCCGAGCTCAGCGACCCCGACCTTAGCCGCCAGCTGGCCCGTAAAGTGGCCGAAGCGGGCTTCGAGCTTTCCGACCACGAAACCGAGCTGCGCGCCCTTTGCCGGGAATGCCGCCCGCATACGCATTGATACATACGGCCGCCGCAGGTTTGCTCTAAAGCGTATGCTGTGATGTAATCGCACGTTGAGTTTTTTTGCGCGGTACGAATCCTTACACAGCCGCTTCCCGACACACGCCGGCGGCACGGATGCTCGGGCCGCGCTTGCGAGGCACACGATGAAAACCGCTACAGACGCCGGAAAAATGGTTCCGGTAACCATACTTACGGGTTTTCTTGGCGCAGGCAAAACCACCCTGCTCAAGCGCATACTGACCGAATATCACGGGCGCCGAATTGCCGTCATCGAAAACGAGTTCGGGCCGGAAAGCATAGACAACGACCTGCTGGTGCAAGACAGCGACGAGGAAATCGTCGAGCTGAGCAACGGCTGCGTATGCTGCACGGTGCGTGGCGACCTGATGCGCACGCTGAACGAGTTGCGCGTCAAGCGCCAGGCCGGCCAGCTGACTTTCGAGCGCGTCATCATCGAGACCACGGGCATGGCCAACCCCGGCCCGGTGTGCCAGACATTCTTCATGGACGACGAGATCGCCGACTACTATCGGCTGGATGCCGTCATCACCGTGGTCGATGCCAAGCACGGCATGGAAACGCTGGACAAGCAGGAAGAATCGCAGAAACAAATCGGCTTTGCCGACCGCATACTCATTTCCAAGAAAGACCTGGTCAACGAGGCGGACTACCAGGCGTTGCGCTCGCGCATCGTGCACATCAACCCGCGGGCCTCGATCACGCCGGTCAATTTCGGCGAAACCGACCTGAAATCGCTGCTGGACATCAGCGGTTTCAACCTGAACACCATACTGGACATCGACCCGGATTTCCTGGCCGATGAACACCCCGACGCCGCGCACGACCACGATCACGGCCATGATCACGATCATGACCATGACCACGAAGGCGAATGCGGAGAACACTGCGGGCATCACCACCACGATCATCACCATGCGCACCACGACGACCAGATCGGCGCATTCGTGTTCCGCTCGAACAAAGCCTTCGATCCGGAGCGGCTGGAAGAATTCCTGGGCGGCATCGTCCAGGTGTACGGCCCCGACCTGCTCCGCTACAAAGGCATACTGTATTTAAAAGGAATCAACCGCCGCATGCTGTTCCAGGGAGTCCACATGATGATGGGCGCCGAACCTGGAAAACCCTGGCTATCCGGCGAAAAGCCTAATACCAAAATGGTATTCATAGGCCGTAAACTTCCCCAGGAGATCTTTACCAGGGGTTTGGAACAATGCTTGGTCTGATAGCGGGCGCGCCGCCGCGATAGCGGCAGTGCGGGCCCCAAGCACCAACACTACAAAAAGAGGACACATCATGGCAAGCAAATCATCCGCCGCAAAAAGCCAGCCGCGTTTGCTAACAGAGAAAGAGTTGTTGGCAATGCCCGAATCCGACTACATGAATCAGGATCAGCTCGCTTTTTTCAGGAACCGACTGAAAGAGCTTGAACAGGAGATCCTGAGCAATGCCGACGCCACCACCGAGAACCTGCGTGAAACCCAATTCGTGCCGGATCCGGCGGACCGGGCGACGATCGAGGAAGAGCACGCGCTGGAACTGCGCACCCGCGACCGCGAGCGCAAACTCCTGAAAAAAGTGCAACAGTCCATTACGCTGATCGACTCGGGCGAGTACGGCTGGTGCGAAGAAACCGGCGAGCCCATAGGCATCGCCCGCCTGCTGGCCCGCCCCACCGCCACCTTGTCGCTGGAAGCCCAGGAACGCCGCGAAATGCGCCAGAAGCTGTACGGCGACTAAGCTTCTCTCTGCATTACTGCAGCGCAGTCGGCCGGGCTCACCCAGCCCGGCCCACCCTTCTTCCTAGCGGACTTCCCCTTGAAATTTTCGCTTCCATCCCCAGATGGAAGCTTCAAAGGAAGATCCATGGAACAATTTCACGCCACCACCATCATTTGTGTCCGCCGCGGCAATGACGTCGCCCTGGGCGGAGACGGCCAGGTCACCCTGGGCAACATCGTCATCAAAGGCACGGCGCGCAAAATACGCCGCCTGTACCAGGACAAGGTCCTGGCCGGTTTCGCCGGCGCCACGGCCGACGCCTTCACCTTGCAGGAACGCTTCGAGGCCAAGCTTGAAAAGCACCAGGGCCACCTGATGCGCGCCGCCGTGGAGCTGACCAAGGACTGGCGCACCGACCGCGTGCTGCGCCGCCTGGAAGCCATGCTCATCGTCGCCGACAAAGAGCACACCCTGGTCCTGACCGGCAACGGCGACGTCCTGGAACCCGAACACGGCCTGGCCGCCATCGGCTCCGGCGGCGCCTATGCGCAATCCGCCGCGCTGGCCTTATTGCAGAACACCGACATGGCGCCTGCCGACATCGTCAAGAAGTCGCTGGAAATCGCCGGCGACCTGTGCATCTACACCAACCAGAATCACATCGTCGAAACACTCTAAGCCGCGGGCATGGGCCCTGGCGGGCCCATGCCGACGCCGTCCACGTATTTGAAGAAAGCACAACTATGTCCGCCACCACCATGACTCCCGGGGAAATCGTCTCCGAACTCGACAAGAACATCGTCGGCCAAGACCGCGCCAAGCGCTCCGTGGCGGTCGCCCTGCGCAACCGCTGGCGCCGCCAGCAGGTGCCCGAGCCACTGCGCCACGAAATCGTGCCCAAGAACATACTCATGATCGGGCCCACCGGCGTGGGCAAGACCGAAATCGCGCGTCGCCTGGCCAAGCTGGCCAATGCTCCCTTTATCAAGATCGAGGCCACCAAGTTCACCGAAGTCGGCTATGTCGGCCGCGATGTGGACACCATCATCCGCGACCTGATCGAAATCTCGGTCAAGCAGACCCGCGACGTCGAAATGCGCCGCGTGCGCACCCAGGCCGAAGACGCCGCCGAAGACCGCATCCTGGACGTTCTGGTATCGCCGTCGCGCAATGCCAGCGGCGAACCCGAGCGCGAAGAAAACACCGCGCGCCAGACCTTCCGCAAACGCCTGCGCGAAGGCAAGCTCGACGACATGCAGATCGAAATCGAAGTCGCCCAGATGGCGCCGCAAATGGAAATCATGGCGCCTCCCGGCATGGAAGAAATGACCGAACAGCTCAAGGGCATGTTCGCCGGGCTGGGCCGCGACAAGAAAAAGTCCAAGAAAATGTCGGTCAAGGAAGCCTTCAAGCTGCTGGTCGAAGAAGAAGCCGGCCGCCGCATCAACGAAGAAGACTTGCGCACCGCGGCCGTGACCAACGCCGAGCAGAACGGCATCGTCTTCCTGGACGAGATCGACAAGATCGCCACCCGTCAGGAACACTCCGGCGGCGATGTCTCGCGCCAAGGCGTGCAGCGCGACCTGCTGCCGCTGGTCGAGGGCACCACCGTCAACACCAAATACGGCGTCGTGCGCACCGACCACATCCTGTTCATCGCCTCCGGCGCCTTCCACCTGTCGCGCCCCTCGGACCTGATACCCGAACTGCAAGGCCGCTTCCCCATACGCGTCGAACTCGACTCGCTGTCAGCCCAGGACTTCGTGCGCATACTGTGTGAAACCGACTCGTCGCTGACCAAGCAATACAAGGCCTTGCTGGAAACCGAGGACGTCACCCTGGACTTCACCGACGAAGGCGTACAGCGCCTGGCCGAACTGGCCTTCGACGTCAACGAGCGCACCGAAAACATCGGCGCGCGCCGCCTGTACACCGTCATGGAAAAACTGCTGGAAGACCTGTCCTTCGACGCCTCGTCCAGCAGCGGCCAGACCGTCGTCATCGACGCCGCTTACGTCAATTCCAAACTGGAAGAAGCCGCCAGCAGCCAGGATCTGGCACGCTACGTGTTGTAAAGCCCTACATCCACCACCGACCGCGGCCGGAATGTCGGCTCGTCCATGCCAAAGAGCGCCCGTCCAGGGCGCTCTTTTTTACTTGGATATCTCGGTGATCACATACTGGCCGCCCTCGCGCTTGGCCGTGAACTTTACCTTGTCGCCGGGCCGTATCCCCGCCAGCAATGCGGGATCGATCCGGTAGACCAAGGTCATCGCCGGCAGCTGCAAATCGGAGATCTCGCCATGCTTGATCGTCACCTTGCCGGCTTCCGCGTCCACCCGACGCACCTCGCCCGACGCGCGGGCCTCTTGGGCCTGCGCGGTCACCGAATAAAAAGAAGTCAACGCCAAAGCGGCCGCCAAAGCCTGAAGACGCTGCCGATTCGTAAATCGCATAAGCTAAACTCCTGTTGATGCGTTCAGCATAACGCCAAAACAAGGACCAGGCTTGTCACCCGCTACACCCGCTTACCAATTACGCGCCGCCCGCCCGGCGGACATTCCCCATGTGCTCGCGCTGATGCGTGAAATGGCGGAATTCGAAAAACTGACCGGCATCTTCAAAGCCACCGAAGCCAGCCTGACCACCAGCTTCTTCGGCTCCCAGCCAGCCGCCCACTGCCTGGTCGCCCACACCAGCGCCCAGCCCGACCTGCCCGTGGCCTACATCATGTGGTTCCACAACTACTCCAGCTTCCTGGACAAGCGCGGACTCTATCTGGAAGACCTGTACGTCCAGCCCGCGCATCGCGGCCGTGGCGTCGGCAAACTGGCGCTGCGGCACCTGGCCCGACTAGCCCTGGAACAAGGCTGCGGCCGATTCGAATGGACCGTCCTGGACTGGAACCAGAACGCCATCGACTTCTATCAACACCTGGGCGCCGACGTCCTGCCCGACTGGCGCATCGTCCGCGTCACCGGCCCATCCCTGCAACGCCTGGCCGCAGACTGAATACGGAATACCCGCCATGAGCACACGCTTGTCCATCATCACCACACGCACCGGCGACAAAGGCACCACCGGCCTGGGAGACGGCAGCCGAGTCGACAAGGATTCCCCGCGCATCGCCGCCATGGGCGACGTCGACGAACTGAACAGCACCCTGGGCTTGCTGCGCAGCGAACCTCTGCCCGCCGACATCGACGCCCTGCTGGCCCGCATCCAGAACGACCTGTTCGACCTGGGCGCCGAACTCTGCATCCCCGGCCACGTCGCCCTGCGCAAAGAACACGTGCTGTTCCTCGAGCAATCGCTGGCCCACTACAACGCCGACCTGGGCAAGCTGCAGGAATTCATCCTGCCCGGCGGCACCCGCCCCGCCGCCCTGGCCCACGTAGCCCGCACCGTATGCCGGCGCGCCGAACGCTCCGTCATCGCCCTGGACAAGGCCGAAACCGCCGTATCCGTCAACGACCCCGTCAAGCAATACCTGAACCGCCTCTCCGACCTATGCTTCGTCCTGGCCCGCGCCCTGAATCGCGCAGCCGGCCGCAGCGACGTGCTCTGGGGTCGCTGACGTTCTAGTCGGTATACGGGCAGAATGAAAGCGAAAGCCCGCCAGAGGCGAGCTTTCTTGTTTTCAGCTATCCCGGCTCCTGGTGGACAGGGGCCCCCATAAGCCCACGCCACTAAAAAGCCAACCGCTACCCAACACTCGGCAACCTAAAAAGGCGTCCGTGGCAGGGGCTGTGCAGGCGCCTCGCGCACGCCGTTTCAGGCAGGTAAATCGAGGATGCAAGGGGGCGGCTGTTTGAGGCCGACGGGTGATGGACAGCCGGGGGCTGTCCATCCGGCCGAGTTCCGCACCCGCCTCGATTTGCCTGGCTGGAACGGGCAGCCTTGGCGAAGCCAAGGCCGTGCAGCGCGAAGCCGGAACAGCCTCTGCCACGGACGCCTTTCTTAAGAACCGGGAAGCACGCCAAGAAGCCGCAAGCGCCTCAATTTGCATAGCTGAAGCAGGCAACCTGGCATCACAAAGGCCGCACAGAGCAAAGCTGAAACGGCCTTTGGCAAGAGCACCTTTCTTAAGAATCAAGAAGAAAACAAAACCTCACCGCGCATCATGCGTATGAATCTGCAGCGCCTCCAGAAACCTCGACACCATGTTGTACGTCGCAATCGTCGCCGTCAACTCCACCATCTGCTTAGGCTCGAAATACACCTTCACCGCGTCAAACACCCCATCCGGCACCTGCACATCCCTGGTCATCGTATCCGTATACGCCAGCACCGCCCTTTCCTTCTCGCTGAACAACCCCGACGCAGCCCAATCAGCCAGATCATCCAGCTGCCCCTGCGTCATCCCCTCTTTCAGCGCAATCGGCGCATGCTGATCCGCCTCATAAGGCGCGCCATTCAAAATCGCAATCCGCATGATCACCATCTCGCGCAGCGCGCCAGGCAAAGAACTATGGTGCCGTATCCCCGTCAAATGATTCAACCAGCCGCGCGCCACCGGCGGACTTTGCAACAGCATCTGGTACAAATGCAGAACGCTGCCGCGCTCCGCCACAATCTGCTCAACCAGCGGACTGACATCGGGATGGGAAAGATCGGCGTAAGGTAAGCGGGCCATCGTGGCGCCTCCTGGAATAGGCAAAAAAAGTGGATGCAAGTATGCCGCAAGCCAGACAAACGCGCCACACAACGGCGGCGCGACCAACTTGCGGACCAAGGGCGGGCAGCCAGTAACAAGGGCCGCCCTTAACAATCAAGCGCAACTAAGCGGGCAGCACCTGCTCGACCGTGGAAACAAAGCGCGACACGATCTCGCTGATATCGGCTTCCGTGCAGATAAAAGGCGGCGCCAGCAACACGTGATCGCCGCGCACCCCGTCTATCGTCCCGCCCATCGGGTACATCATCAGGCCATTTTGCATCGCCTGCTTCTTCAGCAAGGCATGCGTCTTGCGGGCCGGGTCCAGCGTTGCCTTGCTGCTCCGGTCCTGCACGAACTCCACGCCCACGAACAAACCCCGGCCGCGCACATCGCCCACATTGGGATGATCGGCCAAAGCGCCGCGCAGCTCGGCGCGCAGTTGCTCGCCGCGCGCCAGCACATTGGCCAGCAGATGGTCGCGCTCGATGACCCGTTGTACCGCCAGCGACGCCGCGCAGGCCGTGGCATGCCCCATATAAGTATGGCCGTGCTGGAAGAAACCCGTGCCCGCCAGGATGGCATCGTAGATCCGGCTGCTGGCTATCATGGCCCCGATGGGCTGATAGCCCGCGCCCAACCCCTTGGCGATGGCGATGATATCGGGCACCACGCCGTCTTCGGCGCAAGCGAACAGATGACCGGTACGCCCCATGCCGGACATGACCTCGTCCAGGATCAGCAGCACCCCATGGCGATCGCAGACCTCGCGCATCCGGCGCAAATATGTCTTGACCGGGGCCAGCGCGCCCGCGGTGGCGCCCACCACGGTTTCCGCCACGAAAGCCGCCACGTTCTCGGGGCCGAGCTCGCGGATTTTGTCGTCCAGCTCTTGTGCCAGGCGCTGCGCGTAGGCCTCTTCGGTTTCGCCGGGAAGCTGATCGCGATACGCATAGCAAGGCGACACATGATGCGCCGGCACCAGCAATGGCAGGAAGGGTTCGCGGCGCCACGCATTGCCCCCTATGGCCAGCGCGCCCAGCGTATTGCCGTGATAGCTTTGCCGGCGCGCAATGAAATGCCGCCGCGACGGTTGGCCGATTTCAACGAAATACTGGCGCGCCAGCTTCAGCGACGCCTCGACGGCTTCCGAACCGCCCGAAACAAAATACACATGGTCCAGATCGCCGGGCGAATGCTGCGCCAGGAAGTCGGCCAGGTCCTCGGTGACCTGCGTGGTAAAAAACGACGAATGCGCGTAGGCCACGGCATCCAGCTGGTCTTTGATCGCCTGGATCACGTCGGGATGGCCGTGCCCCAGGCAGGAAACCGCCGCGCCACCCGACGCGTCGATATAGCCTTTGCCGTCCTGGTCGAAAAGCTGGATGCCCTGGCCGCGCACGGCCAGATTCAGATGCTGCTTGGGATTGCGATGAAATACGTGTGTCATGGCGATGGCGACCGGTGAGTTCTACGGAATTAATTCAACAAATGTTTCTTACATAATATACCAAGCAACAAATAAATCAATATAATCCTGATCATGACCAACGCAGCCACCCCGCAAACCCTGGATGCACTCAGCGCGCGCATACGCGGCGAGTTTTCCGGCATGACCCCGCAATTCCGTGTGGGGGCCAAATACTTGCTGGACTTTCCCAACGAAGTGCCCATCGCCTCCATGCGCAAAGTGGCCGCCCAGGCCGGCGTGCAGCCCGCCACCCTGGTGCGCCTGGCGCAATCCCTGGGCTATCCCGGCTGGGACGACCTGAAAAGCGTATTCGCTCAATCCTTGCGGCAAGCGCCCACGGCCTATGCCGACCAGGCCCGCAAGCTGGTGCGCGGCCGGAACCCCGGCGACGCCCTTGGCCGGGCGGTCGCCACCCAGGCCGGCAACCTGAAGCGCCTGGAACAAGACAATGCCCAGCGCCTGCCCGTCGCCGTGCAGCTTCTGTCCAAAGCCAGGCAGGTGCACGTGGCGGGCTTTCGCGCATCGTTCGCTCCCGCCTTCACCTTCCAGTATCTGTATCGCCTGTTCCGCCCCTCGGTCACGGCCCTGCGCGCCGATGCCGGCACGCTGGAAATGGAGCTGCGCGCCATCGCCCGGGACGACGTCGTCGTCATCATCGGCTTCGCCCCTTATTCGCAGGAAGCCATGCGCGTCGCACAGGCGGCGCGCATGGCCGGCAGCCGCATCCTGGCCATTTGCGACAGCGTGGTGGCGCCCATTGCGCTCGATGCCGATTGCGTGCTGGTATTCTCCACCGAAACGCATTCCTTTTTTCCATCGAGCGCGGCGGCCGTCACCCTGGTGGAAATCCTGATCGAACAGCTTCTGGCCAAAGCGGGCAAGCCGGCCATAGACGGCATCGCCAGCGCCGAAGACCAACTGCACCGCAGCGGTGCGTACTTAAAATAGGCCTAGCCATGCTGAAACTCATCGAAGCATCGGGATCCCCCTTCCAGATCGGGCAGGCGCTGGGCAGGTTCGGCGCCGAAGCCGCCCATTCCTACCTGATCCACTCGGCATCCTGGGATAGCGTCATGGCCTGGCGGGGCACGGCGGCGGCGCAAGCCATGGCGACGCTGACCGAAAGGTATTTTCCGGAGATCCGCCAGGAAATCCTGGGCCTGGCCGACGGGCTGCAACTACCGCCCGACGACGTGTTCCTATGGAACTGCCGGGGAGACGTATGGTCCATGGCCCCCGACGGCTGCACCACCGTGCAACTGCCCCTGCCAGACGGGCCCCGCATCACCCACAACGAAGACGGCGACCCGGGTTTTCATGGCCATTGCGGCATCGGCCTGCTCGCCCCCGACGCCGAACCGCGCTTCGCCTCTTTCCTGTATCCCGCCTCGATACCCGGCCATACCTTTGCGGTGAATCAGGCCGGCCTGGCCATGACGGTCAACAACCTGCGTTCCCGCCAGGTGGCCGTCGGCCTGCCCCGCATGGTGCTGACGCGCGCCCTGCTGAAGCAATCCGGCCTGCAAGACGCTATCGGCGTGCTGCGCGCCATGTCGCGGGCGGGCGGCTTTCATCTAAGCCTGGCCCAGCGCGGCCGGGCCGAACTGTACAGCGTGGAATTCAACGCCATGGGGGTATCGGCCCACACCGTCCAACAGGCCGCCCTGCACGCCAATCACGTCATACACGCCGGCATGGCCGGCTTCCCCCAGGTAGTCACCGAATCGTCGCAACATCGCCAGCAGCGCGGCGATGTCATGCTGGACGGCCAGCACACCGACCCCCTGGCCATCCTGGCCGATCAGTCGGATGGTGAGTTTCCCATCTACCGTGATGCCCCCGACGATAGCGACATGGAAAACACCATGGCCACCGCCGACATCCGCGTGGGACGCGATCGTGTGGAATGGCGAGTTTACGCAGGCCCCGATCGGGTCCTGCGCTTCACGTTGGCGGACGCCGCCCTGGCATAAGGCGCCGGCAGGGCCTGGCCTACGCCGGCCTGGCCGAGCCTACATGACTGAGCGGATGAAATCGGCAACCGCCACGCTGAGCTCGGAGATATCGCGCTGCAGGTTCTCGAAGTTGACGGACCGCTCGAAGGTCAGCTCGTCCATGTACAGGCGCCGATTGACCTCGATCTGCAGGCTGTGCCGGTGCTCTTCCGGCCGACCCAGGCGCGCGATCAGCGCCACACCCTTGAAGGGGTCATTGCGCGCCACCGTATAGCCGCGCTGCCGCAGAAAGTCTTCAATTATGCCGATGAAGGTCGGATCACAAGTCGTGCCGTCACGGTCGCCCAGCACGAAATCGGCCAGGACCTTGTCGCCGGCTATCTCCAGCACCTCGTAGGAATCCGCAGGCATGGAATGCAGGTTCAAGTGCCATACCACGCCGAAGCGCTCGTGCGCCGCATCGATCTGGCGCTGCAAGGTTTCATGATAGGGCTGATGGTAGGTGGCGATGCGGTTTTCCACCTCGGCCACCCATAGCTTGCGGTCGTAAATGGGCTGAGTGCGAGCTCGGCTCCAGATCAGCCCATGCCCCAGGCGCGACTTCTCGGTCGGGCGCAGCTCGGTCGTCCAGGGTTCGGCCAGGATATTGGGGTCGATATCGTCCACTTCGCGATTGGGGTCGATATACGTGCGCGGGAACTGCGCGGCCAGCAGGGTTCCGCCGACCGACGGTATGGCCTGCCAGAGCTCTTCCACATAGGTGTCTTCGCCGGAACGCAGGATGGAGATAGGCAGGCTGGCCTGGAAATCGGCCGGGTAGACCACGCCGCTATGCGGCGAATCGCACACCAGCGGAATGGCGCTGCTGACGGGCAAGGACAAGACAAAGGGATCGAAATCGGTATCGGCGAATCTCATGTCGTCTCCTGGGCTGGGACTACGTTCTGTTCATCGTTAAGGCTAGTATCGTTCAAATGGCAGGCGCTGGCATGCCCAGACCGGCCACCGACCTGGCGCAGCAAGGGGCGTTCCACCTTGCAGCGATCCATGGCGTAAGGGCAGCGCGGGTGGAAGGCGCAGCCCGACGGCGGATTCAATGGCGAAGGCAGTTCGCCGCGAATGGGATCGAACTGCCGCCTATCTGAGCGCAAGGACGGCAGCTCTTTGATAAGCGCCTGGGTATAGGGGTGATGGGCGCGGCTGAAAATCGTATCGGTATCGGCGATCTCCACGATGCGCCCCAGATACATGATGGCCACCCGGTCCGATATATGGCTGACCACGCCCAGGTTGTGGCTGATGAAAAAATAGGTCAGGGAAAATTCGCGGCGCAGTTCCATGAACAGGTTCAGCACCTGCGCCTGTATGGAAACGTCCAGCGCCGCCACGGCCTCGTCGCAGACGATGACGGACGGCTTCAATGCCAGGGCCCGCGCAATGCCGATGCGCTGCCGCTGCCCGCCCGAGAACTGGTGCGGATAGCGGAAGCGATAGGCCGGGTCCAGCCCGACCTTGCGCATCAGGCCGGCCACATAGGCCTCTTTGCCGGCGCGGTTGGTCAGGCCGTGCACCACCGGCCCTTCGCCGATGATGTCGATGACCCGCATGCGCGGGTTCAAGGACGAAAAAGGATCCTGGAAGATCATCTGCACGCCCAGTTCGTACTCGCGCCGCGCCGCACCCGACATGGCCCGGATGTCGTGGCCCTTGTAGGATATGACGCCTGAACTGGCCGGCAGAATGCCCGTCAGCATGCGGCCCAGCGTCGACTTTCCGCAGCCCGACTCGCCCACGATGCCGATGACCTCGCCGGCCATGACGTCCAGATCGACGCCCGCCACCGCCTGCACCGACTTCGGCTTGTCGCCGCCCTTGATCAGTCGGCCCAGGCGCTGGACCATGTCGGCCGGCTGTGCATATTCACGCCGCACATCGCGCAGCGACAGGATGATTTCGGGGCTGCTCATGTTCTTACCCCCTTGTGCCAGCAGCTTGCCCATTGCCCCGGAGTAACTTCCTCCATGGCCGGATCGTTCGCGCACTGCTCCGTGGCGCGGTAGCAGCGCGAACGAAAGGGACAGCCCGCCGGCAGATTCAACAGAGACGGCGTGGAGCCCGGTATCTGGAAGAGCTCGTGCCCGCGCGTGCTGACCGAGGGAATCGACGAGATCAGTCCATGCGTATAGGGATGCTGCGCGGCGTGCACAATGTCTCGCGTCGCCCCGGTTTCGACGATGCGTCCGGCATACATGACGGCCAGCCGGTCGGCCAGGCCGGAAACGACGGCCAGGTCGTGCGTGATCCAGATCAATGCCGTGCCCATTTCACGGCACAGCTTCTGCACCTCGTACAGGATCTGGCCTTGTATGGTGACGTCCAGCGCCGTGGTGGGCTCGTCGGCGATGATCAGCTTGGGCGCGTTCAGCAAGGCGATCGCTATGGCGATGCGCTGGCGCATGCCGCCCGAAAGATGGTGCGGGTACACCAGCAAGCGCTCTTCAGGAGACGGAATACCCACCATGCCCAGCACTTGTATGGCGCGGTCGCGGGCGGCCTTGCGCGACACCCGCTCGTGCGCGCGGATGGCCTCCACCATCTGCGTATCCACCCGCAAGACGGGATTCAGGGTCATCATCGGATCCTGGAAAATCATGGCCATATCGCGGCCGCGCAGTTGACGGTATTCCTCGTCCGTCAGTTCCAGCAGATTCCGGCCATTGAACCGCATGCGCTCGGCCTGTATGCGCCCGGGGTACTCGACCAGCTTCATCAGGGAAAAACCCGTGATGCTCTTGCCCGAACCCGACTCGCCCACCAGACCCAGGATCTCGCCGGCGCGCAATTGCAAGGACACGCCGTCCACGGCCTTTACCACCCCGTCGCGCGTATGGAACCAGGTTCTAAGGCCTTGCACATCCAGCAGAAGATCGTCGGCGTATTCGGTCATCGCGGGTCCTAGATCTCGTTGCGCGGATTGAGTATGTCGCGCAGATGGTCGCCGACCAGGTTGATGGCGATCACGACCAGCGCCAGCGCAATGCCCGGGAAGAAAGATATCCAGTAATTGCCGGACAACAGGAACTCGAAGCCGTTGGAAATAAGCATGCCCAGCGACGGCTCGGTGACGGGTACGCCCACGCCCAGAAAAGACAAGGTGGCTTCAAGCGCAATGGCATGAGCCAAGTCGATGGTGGCGATGACCATCAGCGGCGGTATGCAATTGGGAAAGACGTGGCGCCACAATATGCGATGCCACGACAAGGACATGCAGCGCGCCGCCTCGACGTATTCACGATTGCGCTCGACGATGGCCGCCCCGCGGGCCGCCCGGGCGAAATACGCCCATTGCACGGCGATCAGCGCGTATATCACTTTGTCCACGCCCTTGCCCAGCACCGCCAGCAAGATCAGGGCCACCAGTATCGAAGGAAAGGACAGCTGGATGTCGACGATGCGCATCAGGAAGGCATCGATGCGGCCGCCGAAATAAGCCGACACCAGGCCAACCGCCGCGCCGATCAGAAAGGCCACGGACACCGAGACGAAGCCCACGAACAAGCTGATGCGCAACCCGTACAGTATGGCCGAAAACACGTCGCGGGCCTGCCCGTCTGTACCCAGCCAGTAGGTGATCGAGCCATCCATATTGGTGCTGCCCGGCTGCAGCTTGGAATCCATGATGTCCAGGGTGGCGATGTCGAAGGGATTTTGCGGCGCGATCCAGGGCGCGAACACCGCCAGACCCAGGCAGATCAACAGCAGTATCAGCCCGAACACCGCCAGCTTGCTCGACATGAACTGGGCAATGAACACCCGCAGCAGGCTTTCGTGGGCCGGCACCAGGTCCGCCGCCCCATCCGGCGGGCTTGCAGTCTTGACGGCGGGGTCGGTCTGCATTTCGTTCATGCGGATACCTCGAGCCGCACGCGCGGGTCCAGTATGGTGTAGGCGATGTCGACCAATAGATTCAAGGTAGCCAGGAATACCACCGTCAACATCAGGTAGGCCACCACCACAGGCCTGTCCAGGGTGATGATGGAATCGATCAGCAGCTTGCCCATGCCGGGCCAGGTAAACACGGTTTCGGTCACTACGGCAAAGGCGAAGACCTGGCCGTATTCCAGGCCGCCTATCGTCACGATGGGGATAAGGATGTTCTTGAGCAGATGCACGCCCAGCACGCGCTTCTCGCGCAGCCCTTTGGCGCGCGCGAACTTGATGTAGTCTTGCGGCAGGCATTCGCGCGTGGCGGCCCGAGTTACCCGTATGATCAGGGCGCACTTGGCCGTGGCAATGGTGCAAGCCGGCAATATCAGGCTTTTAAGCCCTTCCCAGTTGAATACGCTTAGCTCGAAGGGGCCGAAGGGTTCCACCGGCCCGCGTCCTCCGGCCGGCAGCCAGCCCAGCATGACCGCGAACAGCATGATCAGCATCAGGCCGACCCAGAAGTTGGGCAGCGAAAAGCCCAGCACCGAACCCGTCATGACGCTGCGCGCCCCTAGACTGTTGGGGCGCAAGCCCGCATACACGCCCAGCGGCACGCCTATGGCCAGCGACAGGAAGATGGCCAGCGTGGCCAGCTCCAGCGTGGCCGGCATGCGTTCAAGAATAAGCCGCATGGCCGACTCGCCGGTCAGGAAGCTGTTGCCGAAATCCAGCTGCACGGCCTTGCCGAGGAAGATGAAATACTGCTGCCACAGGGGCAGGTTCAAACCCAGCGATTGCCGTATCAGCTCGCGTTCGGTTTCAGTAGCCTCGGGGCTGGCCAGCATCAGCACCGGGTCGCCGACCAGGTAAAGGCCGGCGAACACCAGTGCCGACATGACCAGCACGACAAGCAGAGTCTGCAGTAGGCGGCGGACTATTGCCGATAACACTGAGCCCGCCTTGCGCTACTTGGCCGGCGTCATGTACTGGGCCAGCGTCATCTGGTCGGCACGGCCTCCGTAGCGGATGTCCTTCTTCATGGCCCATACCGACAGTTCGAACTGCAAGGGCAGGATGCCGTAATCTTCCATGACCATGCCGCTGGCCTTCTGGAGCAGTGCGGAGCGCTTGTCGTCGTCCAGTGTTTTGGAAGCCTCTATCACCAGCTTGTCCATTTCCGGATTGGAGTAGTGGCTCCAGTTGGTCGTGCCCAGGCCCTGTTTTTTATCCTGGGTGACCACCAGCGAGGTCAACGGATTGAGCATTTCGCCCGAGCTGGCCGCCCAGCCCGCCAGATAGCTGCTGAAGGCATAGGCATTGCGCTGCTTGAAGAAGACCGGCGGCGCCATGGTCTGCACATCGGCCTTGACGCCGATGCGGGCCCACATGGAGGCTACCGCCTGGGCGATCCGCTGGTCATTGGTGTAGCGGCCCGCGGGAGAGCCCAGCGACATCTGGAAGCCGTTCGGGTAGCCCGCATCGGCAAGCAGCTTCTTGGCCTGTTTCGCATCGGCCGCCTCGGCCTTGGAGTGCTTTTCAGAGGAGCCGAAACCCGGATACGCCAGCAGGTTGCCGGCGGGCAGGCCCACGCCGTCCATGATGCGTTCGACAATGGCCTTGCGGTCTATGGCCAGCGACAAGGCGTGGCGCACGCGCTGGTCGGCCAGCGGGTTCTTGCCGTTGGTGCCCGACATTCCGGGAGGCGGCTCTTTGCCCTGGTTGAGCGCGATATAGATGACACGCACCGACGGGGTTTCCTGGATATGCAGGTTCTTGTCTTTCTTCAGGCGAGGCAGGTCGTCGGTGGGGGGATCTTCGATCAGGTCCACATCGCCGGCCAGCAAGGCGGCAACCCGCGCGGCCGAATTGGAGATGGGGCGATAGATGACCTTGTCCCAGGCGGGCTTTTCGCCCCAGTAGTGATCGTTGCGCTCGAAGACGATTTCGGCGCCGCGCTTCCAGGACACGAATTTATAAGGCCCTGTGCCGACCAGGCCGTCGCCGCGATTGAGCTCAACCGTGGTCTTGCCTTCGGGGGCCGGCCCCGCCGCCGCCTTGTGCGACATGATGGGCACCATGGACAGATTGGCCAGCAGCACCGGCGAAGGGCCCTTGGTGGTGATGCGGACCGTCAGGGGATCGGGCGCCTCGACCTTGGCCACGGTGCTCAGGTACAACGAATACGAGGAGGGGCTGTTGGGCACCTTGGGCACGCGCGCATAGGTAAACAGGACGTCTTCAGCGGTAAAGGGCGTGCCATTGGCGAACTTGACGTTGGGCCGCAGCTTGAAGGTCCACACGTCGCCGTCGACCTTCCAGGATTCAGCCAGCGACGGTATGGGCTTGGCATTGCTATCGGTGCGCACCAGCGGGTCGAACAGCGTCTCGGACAGCTGTGTATTGGGCGTCAAGGAGTGGAATTGCGGGTCCATGGAGCTGGGCTCCGAACGCAACGCTATGGTCAGATCGCGTGCCTGTGCCAGGCCGGCGACGGTAAGAAAGCTGGCGGCCAGCGCCGACAACACTATGGTTTTGCGTAACAACCTCATGGTTATGCTGCCCCTTTTTATATGTACTAGGTTAGATATGGGTAAGGCGATAACACTGCAGTAGAACGAAAAAAAGCTCCATGCCAACGGCATGGAGCGAGTGTAGCCAGCTAAGCCTGCTTACATGATCGGTATTTTCCCCATGAAAGGTAATGCTTTATTGCACACTGCCGACCATGTATTCCACCGCGGCCCGCAAGGTGGCGTCATCGGCCGACGAAGCTCCGCGGGCGGGCATGGCGCCTTTTCCTTTCAGGGCGACCTCCATCATCGAGTCCATGCCCCGGGCGATCAGCGGGCTCCATGCCGCCTTGTCGCCCAGCTTGGGAGCATTGGCCACGCCGGTGCTATGGCAGGCTATGCAAGCCGACTTGTACAGCTTCTCGCCGGCCGGGTGAGCCGTGGCCTTGCCGGCGGCGGACGGTTTGGCGGCGGGCAAGGCGAGAGCCGCGACAGGCTTGGCCGTGGCCGATGCGGCAGGCGCGGCGGCAGCGGTCTTCTTCGCACGTTCATTCGCCGCCGCGGCATTCTCCTTGCTGATGGGGCCCGGCGCCTTGATCTGCTTCATCAGGTCGTCGTTCCATTTGCCTTCGACCACGAAGTGTCCGGCCGCGCCCAGTTCGAATGCCTCGATCAGGTTGTGGTTGACGTAGGCGTATACACCGGGCTGCTTGAAGGTGTACAACGCCGCGCCGGCCGAGCCGCCGCGTATGAACCAGGTTTCCAGGTCTTTCTCGGGCGCATTGGCGAACTTGCCCGTTTCCCAGACCCAGTCTCCGTGGCCGCCTATCAAGTGCGGACGCGTGTCGCGGTTGGCCTGCGAATGGATCATCAACACCGTCTCGCCCACCTTGGCCTTCAAGGCGCCTTCGCCCGTCAAGGCACCGACCTTGCCGTTGAACACCACGTGCGAGGGCGTCAGCGTGCGCATGACCTCCACCGTATCGGCGTAACTGTCGGCCAAGGTCTTGTAGTCTTTGTACTTGCCGTTTTCATCCTTCGGTATGTATAGATCGAACTCGCCTATGGTGTAGACCTTGTCGTAGCTTAGCGGCTTGCCGGCTGGGTCCTTCAGGCCTTCGCGCGGCAGCACCATCAAGGTTCCGCTCATGCCTGCCACCACGTGCCAGGGCACCATGCCTTCGGGCGCGCAGTGGTAGACGAACACGCCGCTGCGGTCCGCCTTGAATCGCAGGGTGGCCTGCTCGCCCGGCTTGACGTCGGTGAACTTGGCACCGCCCAGCGCGCCGGTGGCGGCATGGAAGTCCACGTTGTGAGGCATGGCGTTGCTGGCCGGGTTGACCAGGGTGATCTCGACGTAATCGCCTTCATGCACCACCATGGTGGGCCCCGGCATCGAGCCATTGAAGGTCATGGCCTGCAAGGTGGTGCCCTTGTCGTCGATCACCACCTTTTTTTCTTCTATGGTCATGGTGAATTCGACGATCTTGGGGCCAGTCGTGGCTTTTTGCTCGTGCGCATGCACCATGGGCGGCGCAATCAAGTCGACCTTGACGCGATCCAGCTTATCGGCCGTATCAGCCAAAGCGGGAACACCTGCCACCAAGGCGGTCATGAGGGCGGCTAACAAGGTGGGATGGAACGCTTTCATTTGCAACTCCCTTCTTTTCAATATGTCGTGAATGTCGACAGCTCTATTGAACGATCCGGGAGGTTTTCCTTCTTTGTTGCAGCGCAAACTCGAAGGCAAATAATCAGGGTTACTACTTATAAACCACAAGTTGGCACCACCCACCAAGCATCAAACATCTGCAAAAAATCAATGATTTAGCGCAAGGACGGGGATCGGCCGATGGTAGAATAAAAAGATTGCCAGCCGCAGGGACAGCCCATGCCATCACAGCTCAGCCGGTCGCTGATCCAGAACCTAGACCTATTCAGGGCGCTGCCCGACGACGCCCTGGACGCCGCCTTGCAAAACGCCCAGGTCTGCCGCCTGGCCGATGGCGAAGCCGCCTTCCATCAGGGCGAAGAAGCCACCCGGTTTTTCGTGCTGCTGCACGGCCACCTGAAAGTGGTGCAGATCACCCCCGAAGGCGAACAGGTCGTCGTGCGCTACGTCAACCCGGGCGACGTCTTCGGCATCGCGCGCGCCATGCGACGCAGCCACTATCCCGCATCGACCATCGCCGTCCAGGAAAGCATCGCCCTGGCCTGGCCCTCGTCCGAATGGGACCAGTTCATTTCCAGCAACCCCCATTTCGCCTCCAACGCCCTGCAAACCGTCGGACAGCGCCTGCAAGACGCCCACTCGCGCATACGCGAGCTATCCACCGAGGAAGTCGAACAGCGCGTCGCCCGCGCCATCCTGCGGCTGATCGACCAATCGGGCGAGGAAACCCCCGAAGGCATACAGATCAATTTCCCCATCACCCGCCAGGACATCGCCGAAATGACCGGCACCACCCTGCACACCGTCAGCCGCCTGCTAAGCGCCTGGAAAGAACGCGGCCTGGTGAACAGCGGGCGCAAGCGCATCGTGGTGTGTTCCCCGGACGAACTGATCCGCCTGGCCGAAGGCCCGGCGCCGTCCTCATCGGAACAGCCGGCCGCCGCACGCGGCGTAAGCTGAATTCTTTCAACGTATCCCCAGCTTTTCGCGCAGCGGCTCGGCCGCAGTGGCCGGAGCGTCGTCTCGCACCAGCCGGAAGCCCAGATTGCTGGGCGGCACGCCGACGGAGCAGCCCCCGCCCTTGGGATTGCGTATGAAATCGGTGATGTAACTGCGATGCGGTCCCGCCACCACGCGTATCCCGCAACTTTCGCTTGTTATCGTAACGGCGCCGCCCGCCGCATCCAGATCCCGCCGCGTATGGCAGGTATCGGTCCAGTCCCAGACATTGCCCACCATGTCTTGCAGACCGGCGGGATTCTCGCCGAAGCCGCCGAAGGGCCTTAGCGACGCATCCACCGACGCCTTGCGCTGGGTTTCCATGGCGTATTCCGCCAGCCAACGCTGCGCCGGATCGGAGGGATCGGACGCATCCTGCACAACGATATCTTCCTTGTAGCTCGGCCCGGCCGCGTAGACCCATTCCGCATGCGTCGGCAGCCGGTAATGGCTGCCCGTCGTCTTCGACAGCCAGGCCGCATAAGCCGTGGCATCATGCCAGCTTACGCCCACCACCGGCAGCGTGGGATCGACAGCCTCGCGCAGCGCCCCATCCAGCCTCTTGCAAGCCCCGGCGGCCACGCAAGCCGCGTACTCCGCCTGGCTGACCTGCCGCTTCATCATCACCACCCCGCCGTCGAAGCGAACCACCGCCCGCGGCGGCGTAACCGGATAACCGCCTTTCAGGTATTCGCCCGAAGGGTGATAGTCGAGCTTGCCCGCCGGAATGGAAACCAGCTCGGTCGTGTCCAAGGCCCCCGCCGCGCCCACAGCACCCGCTGCCCGCCCCGCCACAGCCGGCGCGCTGGCGCCCGACGCATCGGCGCCCGTCACCCCGCCATCCACCTTGCACCCGGCGGCCAAACCCGCCAACAGCATGACAATGGCAATTCTTGCAAAGTGTGAAGTGCTGCGCATGATCCAATACCTTCAGTGCTTGCCGGCATCCCGGCCCCACACCCACATTGAACCCGCGCGGCGCCGCCCCGTCTTTGTTGCAGCGCAAAGATCCCGCCAGATCAGCTATCCGCCCAAAGCATCCAGGCAAACCTGAGGGGCCTTGTCCAAGATACGCAGCAAAGCCTTGGCCGCCCCCGTCGGGTAACGCCGACCTTGCTCCCAATTCCGTATCGTATCCAGCGACACATTGATGCGAGTCGCGAACTCCCTTTGGCTAAGACCCAGACGCCTGCGCACCCCGCGCGTATAGCTGGCCATATCCAGCAAAGCTTGCGCATCGTCTTCCTGTTGCTGCCGGGCAAGGTCGGCTTCGGTCGTTTGCTCGAAAACCCCGGCATCAAACCGGCCTTCGGGAATCGATGCAGGCTTGGCCGGATTCACGCTGACTCGCCTAATACTCATAAAGCCCCCTCTCGCGCTCGTTTGCTTTCCGAGCAGAAATAATACGGATGCTTTCCAGACGGAAAGTATTCAAACGTCAGTTTCAGAATAGTCCATTGAACGACTACAGGCAATAAGCCACACCACACGCTTATCCGCAAAAAAGAAGGTCAACAACAGAGTCTCCAGCATCCCACCGTCATACGCCATTGAGACTTGTACGCCAGGACAGGATCGGCAAAAGAACCACCACCTATGCCCGGAAACCGGCGTTTATGGCTGGGCCTGGCCCGGCGGTTTACGCGTGCGCCGCGTGGCGGCTTGATTCAGGGATGCAAGGCCGCGCTGTTCGAGCACGACGTTTTCGGGCAGCCGGTGGC
>JBARWC010000182.1:0-6605 GCA_049646585.1 Burkholderiaceae bacterium | reverse complement strand
GCTGGCCTGGGCTGGGCGGAGTTTGAGCGCGCCGCGTGGGCGGGCTGGATCGGGGGCGTAAGAGGGCGCGCGTGTTTGAGCACAAAATAAGCCCGGGGGGCTTATTTTTGCGAGTTCGCGCCCGACCCCGAATCCGGCCTGTTCACGCGGGGAATCCCGGCGGGACGCCGGGATCGCGGCGAGGCGGAGCCCAACCCAGGCCAGCCCACCACGCCGTTTTAAAAACTCGATAGCCCAAGCTACAAGCCACCGCAGCATGGACATCCAGGGTCACGGCTTATTGCGCCGTACGTGGAACCCTATAGGCACAGCATGTCGCCACAAAGAAAAACGGGCGCCTGTCATATAAACAAGCACCCGTGCGGGCTGTGCGTCAAACCGTTATCACTCGCCGAGTGAAATCAGCTCCGCTCCATCGGTCACCTGGTCGCCCACCTGGAAGAACACCTCTGCCACCGAACCGTTGGATGGTGCCGTGATCGTGTGCTCCATCTTCATCGCCTCCATCACCAGCAGCGTATCCCCCTCCTTCACCTTATCGCCCGCCTTCACCGAAATCGAAATAATCTTGCCCGGCATAGGCGCCGTCAGGCCCCCCTCGTGACCGCCGCCGTCGTCCTCCGCATGTGCCACCGCATCGTGAATCTGCAGCCTGTACACACCGCCATCGCAAAAGACATGGACCATTTCCCGGTTCAGCACCACCGTACCCGACGCATCCGCGCCGTCCAGTCGGATGCGGACACCGTAGCGTCCGGGAGCGGCGGCGCTGGCGTCCCATTCGAATGGGCCCGACACCTTGCCGGAATACGTCCAGTTCGGGCCATCGCGTTCGATCCGCAGCTCGCGCAACGCTTCCTGGTCCAGCAGGCCGAAGACCTGCCGATAGCGTCCGGTCAGCCGCCATCCATCGGCTTGCGCCCATGGGTCCACGTGGACCGTGTTCCGCCCGGCTGACGAATGGGCCTGGCCGTGGCTGGCCAACAGGGCCGCAATCGCCAGCGCCAGTGCCGTGTCGGGGGCTTCGTGTGTGGGCGGGAACAGACTGTCGTGCTGCCGCTCGATCAGGCCGGTATCCAGGTCCGCCTGCGCGAACGCCGGGTCCAGCATCAGGCGGCGCAGGAAAGCGATATTGGTTTGCACCCCCACGCTCTGGATCTCGCCCAGCGCCTGCGCCATGCGGGCGCGGGCCTGGTCACGGTCGGCGCCGCGCACGATGAGCTTGGCGATCATGGGATCGTAGAACGGCGTGATGGTATCGCCCGCGCGTACGCCGCCGTCGACGCGGATGTCGCCGTTCTGGAAGGCCGCATGCGCGGGGAAGACCAGGGTGCTCAAGGTGCCTATCGACGGCAGGAAGCCCTTCTCGGGGTTCTCGGCGTAGATGCGGGCCTCGATGGCATGGCCGGTAATGCTCAGCTCGTCCTGGCTTAGCGGCAGCGGCTCGCCCGCCGCGATCCGCAATTGCCATTCCACCAGATCGTGGCCGGTGATCATCTCGGTGACCGGATGCTCCACTTGCAGGCGTGTGTTCATCTCCATGAAGTAGAAGCGGCCGTCGGGTTCGGCGATGAACTCCACCGTTCCGGCGCCCACGTAGTTGACGGCGCGCGCCGCCGCCACGGCGGCTTCGCCCATGGCGCGGCGGCGCTCTTCGGTCATGCCGGGGGCGGGCGCTTCTTCGATGACCTTCTGGTGGCGGCGCTGCACCGAGCAGTCGCGCTCGAACAGATAGACGCAATTGCCGTGGCTATCGGCAAAGACCTGGATCTCGATGTGGCGCGGCTTTTGCAGATAGCGTTCGATCAGCACCTTGTCGTCGCCGAAACTGCTGGCCGCTTCGCGTTTGCACGATGCCAGCGCTTCGGCGAATGCTTCGCCGGCCTCGACGATGCGCATGCCCTTGCCGCCCCCGCCCGAGCTGGCCTTGATAAGCACCGGGTAGCCTATGGCGTCGGCTTGCTGCCGCAGGAAGCCGGGGTCCTGATTGTCGCCGTGGTAGCCGGGCACCAGCGGCACGCCGGCCTTTTCCATCAGGGTCTTGGCGGCCGATTTGCTGCCCATGGCGGCAATCGCGCTGTTGGGTGGGCCCACGAAAACGATGCCGGCCTCGGCGCAGGCCTGGGCGAAGGCCTCGTTTTCGGACAGAAAGCCGTAGCCCGGGTGTATGGCCTGGGCGCCCGTGCGGCGCGCGGCATCCAGTATGGCATCGCCGCGCAGATAGCTGGCGCGCGGCTCGGAGCCGCCGATATGGACGGCAGTGTCGCAGGCCGAGACGTGGCGCGCATTGGCGTCGGCATCCGAATAGACGGCCACGGTGCGCAAGCCCATGCGATGCGCCGTTGCGGCCACGCGGCAGGCGATTTCGCCGCGGTTGGCAATCAGTAGGGTGGTAAACACAGCGACTCCTTGGGATTACATGCGGAACACGCCGAAACGCGTGTCTTCGATGGGCGCGTTGAGCGCGGCCGACAGGCCCAGCGCCAGCACCCGCCGGGTGTCGGCCGGCATGATGATGCCGTCGTCCCACAGCCTTGCGGTGGCGTAATAGGGGTGCCCTTCTTTTTCGTATTGCTGGCGTATGGGCGTCTTGAAGGCCTCTTCCTCGTCGGCGCTCCATTTGCCGCCCTTGGCCTCGATGCCGTCGCGGCGCACGGTGGCCAGCACGCTGGCGGCCTGCTCGCCGCCCATGACCGAGATGCGCGCATTGGGCCATAGGAACAGCAGGCGCGGGCTGAAGGCGCGGCCGCACATGCCGTAGTTGCCGGCGCCGAAGGAGCCGCCTATCAGGATGGTGAACTTGGGCACCGATGCGGTCGAGACCGCCGTGACCATCTTGGCGCCGTGGCGGGCGATGCCTTCGTTCTCGTACTTGCGGCCGACCATGAAGCCGGTGATGTTCTGCAGGAAAACCAGCGGAATCTTGCGCTGGCAGCACAGCTCGATGAAGTGGGTGCCTTTTTGCGCCGCCTCGGAAAACAGGATGCCGTTGTTGGCGATGATGCCCACCGGCATGCCGTGTATGTGGGCGAAGCCCGTGACCAGGGTGGTGCCGAAGCGCGCCTTGAATTCGTCGAACTCCGAACCGTCGACGATGCGGGCGATGACTTCGCGCACGTCGTAGGGCTTGCGGGTGTCGTTCGGAATGATGCCGTTCAGCTCTTGCGGATCGTACAGCGGTTCGGCGTAGGCCTTGCGCTGAAGCTGGACGGGCTTGTGGTGGTTGAGCCGGCCGATGGCGTTGCGCGCCAGTTGCAGCGCGTGCAGGTCGTTGTTGGCCAGGTGGTCGGCCACGCCCGACAGCCGCGTGTGCACGTCGCCGCCGCCCAGGTCTTCCGCCGTGACCTCTTCGCCGGTGGCGGCCTTGACCAGCGGCGGGCCGCCCAGGAATATCGTGCCCTGGTTCTTGACGATGATGGACTCGTCGCTCATGGCCGGAACGTAGGCGCCGCCCGCCGTGCATGAACCCATCACCACGGCGATCTGCGCGATGCCCTGGGCCGACATGGTGGCCTGGTTGTAGAAGATGCGCCCGAAGTGGTCGCGATCGGGAAAGACTTCGTCCTGGTTGGGCAGGTTGGCGCCGCCCGAATCGACCAGGTAGACGCAGGGCAGCCGGTTCTGCTGCGCGATCTCCTGTGCCCGCAAATGTTTCTTGACCGTCAAGGGGTAGTAGGTGCCGCCTTTTACCGTGGCGTCGTTGCAGACGATCATGCATTCCGTTCCCGCGACGCGGCCTATGCCGGTGATGATGCCGGCGCCCGGCGCGGCATTGTCATAGACGTCGTGCGCCGCCATGGGAGACAGCTCCAGGAAGGGCGTGCCCGGGTCCAGCAGCCGCTCGACGCGATCACGCGGCAGCAGCTTGCCGCGCGCCAGGTGCTTGGCGCGCGCGGATTCGCTGCCGCCTTGCGCGGTCGACAGCAGCTTCTCGCGCAGGTCGTCCACTTGCTCCTGCATGGCGCGGGCATTGTCGACGAAGGCCTGCGACCGGGGGTTGATACGGGATACGATGACGGGCATTGCGATTCCTAGATGAACAAAGAAGGGCGCCGGCCGGTGAGGGCGCGGCGCCTGGGGGCCTCTGATACGTTCGAGCGGCAAGCGGGCGCATGCGGCACGAAGAGGTGTACGGAAGCCCCGGTTGGCGGCATCAGGCCATTTCTATGGCCAGGGCCACGGCTTCGCCGCCGCCTATGCACAGGGAAGCAATGCCCCGCTTGCCGCCGGTCTTGCGCAATGCGCCGACCAGGGTGGTCAGCAGGCGCGCGCCCGATGCGCCGATGGGGTGGCCCAATGCGGTGGCGCCGCCATGGATGTTGACCTTGTCGTGCGACAGCTTCAGTTCGACCATGGCGGCCATGGTCACCACGGCGAAGGCTTCGTTGATTTCGTACAGGTCGACCTGGTCGGCCGACCAGCCGGTCTTGGCAAAGAGCTTCTGGATGGCGCCGACCGGCGCGGTGGTGAACCAGGCCGGCTCTTGCGAGTGCTGGGTATGTGCAACGATGCGCGCCAGGGGCTTGGCGCCCAGCTTCTTGGCGGTCGATTCGCGCATCAGCACCATGGCGGCCGCGCCGTCCGAGATGGACGAGGAGTTGGCGGCCGTGACGGTACCGTCTTTCTTGAAGGCGGGCTTGAGGGTCGGGATCTTTTCCGGCATGGCTTTGGTGGGCGCTTCGTCGGTGTCGATCACGGTGTCGCCCTTGCGGCCGGCGACGGTGACGGGGGCGATTTCCCATTTGAAGCTGCCGTCTTCGGTGGCGGCGCGCGCGCGGCGCAGCGATTCCAGCGAGAAGGCATCCTGCTGCTCACGCGTGAAGGTGTATTTGGCTGCGCAGTCCTCGGCGAAGACGCCCATGGCCGTGCCGCGCTTGTAGGCGTCTTCCAGGCCGTCCAGAGCCATGTGGTCGTAGACCGTGGAATGGCCGTAGCGGTAGCCTTGGCGGCCGCGCAGCAGCAGGTAGGGGGCGTTGCTCATGCTTTCCGGGCCGCCCGCGACGACGACGTCGGCGCTGCCGGCCGCGATGATGTCGTGGCCGAACATGGCGGCCTTCAGGCCCGAGCCGCAGACTTTGTGGATGGTGGTGCAGCCCACGCCCAGCGGCAGGCCCGCGCCCAGCGCGGCCTGGCGCGCCGGGGCCTGGCCCTGGCCGGCTTGCAGGACGTTGCCCATGATGACTTCATCGACGGCTTTGCCGTCGATGCCGGAGCGCTCGATGGCGGCCTTGATGACGATGGACCCGAGCTCATGGGCGGACAGGCCGGAGAGGCTGCCCATCATGCCGCCCATGGGCGTGCGGGCGACGGAAACGATAACGATAGGGTCAGACATGGTGTGCTCCTGATTGCAGCGTTGAACAAGTGGCGCCCGTTAGCTGCCGGGCGTTTGAAACATGAAGGCGTCGATCATCTTCGTACGGAAAAATGTCTTCGATGCGTCCCTGGGCGGCGCGCTCGCGGCAGGCCTGCCACCAGTGTACGTCCAGCAGGTCGGCATGGTGCCGCAGGAAGGCGGCCCGCACGCGGGGGTCGCCCAGTAGAAAGGTGCTGAATTCCTCGGGAAAGACATCGTTTGCGCCGACGGGATACCAGGCTTCGCCGGACAGCTCGGCCTCGGGGTAGGGCGCTGGAGGAATGCTGCGGAAATTCATTTCCGTCATGCGCTGGATTTCGTCGTAGTCGTAGAACACGACGCGCCCCAGGCGTGTCACACCGAAGTTCTTGAACAGCATGTCGCCGGGAAAGATATTGGCGGCGGCCAACTCGCGTATGGCGTCGCCGTAGCGCTTGACGGCGAGCTCCAGCACCGCGTCCGAAGCGCGTGCCAGGAACAGGTTCAGCGGTGTCATGCGCCGCTCGATATACACATGGCGCAGGATGATGAGGTCGTCGGTTTCTTCGAGCAGGCTGGGGGTCTGATCACGCAGTTCATCCAGCAGGCGGGCGGAGAAGCGCGCTCGCGGCAGTGCGACCTGCGAATATTCCCAGGTGTCGGCCATGCGCCCCACGCGATCATGCTTTTTTACCAGTTGGTATTTGCGCCGCACGGTGGCGTGGTCCATGCCGTCCTTGGCGATGCGGTCGCGTATCAGCTTGAACACGTAGGGATAGGACGGCAGCGTGAAAACCGCCATGACCAGCCCCTTGATGCCGGGCGCGATGTCGAAGGCATCGCGCGAATGCGCAAGATGGTGCAGGAAATCGCGGTAGAAGAGAGTCTTGCCTTGTTTTTGCAAGCCTATGGCGGTGTACAGTTCGGCCTTGGGCTTGCGCGGCAGCAGCGTGTTCAGGAAGTGCACGTAGGCGGCCGGGGTTTCCATATCGACCAGGAAATAGGCGCGGGTAAAGCTGAACAGCGTGCTCAGGTCGTCGGACGTATGCAGCAGGGCGTCCAGCCGGATATGGCTGGACGGCGTATGCAAAAGGGCAATGGCGAAGGGGTGGATCGTGCCCTGGTTGATCAGACGGCCTACGATGTAGGCGCCCTTGTTGCGAAAGAACAGCGAGTTCAGGACGTGGACCTGGCAATCGGGTGCGATACGCTGGCCGGCCCCGCGTGGCAGCAGGCGGCACAGCTGCCGCAGCGCCGCGCGCGCCAGCTT
>JBARWC010000181.1:0-5985 GCA_049646585.1 Burkholderiaceae bacterium | reverse complement strand
GGCCAGGGGGCCGTTGGAATCGGCCAGCCGCGCCACCGGAGCCTGCCGCTTCCAGTTGCTGGTTTCACCATGCCGGCCCTGGAGCAGATGGCTGTCGAAGCCCGGCCGTAGGGGCGCGCCTATGCTCAGCACCCATTTGGCGCCGTAGTCCAGCAGGGCCTGGGCGGGAGTATCGGCATCCATGCCGACGAACAGGCCTTCCGACTGCCATTGATCCAGCAGCTTGTGGTCCACGACCACGACGTCGGTTTGCGGCAGCAGCAGCTCGAACATGGCCTGTTGCAGGTCTTCGGAGTCGGCGCCTTCCAGCAGCGATTCGTCGGGCATGTGGCCCAGGCGCAGAACCAGGGGAACGTGGCTGTAATCGGCCGCTATTTGAGCGAGTACACTTACCGATTCCGTTGTATAAAGTGGCCCGACCTGGATAGCTTGCACGGTCATGTCTTCGAGCAGGCAGCGCGCCTGGTCGTCGATCAGATCGGGGGACACGGGCTGGATTTCCTCGGTGCTGGCGGTGTCCCGCACCAGGATGGCGGTCAGTGCGCCCAGGGCATGGCAACCCATGGCGGCACAGGTAACCGTGTCGGCAGGCAGGCTACTCGATCCACTGGGGTCGAAAGGGCCGAAAATAAGTATTAGTGGCGGGTTTGAAGCTTGCACGTATCAGCTATCGGTTAAAGTCTGCACGGTTTTTGCCCGGCATCGAGTGCTGGGCTATTGGGTTTAGTAACATTGACCCCATTCTAATGGAAGCGTTCGGAATCCGCCGGATTCCGGACTTGTAAATTTCAGCGAGTAAGAAAAAATGCGTACCTGGATGTGCTTGATTTGCGGTTGGATATATGATGAAGAGGCAGGCTTGCCGGAAGAGGGGATCGCTCCGGGCACCCTCTGGGAAGACGTGCCTCCCAATTGGGTCTGCCCCGAGTGCGGCGCCCGCAAGGAAGATTTCGAACTGATCGAGGTATAAGCACGTCGATGGATGACGATGTCGCAAGTTTTGCATCCCAGGAGGCCGCGCCATGACTACATCCGATAAGCGTCGCGAAACGGAATCGGGCGCCAACCTGTCGCAGCAGCTTTTGCTGGCCATGCCCGGCAAGGTCTCAGGCAACCTGGCCAACACGGTCATTTACGTTTGCGAGCACACCGAGCATGGGGCGCTGGGCCTGGTCATCAATCGGCCCACCGACCTTACCGTGGGCGACCTTTTGAAGCGCATCGACCTCGACCTTTCCCTGGAAATCGGTCCCGTCCAGGATTTCCCGGTGGTGTTCGGCGGTCCGGTGCAGACCGACAGGGGTTTCGTCCTGCATGCGCCGGCGGGCGGTTACAACTCCAGCATCCAGCTGGGCGACGTCGCCCTGACCACCTCGCGCGACGTCCTGCAGGACGTCGCCAACGGCAAGGGGCCGGCCCAGCTGCTGGTTACCCTGGGCTATGCCGGATGGGGAGCGGGGCAACTGGAAAGCGAGATGTCCCAGAATGCCTGGCTGAACGTGGCCGCCAGCAACGACATCCTGTTCGAAACGCCTTTTGAGGACCGCTATGGCGTGGCCCTTGGCCAATTGGGCATCGATCCGCTCATGCTGACGGGCGATGCGGGCCATGCCTGAGCAGACCCTGCTGGCGTTCGACTACGGAACGAAAAAAATAGGCGTCGCCATAGGCAATACCCTGACCGGGCAGGCCCGGCCCCTGGAAATCCTGACATCGGTGCAGCGCGACCGGCGCTTTGCCGACATCGAACAACTGCTTGCGGCCTGGCAGCCGGACAAGGTCATTGTCGGCCTGCCCCTGGCCACCGATGGCGGCGAGCAATACGCCAGCTTGCGCTGCCGCCGCTTCGCCAACCAATTGCGCGGGCGTTTCGGGGTGCAGGTCGAACTGGTGGACGAGCGCGGATCCAGCATGGAGGCGCAGCAGATGCTGGGCACCCACGATGCCGACGATGCCGTGGCCGCCATGGTGATACTGCAGCGCTACCTGGATGCCCTGGCCCGATCCGAAAATTCCGCACAGAGAGAATAATTTGAGCCTATTGCGTTTTTCACTGCGCGCCGTGCTTGTGGCGGTCTGGATCGTCCTGGGCTTATTGTCCGTCAGCATAGTCTTTCCCTTGTCTTCCTTGCGCATCCGCTTGTGCATGATCCTGCACTGGTCGCGCATGCTGATGCGCCTGTGCGGCGTCGCGCTGAGCATCCAGGGCCAGCCCAGGCGCGAAGGGCCGGTGTTGTGGGTGGCGAACCATGTTTCCTGGGTCGACATCTTCGTGCTCAACAGCGTGCGCCCCACCGCCTTCGTGGCCAAAAGCGACATACGGCGCTGGCCGGTGCTGGGCTGGCTGGTGGCCGGCGCGGGCACGGTCTTCATCGAGCGCGGGCATCGCCATGCAATCCGGCAAGTGGGCAATCAGATGAAGACGCGCTTCGAGCGGGGCGAAGTCGTCGGCCTGTTTCCCGAAGGCACCACGTCCAGCGGTTTCGACGTCGCGCCGTTTCATTCCAGCCTGTTCGACGCCGCCATACGGGCGCACGTCGATATCCAGCCGGTGGCTTTGCGCTTCATGCATAGAGGCCGGCGCAGCGACTATGTGGCTTTCGTGGGCGAGCAGAACCTGATGCAGAACCTATGGCGCCTGCTGGGAACGACGGGAACCCGGGTCGAACTGACCTTCCTGCCAGTCATGGACAGCCGCCATTGCGAGGAAGAGGGGCGCGCCAAGGTGGCCGGCGCGGCGCACGACGCCATACGCGACACCGTCACGGGCGAGCCTGCCGGCCCAGCCTGAGATTTACCGGGCCTTATCGGCCGCAGGGCACCTGGACCAGCATGTGGTCGTGCAGCCGCAAGGCCGTCAGTTGGCGGCCCCAGACGCAGCCGGTATCCAGGCATATGACGTCGGGCCGGATCAGCAGGCCCAGCGTCGACCAGTGGCCGAAGACCACGGTGTCGTCCCGGATGACACGGCCGGGCACATCGAACCAGGGCAGGAGTCCGTCGCTGTTATGCGATGGGGCGCCTTTGTGCGAAAACTCCATATGCCCGTGCGCATCGCACATACGCATGCGCGTCAGGGTGTTGATGATGACGCGCAGGCGCTTGCCTCCGGTCAGGTCGTCCTTCCAGTGCACAGGATCATTGCCGTACATGCTGTGCAGCATTTTCTTCCAGTCCGGGCCGCGCAGCACGGATTCGACCTCAGCGGCCAGCGCCAGCGTTTTCTTTACGTCCCACTTGGCCTGTACGCCGGCATGGACGAGCAGGTGGCCTTGTTCGTAGTGCGCGAGAGGGCAGTGGCGCAGCCAGTCGATGAGTTCCTGCGCGTCGGGTGCTTGCAGGATGTCGTCTATGGTGTCGGATTTGCCCGGTTTCTTGACGCCGGCCGCCACGGCCAGCAAATGCAGGTCGTGGTTGCCCAGGACGGAAATGGCGCGCTCGCCCAGGTCCATGACGGTTCTCAGCGTGCCCAGGGAATCGGGCCCCCGGTTGATCAGGTCGCCGGCAAACCAGAAGCGGGCTTGCGGATCGCGGGTGATTTCCGGGTGTGCAAGCAGGGCTTGCAGCGGTTCGCGGCAACCTTGCAGGTCGCCTACCATCCAGATGCTGGGTACCGATGTCATGCTGCCGATTTGCTCCAGGGCCAGCGAGTCTGGTTGAATCGCCGGACGTTATGCTGATTTTCCATGAGTATGAGGGCGCTCAGGGCAATGCCCAGCGCGCCCAGGTTGGGAACCAGGGCGGTCACCCACGGCGCCCACCGGCTGAGCATGCCCACATTGAGCGCAAGCTGGTTCAGCATGAAAAAGCCCACGCCCAGCAGAATGCCGATGAACACCTTGCTGCCCACCCCGCCGCGCCGCGTCTGCATGAAGCCGATGGGAGCGGCGATGGTGATCATGACCAGCAAGGTAAAGGGGTAGGCCATCTTGCGCCATAGGGCCACCACCTGGCGTTCGGTCTGCAGCTGGTTGCTGTCCAGGTAGGCGATGTAGTCCACCAGGTCGAGTATGGACATGCGCTCCGGTGTCAGGATGCGCGCGATCAGCCGTTCCGGAGTCAGTGTGGTGTTCAGCACGCGGGTCTTCTGGGTTTCGACGCTTGTCAGGGGGGCATCCGGTTTCTTGGCATTTGCCAGGGCGGACACCGAGCCGGCATCGATGTGGGTTTGGGTGACGTCTTCCAGCACCAGGGTGCCGTCGGTGAAATGGCCCGCCCGGGCCTGCGATACCGAGGCCAGTTGTTTCCCCGCGTGGAGCTCGTACAGGGTGACGCCGGCCACGCCGCCGCTGGCCTTGAGCTCGGAAATATTGATGATGCGGGTGCCGCCGTCGGCATCGGCCTCTTTGAACCAGTAGCCGCTGTTCAGCCGGCCGCCGCCCGACCTGCCCATCAGCGACAGGCTGACTTCGCTGCTTTTGATTTCGGCCGCGGGGGTGACGATTTCCGACAGGAAGAAGGCGCCCACCACCCACGGTATGGTGACCATCCACAGCATGGCCAGCAGCTTCATCCCGCTGACGCCCGATACACGCAGGATGACCAGCTCGTTGCGCTGCGCCAGCCCGGCCAACGCCAGGATGGCGCCTATCAGCAGGCCGATGGGCAGCAGGTCGTACAGGCGGGTGGGCAGGGCCAGGGCCTGCATGTAGAAGAGGTTGAGCAGCGTGAACTTGGTGCCGACGTTGTCCAAATCTTCGATGAGGGCGAAAAACGTGAACAGCCCTATCAGCGCCATCAGGACGACGGCGCTGGAGCGGTAGATTTCGCGGGCGAGATAGCGGCGGGCGGTGCGCATCGATATGCTTGAGGCCTGAATCAAAAGGCGGACGGAAAGTGCAAGCTTAACATTTGCGGATGGAGCGGCGGCCGCCTTATTTCGGGATTGCCACCATGTGCATGCGTTTTTGTATGGTGGCGGCGCGCGAGCGCAGATAGCCCGTGCTTCGGTGGGCGTCATAGTAGGCTGGGTTGGGCAGCATGGCGGCCAGGGTGGCGGCCTGGTATTGGCTAAGACGCGACGCGTCCGTCTTGTAGTAATGGCGGGCGGCGGCCTGTGCGCCGAACACGTTGACGCCCCACTGGGCCACGTTCAGGTACAGCTCCAGTATGCGCTGCTTGCTCATGGTGAATTCGATCATATAGGTCAGGATGAGTTCCTGGCCCTTGCGCCAGTACGAGCGCGAGCTGGACAGAAAAAGATTCTTGGCCAATTGCTGCGTAATGGTGGAACCGCCGCGCCGCTTGCTGCGGCCGCGTTCCTCTTGTTTCTGGTTGTATTCCCAGGCCTTGCGGATGGCTTCCCATTCCACGCCCTCGTGGGCGGTGAAATTGGCGTCTTCCGAAGCCACGACGGCGCGCTTCAGGTTGGTGCTGATATTCTCGTAGGGCGTCCAGTGGTATTCGATCTCGGCCTTGGGGTTGGACGCCCGCAGCTCGGTCAGCGTGGCGTCCATGAAGGCGCTGCTGCCCGGATTGCGCACGCTTAGCCAAAGCACCATGACGAGCAGGCCGAACTGATACAGCAACAGCGCCGCGAAGCCCAGCAGCAGGGCGGCGACCATCAGTTTTGCCTTGTTGATTTTCCGGGCGGCCATGGCTAAGTATAGTGAAGCTCGCGGCGCAGGGCCTCCAGTACGGATTGCACCTGGGGTGTGATGCCGTGCCATATGCCGAAGGCGGCGGCGGCCTGGCCGACCAGCATGCCCAGTCCGTCCGCCGTCTGCGTGGCGCCCTGGTCCCGGGCTTGCCGCAAAAAGGCGGTGGGCACCGCGGCGTAGACCATGTCGTAGGCCAGCGCGCCACGGGCGTACAGTCCGGCGGGCAGATCGGGAGGGGTGTCGCTCAGGCTGCCCGAGGTCGCATTGATGACGATGTCCCAGGGGCCGGCGGCCTCGTCCAGGCCGCCGGCGCTCAGCCTGTCGGCCAACGCCGGCAATTGCGCCACGGCGTGGGCGCGCAGGTCATGGGCGCGCGCGGCCGTGC
>JBARWC010000180.1:0-3792 GCA_049646585.1 Burkholderiaceae bacterium | reverse complement strand
GGTGCAAGCCCTGCGCGGCAGGGGCCAGGGGGGCGGCGTGGAAGGCCTGATCCAGGAGTTTTCCCTGTCCAGCCAGGAAGGGGTAGCCCTGATGTGCCTGGCCGAGGCCTTGCTGCGCATTCCCGATAGGGCCACGCGCGATGCGCTGATACGCGACAAGATCAGCCATGGTGACTGGCGTTCGCACATGGGGGAATCGCCCTCGCTGTTCGTCAATGCGGCCACCTGGGGCTTGATGCTGACCGGCAAGCTGGTCAGCGTCAATAGCGAGCAGTCCCTGTCCAAAGCCCTGACCAGGCTGATAGGCAAGGGCGGGGAGCCCCTGATCCGCAAGGGCGTGAACATCGCCATGCGCATGATGGGCGAGCAGTTCGTGGCGGGCCAGACGATTTCGGCCGCCCTCGCCAACAGCCGCAAGCTCGAAGAAAAAGGCTTTCGCTATTCCTACGACATGCTGGGCGAAGCGGCCGTCACGGCGGCGGACGCCGACCGCTACTGCGCTTCCTATGTGCAAGCCATACATGCCATAGGCAAGGCGGCTCATGGGCGGGGCATCTACGAAGGGCCCGGCATTTCCATCAAGCTGTCCGCCCTGCATCCGCGTTACTCCCGTGCACAGCACGACAGGGTGATGGCCGAGCTGTTGCCGCGCACCGCCCAACTGGCCCGGCTGGCCCGCAGCTACGACATAGGGCTGAACATCGATGCCGAAGAGGCCGACCGCCTGGAGATTTCGCTGGATATCCTGGAGGCTCTTTGCTTCGATCCCGAGCTTGCGGGATGGAACGGCATAGGCTTCGTGGTCCAGGGCTATCAGAAGCGTGCGCCCTTTGTTATCGATTACGTTATCGACCTGGCGCAGCGCAGCGGCCATCGCATCATGCTGCGCCTGGTCAAGGGTGCTTACTGGGACAGCGAAATCAAGCGGGCGCAGGTCGACGGGCTGGAAGGCTATCCGGTATATACGCGCAAGGTCTACACCGATATCGCCTACCTGGCCTGCGCGCGCAAGCTGCTGGCGGCGCCGCAGGCGGTGTATCCGCAGTTCGCCACGCACAATGCCCAGACGCTGTCGTCCATCTACCATATGGCTGGCGGCAACTACTATCCCGGCCAGTACGAGTTCCAGTGCCTGCACGGCATGGGTGAGCCCTTGTACGAACTCGTCACCGGGTCGGTGTCGCAAGGCAAGCTGAACCGGCCCTGCCGCATCTACGCGCCGGTGGGCACGCACGAGACTTTGCTGGCCTACCTGGTGCGCCGCCTGCTGGAAAACGGCGCCAATACGTCCTTCGTGAACCAGATCGGCGACGAGGATATTTCCGTGGAGGCCCTGGTTGCCGATCCGGTGCAGGCCGCCGAGCGCATCCAGCCTTTGGGCGCCCCGCACGACAAGATACCTTTGCCGCGTGATCTGTATCGGCTGGCCGACGGCAGGCCCAATTCGGCCGGCATCGATCTTAGCAACGAGCATCGCCTGGGTTCCCTGGCGGCGGCCTTGCTGGGCGGCGCGGGTCACGATTGGCACGCCCGCCCGCTGTTGGCCGACAGCGATGCCGCCTGGGACGAGGCGCGCGCCATGGCGGTGCGCAATCCCTCCGACCTGCGCGACGTGGTCGGGCAGGTCATCGAGGCGACCGAGGCCGATGTGGCCGTCGCCCTGGCGGCGGCCGACCATGCGGCGCCCATCTGGGCGGCCACGCCGGTGGCCGAGCGTGCGCAGTGCCTGATCCGCGCGGCGCGGATGCTGGAAGACGAGATGCAGCCCTTGCTTGGGTTGATCGTGCGCGAGGCGGGCAAGTCGCTGCCCAACGCCATTGCCGAGGTCCGCGAGGCCGTCGATTTCCTGCGCTATTACGCAGCCCGGATCGAGGACTCGTTTTCCAACGATACCCACCGGCCATTGGGCCCGGTGCTATGCATCAGCCCGTGGAATTTTCCGCTGGCCATCTTCACCGGACAAGTGGCCGCGGCCCTGGCGGCCGGCAATACGGTGCTGGCCAAGCCCGCCGAGCAGACCAGCTTGATCGCGGCGGCGGCCGTGTCCGTCCTGCACCGGGCCGGGGTGCCCGCCGGCGCGGTTCAATTGCTTCCCGGCCGGGGCGAGACCGTGGGCGCGGCGCTGGTGGCCAGCCCTACGGTGCGCGGAGTGATGTTCACCGGCTCGACCGACGTGGCCCTGCTGATATCGCGCAAGCTGGCCGAGCGCCTGGACGATGCCGGGCACCCCATACCGCTTATTGCGGAGACAGGCGGCCAGAACGCCATGGTGGTGGATTCATCGGCGCTGGCCGAACAGGTGGTTTCCGACGTACTGGCTTCGGCCTTCGATTCCGCCGGACAGCGCTGTTCGGCGCTGCGCCTGCTTTGCGTGCAGGAAGACTGCGCCGATCGCGTGCTGACCATGTTGCGCGGGGCCTTGCGTGAGTTGCGGGTGGGCAGGACCGATGTGCTGTCCACCGATGTGGGGCCGGTCATCGACGCCGAGGCCAGGGCCGGCATACAGGCGCACATCCAGGCCATGCGCGAGGCGGGGCACAAGGTGGACCAGCTTGATCTGGATGCGGGTTGTTCCCACGGTTATTTCGTGCCGCCCACTCTGATCGAGATCGGCGCGGTGTCCGAGCTCAAGAAAGAGGTGTTCGGGCCGGTGCTGCATATTTTGCGCTACCGGCGCCAGGATCTGGATGCACTGATCGATGCGGTGAATGCAACCGGCTATGGTTTGACCTTCGGGGTGCATACGCGTTTGGACGAGACGGTGGCGCGGGTGTCGGGACGGATACGGGCCGGGAACATTTATGTGAACCGGAATATCGTGGGCGCGGTGGTGGGCGTGCAGCCTTTTGGCGGCGAGGGTTTGTCGGGCACGGGACCCAAGGCGGGCGGGCCTTTGTATTTGTTGCGGCTGCTGTCGCGGCGGCCGGCTGGGCTGCCTGATGGCTGTCGGGTGGATGGCGGCGATGCGGCGCCTCTGGCGCTGCCGGGCCCGACGGGGGAAAGCAATCAGTATCGGGTGAAGCCGCGCGGCACGGTGTTGTGCGTGCCGGCGACAGAGGCCGGCGCGCGCGCGCAGTGGCAGGCTTGCTCGGAGACGGGCAATGGGATGCTGGTGGTGGGCGAGGGCGCGGGGCGGGCGTTTTTCGATGGGCTGGATGCCGCGGGAAAGCTTGCTGTGCGTTTCGCTTCGCCGGAAGTTGTGGCTGAAGGCGATTACGATGCGGTGCTGTTCGAGGGCGACGGCGATGCGCTGCGTGAGCTGAACCGCAGCGTGGCGGGACGCAGCGGGCCGATTGTTCCGGTTCAGGGGTTGAGCAGCGATGCGCTGGCATCGGGGGTTTCCTATCATCTGGAGACTTTGCTGCGCGAGGTCTCGATTTGCGTGAATACGGCGGCGGCGGGGGGGAATGCCAGTTTGATGATGGTGGGGTGATGGTGGGGTGTTTTTGCATAGGCTGCTGGGTTGATAGGGAAGGAGTTTCTGTCTCGGCATCTGCCTATGCCCATGCCTCTTGAGCGTGGCAGCAAAATGCGTATTCCTTGTGGACCTTGCAGCAATCCGCGTTCTTTACATGCCTTGCGCGTGTTCGACGTCTGTGCTGCTTGTTGAGCTGATTTCTTGGCTGGGCGTTCCAAGCGTTCTTGAACGGACGTGCCGGCGGGGGGAGAGTGTCTGTAATTTTGTGTTCGGGCCTATGATTGTCTTGAAGGAGACAGACCATGGGACGAGAGCAAAAGAAGGAACCCCGAGGCATCCCTAAAGGTGCACTGCCGGCAAGCGCCGAGCAGTTG
>JBARWC010000179.1:0-12413 GCA_049646585.1 Burkholderiaceae bacterium | reverse complement strand
GGCTGAGGCCGGTGGCGGCGTCACGACGGTGGATGTCAGCGCCGACGGGGGCGCGGCGCAGACGCCCGCCGAAGCCAAGAAGAAGGAGCCGGCCAAGGAGGATAAGTCGTCAACCTCGCGGTATTTCGACCTGGAGCGCTTCAACAAGCCGGCCGAGCCCTGATTGCAGTTTGGGCGGCGTAGCCGTTTCGGCCGCTGCCCACACCGGCATCAGGTCGGAATATACATGGGCTTGAGGACGCCTTGCAGTTCGCCGTAAGGTATCAGCAGTTCGGGCTGCCCCGATGAATAAGGCGCGATCAGGTAAGAATCGTACTTGACGATCAGGCCCTGGTCGGTAAAGCCGAAATTGGAACTGGCCTGGAATGGCCACAGGCGGTTGTAGCCGTCGGGGTCATTCTTGGCGTCCGGGTTGCCGGCCAGCCAGCGCTGGTGGGCTGCCTTCAGGGCCGCGATATAGCTGTCGCGCTTGCCGGGTTCCAGGATGTCGGCCAAGCCCAGCACCTTGCCGGTGCTGTTGTCCCAGTTAAGGAACTGCGTTGCCGAGATACCGTGGGCCGCGCCCGTATAGTATTGCCAGGTATTCAGCTCTATGACGGTCAAATACCGATTGCGGTAGCGGGTTTTGGCGGCCAGCAGCGTGGAATCGCGCGGCGCCGCCGTTTTCCAGAAGTAATCTTCGTATTGCGCCACCGTGGCGTAGGGCGGCGCGCCCTTGCCCACACCCGTCATGGTGGCCAGGGCGTGGTCGATCAGCTCGTTAAGCCGCGTTTGCCCCGGAAGAACGATGGAATCCAGCTTCAGCGTGGGGCAGTCGCCCTTGCAGCCGGGCTTGCGGTGCTCCCATTTGACGTTCTGCGTGAACAGGCCGTCTTTGCTGGTTTGTTGGGCGGTCTCGGCCGGTATCAGCGAGATATTTTCCTTGGGGCCGCTGGCGCAGGCGGCCAGCAGGGCGACAGTGGAAAGCAGGGCGGCGCGACGCGCCACGCGCATCAAAAACGGGGATGGGCTCATTTTGCGGTACCGGCGTTCTGGCCGAATAGGATTTTGCGCGATTCTTCGTCGCTGACGGAGGGCAGGGTATTGATTTGCCGGGCTTTCTCGTAGGCCCGCAAGGTGGCGGGACGGGCGGCGATGGCCTCGAACCAGCGTTTCAGGTTGGGAAAATCGCCCAGATTCTGGTTCTGGCGCTCGTGGGGAACGATCCAGGGGTAGCAGGCCATGTCGGCGATGGAATAGTCGCCCGCGATGAATTCGCGGTCGGCCAGACGCTTGTCGAGCACGCCGTACAGGCGGCCGGTTTCACGCACGTAGCGGTCGATGGCGTAAGGGATTTTTTCCTGGGCGTAGGTGTTGAAGTGGTGGTTCTGGCCGGCCATGGGCCCCAGCCCGCCCATCTGCCAGAACAGCCATTGCACTACCTCGTTGCGGCCGCGCAGCGTATCGGGTATGTATCGGTGTATTTTATCGGCAAGATACAGCAAGATGGCGCCGGATTCGAACAAGGCGACAGGCTCGCCGCCGTCGGCGGGCGCGCGGTCGACGATGGCGGGTATGCGGTTGTTGGGCGCGATTTTCAGGAAATGAGGCTGGAACTGCTCGCCCTTGCCGATATTGATCGGGAAGATCGTGTAAGGCAGGCCGGCTTCCTCCAGAAACAGGGTGATTTTGTGCCCGTTGGGCGTGGTCCAGTAATACAGGTCTATCATGGGTTTCCTTGTTCCGGGGCCTGAGGCGGCCCGGCGTCCAATGCCTGTTCGATATCGCCGCGCAAGGCTTCCGGCTTGGTGGCCGAGCCATAGCGCTTGATCACCTGGCCGTCCCGCCCCAGCAGAAACTTGGTGAAGTTCCACTTGATGGCCTGGCTGCCCAGCACGCCCGCTTTTTCGCTTTTAAGCCAGGCGTACAGGGGGTGGGCTTGCGGGCCGTTGACCTCGATTTTTTCGAACAGGGGAAAGTCGACCTGGTAGTTGGTCGAGCAAAAGGCGGCGATTTGTTCCGGGCCGCCGGGTTCCTGGCGGCCGAACTGATTGCAGGGAAAAGCCAGCACCGCAAAGCCGCGGTCCCGGTAGTCGCGGTACAGGGCCTCCAGGCCGGCGTACTGCGGCGTGAAGCCGCATTCGGATGCGACGTTCACGATCAGCAGCACCTGGTCGGCGTAGCGCGACAGGCTTATGTCTTCGCCTTGCAGGGATTTTGCCGTGAAAGAGTACAAAGAGGTCATACGCGCGCTTTTCCTGGCCGGGAAGAGTCAGTGTACCTTACCATTTAGCGCCCATTTCTTGACGGCCGCCAGGGTATTGGGCACGTGGTCGTCGGGGCTGGAACTGCTGTACTCGTAGTAGATTTTCCGGTCCGGCGTAATCACGTAGGAAATCCGGTTGGCCATGGCGGGCATGAAGGCCATCTTGGCATCGTAGGCCTTGATGACCTTGCCGTCCGGGTCGGCCCCGACCGCGAATTTCCCCCGGCAGGCGCTGACGGAAAATTCCTTCAGCTTTTCCAGATTGTCGGCGGACACGCCCAGGACCGTCGCGCCGTACTGCTTGTATTCGTCCACGGCCTCGGCGAAGTTGTGCGCCTCTATGGTGCAGCCCTTGGTGAAGGCGGCCGGGTAAAAATACAGCACCACCGGACCTTTGCGCAGGGCCTCTTGCAAGGAAAAGGGAAAAGCCTCGCCCGCAAGCGTGGCATCCAGGCTGAAGGCGGGTGCCGGATCGCCGGGCTTCAATTGCGCTTGCGCTGTAGCGGGGGCCAGGCACGCCATGGCCAGCGCGGTGGATGCAGCCAAAGCGGCCCGATGAAATTGAGTCATGATGGATTCCTTCATGCTGTCGTTGCGGGCCCGCGGCGCGGGCGGCCAGCGATGGAACATTCATTTTCATCCAGCCCGCGCATTTCCACAAGAAGGCTTGCGAAAGTCGGCTACTATGTCAGCTCCATTACACGTATAGTCGACCCACGGCAATGACCACGATTTACCACAACCCCCGCTGCGGCACCTCGCGCACGGTATTGCAAACCCTGCAAGAGCGCGGCCTGCAGCCCGAGATCGTCGAATACCTGAAAACACCGCTGTCCCGCGACCAGTTGGCCGCCCTGATCGCCGCCTCCGGCCTGAGCGTGCGCGAGGCGGTGCGCAGCAAAGAAGCGCTGTATCAAGAGCTTGGGCTGGACCAGCCCGCCGTGGATGACGAGCAGCTTTTGCAAGCCATGGCGCAGCATCCCATACTGATGAATCGGCCCTTCGTCACGACGGCCAAGGGCACCCGTCTTTGCCGGCCCGCCACAGTCATCGACGAAATCATTTAATGCGGCGGTTTGCGACGCCGGCGGCCTGCGACGCCGGCCCGTCCCTTGGCAAGAGCGCCGCATGACGCTGGAAACCTTCTCACTGGTCATCGCCGCGGCCATACTGCACGCCGCGTGGAACCTGCTGTCCAAGAAGGCCGCCGCGGCGGCGGGCCATTTCGTGTTTTCCTACCGCCTGCTGTCCTCGGTGCTGTATGCGCCCTGGGTCGTCTATATCTTCTGGGCCGACGGCATGGACTGGAGCCTGGCGGCGGTCCTGTTCATTACCTTGTCCAGCATGTTGCACCTCGCTTACAGCCTTTGCCTGCAATGGGGCTACCAGGCCGCCGACCTGTCGGTGGTGTATCCCATTGCGCGCGGCACGGGTCCGCTGCTGTCCAGCCTGGCCGCCTTCATTTTGCTGGGCGAGCAGCCGTCAACCTTCGGCGTGCTGGGCATAATCTGCGTGGTGGCGGGCATACTGCTGATCGCCTCCGGCGGCAATCTGCGCCGTTTCGCCAACCCGCAAGCCATGGCCGGCGTGCGCTGGGGCTTCTTTATCGGTCTCTTCATCGCCGCCTACACCGTATCGGACGCCTATAGCGTAAAAGTCCTGCTGGTGGCCCCGGTTATCCTGGACTGGCTGTCCGCAACCGGCAACGCCTTGATCATGGCGCCCAGGGCCTGGCTGCGACGTGCGGACATGATGGAACAGATGCGCGGAAAATGGGGCTATGCACTGGCGGTGGGCGCATTGTCGCCCATGGCTTACATACTGGTGCTTTATGCCTTGCAGTTGGGCGGGCCGGTCAGCCTAGTGGCGCCGCTGCGCGAAACCTCGCTGATGATAGCGACCGTGGCGGGCTTTTTCATACTGAAGGAAAAGGCCTCGCTTGCGCGGGTCATGGGTTGCGCGGTGATCGTGGTGGGCGTGATCCTGCTGGCCCGATAGCGCGGCCTGGCACTTCATGCACGCTCCAGGCCGGCATGGCCGGTCTCAGGCGGTCCGTTCGGCAAAAACATGCAATTGCCTGGGCCGGGCGATCAGGGTTTCGTTTTTCTTCAGCCCCAGTTGGGAAAACCGTTCGGCCGACATGACGGCTTCTATCCGCTCCGAGGTATCGGCTCGTTTCAGCTCCAGTTGCGCCAGCGGCCCTATGGCATGGGCGTGCTCCAGCCGCACCACCATGCCCTGGGCGCCTGGCGTATAGCGCTCTATCTCGATGTCCTGCGGCCGTACGTAGGCGGTGCCGTGGGCGGCGCCCGCAGCGTGGTGGCCGGACGTCTGCAGCACGGCGTCGCCCGTTTCCAGCAGGCCGTCGCGGATGCGGCCGTGAAACAGGTTCACCTGGCCCAGGAAACCGTAGACGAAAGGCGTGGCGGGCCGGTCATAGACCTGGGCGGGCGCGCCTGCCTGCTCCACCTTGCCCTGGTTCATCACCACGATCTCATCGGCTACTTCCAGGGCTTCCTCCTGGTCGTGAGTGACGAAGATGCTGGTGACCCGTAATTCGTCGTGCAGGCGCCGCAGCCAGCGCCGCAGCTCCTTGCGCACCTTGGCGTCCAGGGCGCCGAAGGGTTCGTCCAGCAGCAGCACGCGCGGTTCCACCGCCAGGGCGCGGGCCAGGGCAATGCGCTGGCGCTGGCCGCCCGACAGCGCCGAGGGCTTGCGGTCGGCGATCCAGTCCAGTTGCACCAGTTCCAGCAGGCGAGTGACTTTTTCCTTGATGGCGGCATCGCTGGGGCGCTCTTTGCGCGGCTTGATGCGCAGACCGAAGGCAATGTTCTCGAACACGCTCATGTGCTTGAAGAGCGCGTAGTGCTGGAACACGAAACCAACCTGACGATCGCGCACATGGCGGCCGGCGGCGCTTTCATTGTCCAGCAGTATGTCACCCGAGTCTGGGTGTTCCAGGCCGGCGATGATGCGCAGCAAAGTGGTCTTGCCGCAGCCCGAAGGCCCCAGCAGGGCCGTCAACTGGCCGTCGGGAAATTGCAGGGACACGTCGTTCAGGGCGGTGAAACCGCCAAACCGTTTTTGTATATTGCGTACTTCTATGCTCATGATCAGTGCTCCTGGATAGCGTGCGGTGTCGTCGTGCCGCGAGTCGGCCATTCGACCCACGATTTCAAGGCCAGCGTCACCAGCGCCAGCATCGCCAGCAGCGATGCCACGGCGAAGGCCGCCGAAAAGTTGTATTCGTTGTAGAGGATCTCCACGTGCAGTGGGACGGTGTTGGTCAGGCCCCGGATGTGGCCGGACACCACCGACACCGCCCCGAACTCGCCCATGGCGCGCGCGTTGCACAGGATCACGCCGTACAGCAGGCCCCACTTGATGTTGGGCAGTGTGACGCGCATAAAGGTTTGCCAGCCTGTGGCGCCCAGCACCAGGGCGGCTTCCTCTTCTTCGCTGCCTTGCGATTGCATCAGCGGGATCAATTCGCGGGCGACAAAGGGAAAGGTGACGAAGACTGTCGCCAGCACGATGCCCGGCACGGCGAACAGTACCTTGATGTCATGCTGATACAGCCAGTCTCCCATCCACCCCTGGGCGCCGAACAAGAGCACATAGATCAGGCCCGATATCACCGGCGACACCGAGAAGGGCAGGTCGATGAGGGTGATCAGCAGGTTCTTGCCGCGAAACTCGAACTTGACGATACACCAGGCGGCGGCTACGCCGAATGCCAGATTGAGCGACACGGCGATGGCGGCCGTCAGCAGGGTCAGCCTGATGGCAGCCAGCGCGTCAGGTTCGGCGATAGCGGCGATGTAGGCGCTCCAGCCTTTGCGCAAGGCCTCGGCGAAGACGGCGAACAGCGGCACGAACAGGAAAAGCCCAAGGAAAAGAAAGGCCGCGCTTATCAACAGGCAGCGTACCCAGAAGGCTTCCTGCGTGGCCGACGTGACTTTGTTGCGGGCGACAGCTGTGTTCGCACCCTGGGTTCGGGCAGCCGTCATCCCGGCGGCTGGGGCGGCGAGTGTGCCGTTCAATGTACTCATTTCAGTTCCCGGCGGCCTGGGTGCCGCGACGCGTCCAGGCTTGCAGCATATTGATGGCCAGCAGCAGCGCGAACGAGACCGACAACATGACCAGGGCGATGGCGGTGGCGCCCGCATAGTCGTATTGCTCCAGCTTGGTCACGATCAGCAAGGGAGTGATTTCCGAGACCATGGGCATGTTCCCGGCAATGAAGATGACCGAGCCGTATTCCCCGGTGGCGCGGGCGAACGCCATGGCGAAGCCGGTCAGCAGCGCCGGCAGTATGGCTGGGAAGACCACGCGCAGGAAAGTCTGCAGGCGATTGGCCCCCAGGCTGGCCGCGGCTTCCTCCAGTTCCCGCTCCAATTCTTCCAGCACCGGCTGGACGCTGCGCACGACGAAAGGCAGGCCTATGAAGGTAAGCGCCACCAATACGCCCAAGGGGGTGAATGCCACCTTCACGCCGGCAAGCTCCAGGTATCGCCCCAGCCAGCCATTGGGTGCGTACAAGGCCGTCAAGGCGATTCCGGCCACGGCCGTGGGCAAGGCGAAGGGCAGGTCCACCAATGCGTCCACCAGCTTCTTGCCGGGAAAACGGTAGCGCACCAGCACCCAGGCGACGATGGCGCCAAAAACCAGGTTGATGGCGGCGGCCAGGAAGGAGGCGCCGAAACTCAGCCGGTATGAGGCGACGACCCGGGGCGAGGCTATGGCCTGCCAGAAGCTGTCCCAGGTCAGGGTGAAGGTCTTCAGGAAGACAGCCGACAAGGGTATCAGGACGATCAGGGCCAGATAAAGCAAGGTGAAACCCAGGGTAATGCCGAAGCCGGGGATGACCCGGAAACGTTTGGGGCGGCTTGCCAGGGGGAGGGCGATGCTGGACATTCGATGACTCATTTGCTGCTACCTGGCCGCCGGCTGGTAGATCTGGTCGAAGACGCCGCCATCGCCAAAGTGATGCTTTTGCGCCTTGGCCCATCCACCCGCCACCTCCTCGACGGTGAACAGTTTTATTTTGGGATACTGCGCCGCGTACTTCGCGGCGATCTTTTCCGACGTGGGCCGGTAGTAATTCCTGCCGGCGATATCCTGGCCCAGGTCCGAATACAAGTATTGCAGATAGGCCTGCGCCACCTTGCGCGTTCCCTTCTTGTCGACGGTCTTGTCCACGATGGCCACCGGCGGTTCGGCCAGGATGCTGACCGACGGGGCGACGATTTCCACCTTGTCCGGACCCAGTTCCTTGATGGCCAGCAGCGCTTCGTTCTCCCAGGCCAGCAGCACGTCGCCTATGCCTCGTTCCACGAAGGTGACGGTCGAGCCGCGCGCACCGGAATCCAGCACCGGCACCTGTTTGAACAACTGGCCCACGAACTTCCTGGCGCTTTCCTCGTTGCCGCCGGGCAGGCCCAGGGCATAGCCCCAGGCGGCCAGGTAATTCCAGCGGGCACCGCCCGAGGTCTTGGGATTGGGCGTGATGATGGACACGCCAGGCTTGATCAGGTCGTTCCAATCCTTGATGTGCTTGGGATTGCCCTTGCGCACCAGAAAGACGATGGTCGAGGTGTAAGGGGAACTGTTCAGCGCGAACTCTTGTTGCCAGCCGGGCTGGATGGCGCCCCGGGCGGCGATGGCATCGATGTCCGACGCCAGGGCCAGCGTCACGACGTCGGCTTCCAGCCCGTCGATCACGGAGCGGGCCTGCTTGCCCGAGCCGCCGTGCGACTGCTTGATGGTGACCGTGTCGCTGGTCCTGGCTTTCCATTCCTTGGCGAAGGCCTGGTTGAATTCCTGATAGAGCTCGCGGGTGGGATCGTAGGAAACGTTCAATAGCGAGATATCCGCCGCCTGGGCGGCTTGCGCCGCGAAAAAGGCCATTGCGGCGAGCGTTTTGACGATAGCGGGCGGTGCCATGCTTGCATCCTTTCTTGGTGTGGGCCGCGAACCTGGGGTGGTTGACGGGTACCAGGCCTCTAGACTAAGGACGTCGGGCGGGAAGTGGAACGATTACTTTCGTCAATGTTTATAAGCTGCGCACATTATGTGCTCGGGCTATAAGCTATGAAATATCCATAAATGGAGTGTAAAATGTCCATTAATGGAGAACATCATGAGCCTGGCCTACGCTTATCCTCTTAGCCGCTTCGAACCGGCGGCAATGGTCGACCTGAACGACAAGCCCACGCGTGAGCGCCTTTCCGGCTCCGCGCTGAAGGGCTTCTTCAAGCTGGCCGACGCCTGGAAGCTGCGTGACGAAGAAGCCTGCAATCTGCTGGGCGGGTTGTCCAGCAGCGCGTTCTACGAATGGAAGAAAAAACCCGGCCGCGTGCTCGAGGTCGACCGCATTACGCGCATCTCCTATTTGCTGGGCATCTACAAGGCACTGCACATCCTGTATGGCGACAAGCTGGCGGATCAGTGGGTGGGCATGCCCAACAGCAACGTCATTTTCAAGGGCAGGACCCCGCTGGATTACATGCAGGAAGGGGGGCTGCTGGCCATGCAAACGGTGCGGCAGCTATTGGATGCGCGCCGGGGCGGGGTGTAATGCGCCTGCCTCCCTTGGCCATGATCCGGCAGCACGATACCTGCCGGCTATTGCCTTCGCGTTTTGCCGACGCCGAAGACTCCGTGCTGGCGCCGCTGTCCGACAACGCGCAGCATCTGGCCGACCTGTTCGCGCTGGATAACGCCACCAATCAACGGTTGGCTGCAGAACGCGGCCTGGCACCCGGCATAGGCATAGACGAGCTGGTGTTCGGCGTGCCCAATTTTCGCATCGTCAATGCCGCCTACACCTATGCGCGGCCCGAGGGCAGCCGTTTCAACGGCGGGCAGCGGGGCGCCTGGTATTGCGCTTTCGACGCGGATACCGCCATCGCCGAAATCGTTTTCCACAAAACCGTTGAATACGCGGAAATCGGCTATTTCCACGATAGCGTCGATTACCAGCTCATGCTGGCCGATTTCAGCGGCCAATTCCACGATTTGCGCAGCGCTTCGGGCTTCAAGCAATGCCTGGCCCCCGACAGCTACGTGGCCTCGCAGGCACTGGCCGAATCGCTGCTCGAGCAAGGGTCGCTCGGAGTGGTGTACTCTAGCGTTCGACGCGCCGGCGGCACCAACCTGGCCTGCTTCCGGCCCGCGCTGGTGGGCAATGTGCGGCGCGATGCGGCATACCGGCTGAGTTGGTCGGGCACGCCGGAGCCCACCATCAAGATCAAGAACCGAAGCAAGAAGAAAACCAAATCCGGGCGGCCGGCCTGAAGCACGGCGCCTTTGTACAAACAGAGAGGAACAAATGAGTCTTTACGCACAGTTGCAGCAGCGCGCCGCCGCAGGCAAGCCCATACGGGTGGGCCTGATCGGCGCGGGCAAGTTCGGGTCCATGTATCTTGCGCAGATCCCGCGCACCCCGGGGGTACACCTGGTGGGCATCGCCGATCTTTCGCCGGATGCGGCCCGGGCCAACCTGGCCCGCGTGGGCTGGAAACCGGAGCAGACGCGGGCCGCGTCCGCCCAAGAGGCGCTGCGCACGGGCGCCACCTGGATCACCGACGACTGGACCGCCCTGGTGCGCCTGGCCGAAGTCGACATCATCGTCGAATGCACAGGCAATCCCATCGCCGCGGTCGAGCACTGCCTGGCGGCCTTCGATCAGGGCAAGCACGTGGTCAACGTCACCGTCGAGGCCGACGCATTTTGCGGGCCTCTGCTGGGGCGCAAGGCCAAGGATGCCGGCGTGGTCTATTCCCTGGCTTTCGGCGACCAGCCGGCGCTTATCTGCGACCTGGTCGATTGGGCGCGCACCTGCGGCTTTCCCGTGGTGGCGGCCGGCCGCGGTCACAAGTGGCTGCCGCACTTTTCCGAATCCACGCCCGAAACCGTTTGGGGCTATTACGGCCTGACGCCCGAGCAAGCCGAGCGCGGCGGGCTCAACCCCAAGATGTTCAACAGCTTCCTGGACGGCTCCAAGCCTTCCATCGAAAGCTCGGCCGTTGCCAACGCCACAGGCCTGGGCGTGCCGTCCAACGGGCTGCTTTACCCGCCCGCCAGCGTCGAAGACATCCCCTATGTCACACGGCCGGTGTCCGAGGGCGGGGTGCTCGAACGCAAAGGCATGGTCGAAGTCGTTTCCTCGCTGGAAGCCGACGGCCGCCGCATTCCCTACGACATACGCATGGGGGTATGGGTCACGGTCGAGGCCGAAACCGACTACATCAAGAACTGCTTCGAGGAATACAACGCCCATACCGATCCCAGCGGCCGCTATTTCACCTTGTACAAGCGCTGGCACTTGATCGGCCTGGAAGTCGGCATGTCGGTGGCGTCCGTGGCGTTGCGCAGCGAGCCCACGGGCGTGGCCACCTGCTGGAACGCCGACGTCGTGGCCACCGCCAAACGCGACCTTCAAGTCGGCGAGACGCTGGATGGCGAAGGCGGCTACACCGTGTGGGGCAAGCTGCTGCCGGCGGCCGCCTCGCGCAAGCTGGGCGGACTGCCCCTGGGCCTGGCTCACGGCATCAAGGTGACGCGCCCGGTCAAGAAAGGGCAGAGCCTGTCCTGGGACGATGTCGCCATCGACACCACCACGCCTGCCTACAAGGTGCGTCGCGAAATGGAGACAATCTTCCCCGTCGGCGGCTGAAGACCTCTACTCTGGAAGACCCTTTCCGTTACACGAAAGGCGAGGCCGGCCGCGTAAAAAGAGAATAGAATCGCAAGAAAAATTTTCAACGGAAAATCTTGAAAGCGATGCGCTGGCTAATTGCGGTTTGCGGGATGCTTGCCTTGGCAGGCGGCCCGTCCGCAAGCTGGGCAAGCTCCACGGCAGTCCAGTGCAATGGGATCCGGGATCTGGTTTTCGTGCCTCACCAGGACGACGACCTGCTTTTCATGAATCCCGACATCGAATCGGCCATCGCCGCCGGAGGCTGCGTCCAGGTGGTCTACCTGACGGCCAGCGAGCGCGGCGAGGGCGAGCCCTATATGCTGGGTCGCGAACGCGGCGTGCGCGCCGCCTATGCCTACATGGCGCAGGCTCCCAACCAATGGACGTCCGATAGCGTCACCATCGATACACGGAACATCGTCCGCTACACCTTGCTTGCCAACCCGCGCATCCAGATGCTGTACATGCGCCTGAAGGATCCCTGGCTGGGCAAGGGCTGGGGCAGCCTGACGCCCCTGAGCCAGGTCGAGTCCGTGCCCGGCACGACGGCGCAAACCCTGGGCGAAGTCAGCTACAGCTATACGCGCGACGATCTGCTGAACACGATAGCCGGCATCATCCGTGCTTACGCCCCCTTCACCATCCGGCACATGGACGACACCGTGGCCGTGCCTTATACGTCTTTATGCTGGCGTTGCGCCGGACATGATCATCCCGACCATATCGCCAGCGCGCGCCTGGTGCGGGACGTGCTACGAACGCTTCCGGAAGGGCTTTTCGCCGAAGTCGCTTACGTCGACTACCCCAGCCAGGAGCGGGAGGCCAATCTGTCTTCCGCGGAAGTCGAGAGCAAGACCGAGGCTTTCAGGCGCTATGCCTGGGACGACTACCGCTATTGTTCGGGCGCCGAGGGCTGCAAGGAGCCCGCCGGCCCGGCGGCGTCATGGGTGGGGCGCAGCTATTACGTGTCGCGCCGCAGCGCACCGCCCGTGCTGTTGCCGACCGCGGGCGGCGGCTACCTGCTGTTGGCGGTGGGCGAGTCCAACCGGGCGGCCAATGTATGGACCAGCGCGGCGGCGCGCTGGTCCAGCGTGGGCGGGCGCACGGCCGACCCCATCAGCGGCTTTTCGTATCCGGACGGCGCCGCGGGCGTCCTGGCCAGGGATGCAAACGGCCGAATATGGGTCCAGCGGCAAGGCCTTGAGGGCGGTTGGGATGGCTGGCAGGCCATTGAAGGCGCCCGATTGAAACGCCTGCCGACGGTCCTTGGCAGGGATGCGGCGGCGGCCGTGGGTCTGGGCAACGACGGCATGTTCCGCTTCAGCGTCTACAAGGCGGGGCAGGGGCGCTGGTCGGCCTGGGCAGTCATGCCGGCCTTGGCGGACCCGCGTCCCTTGGCCGCCTTGGCCAAGGACGCGGACGGAAACTATGTGGTATTTGCCTGCGATCGGGCCGGGGCCGTCT
>JBARWC010000178.1:0-7991 GCA_049646585.1 Burkholderiaceae bacterium | reverse complement strand
CGCGTGTTCGGCGACCTGTCGCAAGCCAGCGTGCTGTTCATCGGCGCCGGCGAAATGATCGAGCTCTGTGCCACGCACTTCGCCGCCCTGAATCCCAAGCAGGTGGTCGTGGCCAATCGCACCCTGGAACGCGCTGAGCTGCTGGCGTCGCGCTTCGTGGCCAAGACCATGAAGCTGGCCGACATCCCCGACAAGCTGGCCGATTTCGACGTCATTGTTTCCTGTACGGCAAGCTCCTTGCCCATCCTTGGATTGGGGATGGTCGAAAGGGCTACGCGCTCGCGGCGCCACCGCCCCATGGTCATGGTGGACCTGGCGGTGCCGCGCGACATCGAAACCGAGGTCGGCCGCCTGGCCGATGTGTATCTGTACACGGTCGACGACCTGGGCCGCATGGTGCAAAGCGGCACCGACGCGCGCCGGGCCGCCGTGGTCCAGGCCGAGGCCATCATCGAGACGCGGGTGCAGAATTTCATGCACTGGCTGCAGAACCGCGAAATCGTTCCGGTCATTATGGATTTCCAGCAGGCGGCCGATCAGGTTCGCCGCAACGAACTGGAACGCGCCCGCCGCATGCTGGCGCGGGGCGAGTCGCCCGAGCAGGTGCTCGAACAATTGGCCCATGGCCTGACGCAGAAGTACATGCACGGCCCGCTGGCCGCGCTCAATCGCAGCGAAAGCGACGACCGTCAACAACTGCTGGCCCTGCTGCCGCGCTTGCTGCCCACGGTGGAACGCCGTCGTTAGCGACGCTGGCTTTCGGGCCAGGCCCGACCGTTTTGCCGCGTCCGCTTTCTTCAACTGCTTGATTTCCTTTTTTCTATGAAAACATCCATGCGCAATCGGCTGGAGCAGCTTGCCCACCGATTAATCGAGGTCGATGCCTTGTTGGCCGAGCCGGAAATCGCCGGCGATATGGACCGCTACCGCAAGATATCGCGTGAGCGGGCCGAACTGGAACCGGTGGTGACGGTGTTCAACGCCTATGTCGCCACGGAAGGCGACATGCAGGCCGCGCAGGAGATGGTTGCCGATCCGGAAATGCGCGCCATGGCCGAAGAGGAACTGAAGCTGGGCAAAGCCCGGCTGGAGGCTCTGGAGGACGAGTTGCAAGTGCTGCTGCTGCCGCGCGACCCGGACGATGGGCGCAGCGTGTTCCTGGAAATCCGGGCGGGCACGGGCGGCGATGAAAGCGCGCTGTTCGCCGGCGACCTGCTGCGCATGTACAGCCGCTATGCCGAGAACAATGGCTGGAAGGTGGAGCTGATGTCGGCCAGCGAGTCCGAGATAGGCGGCTACAAGGAAGTGATTGCCCGGGTGGATGGCGACGGCGTATACGGTCGCTTGAAATTCGAATCGGGGGCGCATCGCGTGCAGCGCGTGCCGGCGACCGAAACCCAGGGCCGCATCCATACCTCGGCCTGCACGGTCGCCGTACTGCCCGAGGCCGATGCGCAAAGCGACATCGTCATCAACCCGTCCGACTTGCGCATCGACACCTTCCGCGCCAGCGGTGCGGGCGGGCAGCACATCAACAAGACCGATTCGGCCGTGCGCATCACGCACTTGCCCACGGGCCTGGTCGTGGAATGCCAGGACGACCGCTCGCAGCACCGCAACAAGGACAAGGCCATGCAGGTGCTGGCGGCCCGGCTGAAGGACAAGCAACAGCAGGAGCAACACGACAAAGAGGCGGCCCAGCGCAAGAGCCTGGTCGGCAGCGGCGACCGCTCCGAGCGCATACGCACTTACAACTATCCGCAGGGCCGCGTAACGGATCACCGGATCAACCTGACGCTGTACAAGCTGGCCGGCATCATGGAAGGCGACCTGGACGAACTGACGGGGGCGCTGCTGGCCGAGCATCAGGCCGAATTGCTGGCCTCGCTGGGGCAGGATTAGCATCATGGAAACCCTGCGCGGCTTGTCGAGGGACAGCGCGCTGCCCCGGCTTGAATTCCAGATGCTGTGGCAGCATGTGTTGCAGGTGCCGCGCGTTTGGCTGATCGCCCATGACGGCGATGCCATCGATCCGGAAAAAGTGGCGCGCTTTCGCGAGCTTGAGGCTCGCCGCCTGGCCGGCGAGCCCATGGCCTATATCCTGGGCGTGCGCGAATTCATGGGCCGGGACTTCCACGTTACGCCCGCCGTCCTGATACCGCGCCCCGAAACCGAGCTTCTGGTGGAGGCCGGCCTGCGCCACTTGCAGGGGATCGAAGCGCCGCGAGTGCTGGATCTAGGCACGGGCACGGGGGCCATCGCCGTCTGCATCGCCCTGGATCGTCCGGACGCCGTGGTGACGGCATCCGACGCAAGCACGCAGGCGCTTGAGGTGGCCAGGCACAATGCGCGAACCTTGGGCGCGGCGGTCGATTTTTTTCTTGGCAGTTGGTACGATGCCCTGCCGGACCTTGGGGGTTTTGACCTTATCGTCTCGAATCCGCCGTATATTGCAGCGTCCGATCCACATTTGCGGCAGGGCGACCTGCGTTTTGAGCCGGTTTCGGCCCTGACCGACCATGGCGACGGGCTGGCCGCCTTGCGCGAGATCGCCCAAGGGGCCGGGCCGCGGCTGGCGCCGCAAGGCGCGCTGTTCATGGAACACGGCTGGGACCAGGCGGCGGCGGTACGTGGAATAATGGCGTCGTCCGGTTTTGGCCGGGTGGCCAGCCTGCCGGACCTGGCGGGCATAGAGCGGGTGACCGGCGGTATCTATAATGAAGGATAGCCATTCAGGCTGTCCGCAACTTTTTACCTGGAAACGAGAGCATCATGAGCGAAGTTCAAGATTTTATTCGTGAAACTGTCACGGCCAACCCGGTTGTGCTGTTTATGAAGGGCACGGCCCAGTTCCCGCAGTGCGGATTTTCGGGCCGCGCCATACAGGTGCTGAAGGCATCGGGCGTGACCAAGCTGGTTACGGTCAACGTGCTGGACGACGACCTGGTGCGCCAAGGCATCAAGGACTACTCCAACTGGCCGACCATCCCTCAGTTGTACGTGTCGGGCGAATTCGTCGGCGGCTCGGACATCATTGCCGAGATGTACGAAAACGGCGAACTGGTCACCGTGCTGAAAGAGGCCGGTGCGCTTGAGTGACGGCTAAGCGCAGGCTTGCCGTCGGGGTAACCGGCGCCACCGGCGCCATTTATGCCCTGCGCATGCTGCAGGCCTTGCAGTCGGTGGACGATGTCGAGTCGCATCTGGTGGTTTCGCCGGCGGGCGTGCTCAACATCAAGTACGAGCTGGGCCTGGCGCGGCAAGACATCCATGATCTGGCCGACAAGGTCTACAGTTTCCGCGACGTGGGCGCCACGCTGTCCAGCGGCGGCTATGCCACGACGGGCATGGTGGTGGTGCCGTGCTCCATGCGCACCCTGGCGGCCGTGGCGCACGGCCTGTCGGACAACCTGATCACCCGCGCAGCCGACGTAACGCTGAAAGAGCGTCGGCGCCTGGTCATGATGGTGCGCGAAACCCCCTTGAACCTGGCCCATCTGCGCAATATGACGGCGGTGACGGAAATGGGCGGCATCATCTTCCCGCCGCTGCCGGCCTTCTACCATCACCCCAAGACGCTGGATGAAATGGTGGATCACACCGTGGCGCGCGTGCTCGAGCTTTTCGACATACACGTGCCCGGGCCAAGCTGGGAAGGCGTGCAGGCCGACAGGGACTGACGCGCTCGCGCGCGCCGGGCACGCTGCCGAACCGGCCGCTTTCGGAAAACGCCGGGCTTCAGGCCCGGCTTTTTTTACACCTTATCCTTCGTCCAGGGCCGGCCGCATGGTCTGGCCGGGCGCCGGCGTTGCGCCCGCCGAGTGTTTCAGGGCGTCGACCCCGCGTACGTCCACCGGTGCGGCGTAGCCCATCTTGTCGCGTCCGAAATGCAGCACGGTTTGTGGGTAGGGCAGCTCGATGCCGGCGGCGTCGAAGCGCTGCTTGACCAGCCGGTTGAAGCCGCGCTGTATGGCCCATTGGTTGCCCGGCGTGGTCTTGATCAGCACCCGTATGGTGAAGCCGCGTTCGGTCAGGCCGGTTACGCCGGGTATGGAGATGTCTTCCAGCACTTCGCGCGATAGCTCCGGGTCTTGCATCAGGTCCTTGAACGCCAGCTCCAGCTGCGCGATCGCTTCGTCGACATTTTCGCGGTGGGCGATGTTGTACTCGCCGTAGTGGTAGCCGAAGTCGCGCGTGTGGTTGGTCAGCTTGTCTATGGTCGAAAACGGGATCAGATGGTAGCCCCCGTCCAGTGTGCGGATGACGACCGAGCGTATGGTTATCTTTTCCACTGTCCCGAAAATACCGGCCAGCTCGACCACGTCGTTCTGGTTCATGCCGTTTTCCAGCTGGATGAAGACGCCGGTAATCACGTCCTGCACCAGTTTCTGGGCGCCGAAGCCGATGGCCAGCCCGGCCACGCCGGCGCCGGCGATCAGCGGGCCGATGTCGATGCCGATTTGCGACAGCACGATCAGCACCGTCATGGTGACGATGACCACCGCCGCCGCATTGCGGAACAGCATGAGCAGGGTTTTCTCGCGCTCGCTGGGGCGGTGGGTGTCGCGCGACAGGCTCAGGCGGTGTTCGATCAGGCTGGCCAGCACCGTCCAGCAGAGCGCCGCCATGGCCAGGATGACGCCCACCCGGAAGATCAGGGCGACGGTGGCGCGACCATTGGCCGATTCCAGCCAAGCCACCAGGTCGAAGGCGTGCCAGGCGTCCAGCACCACCAGCGACACCGTGATCACGATCAGCAGGCGCAGCGCCTTCAGGATAGCCGGCACATAGGCGTTGATGCGGGATTCCAGCAAGGGAAGGGCGCGGCGCCAATCGTCGGGCAGTTGGATGCGGCGCGACAGCAGGGACGACAACAGCGCCGCCAGGGCCAGCCCCACCACCACGGCGGCGGCGGTTTGTATGGTGGCGCGCGTCATGAAGGCCAATGCCTGGTCCTGGTCCGCTTGGCTGACGACCAGCAGCATAGTGAAGTAGGCCAGCGCGATCAGGTGCCAGATGCGGCCCAGTACGCGCAACAGGGTGCCGAACACGGCGGCGCCGGATTGCTCGGCGCGCTGCACCAGCCCGGCTCGCACCGCCTTGCGGTTTTTCCAGACCACCTGGACGCCGTAGATGTAGACGCCCAGCATGATGATCAGGCCCAGCATCTTGGCGGCCGAGGGCAGGAAGACCGCCTCGGCGACCGGCACCACCACCATCAGCCCGTAGCCGGTCAAGCCGATCAGCAGCGTCAGCCATTGGTTCCAGTAGGCGGCCGTTTCCGGCGACAGCGGCAGCAGCCGCAATTGCTCGTAGCGCGTGGCGAATACGCCCCGTGAAACGGCCTTGGCGATTTCGATCATGACGAAGGCGGTCAGGAATTGCAGGGCGAACAAGGTCTTGCCGCCGGCGCTGCCCGCCAGGACCGTGGACAGCACGTAGCCGGACAGCGCCGCCAGCAGGGTGGCCGCCACGTCGATCAGGAAGGCGGCAAGCACGCCCAGCAACTTGCGGCTCATGGCCAGCGAGGCATAGCGGTAGCGCTTGACGGCGGGTGCCATCTTAGGCGGGGCGGCGGCCGATGGGCTGGCCCCGCTTTTGCCGTCGTTCAGTATCCAGCGGTTCAGGCGGGCGAAGCCGAACCTGGCCAGCGCCCGGAATAGGGCATAAGCCAGCAGTGTGCCCAATAGGGTGAACAGCAATATGTTCAAGGCCGGCAGGGAGGCGCGCAGGTGATTTCCCGGGATGCGTTCACCGCCAAGCGCGGCCCGCAGCGCCGCCATGGTCGCGGACGTGTCGTGCAGCATGCCGGCGGTAAAGGTTTGCAGATCCGTCGCCAGGCGTTGCGACAAGGACGGGGCGGCGGGAGGGCTGGTGGCGGTTTGGGCCTGCGTGGCGGCGTGCGTCGCGGTGTCTTGCGCGCCGGCGGGCGCCAGACTGCGCAATTGTTCAATGAGTTTGTCGCGCGCTTTGTCGTCCTCCAGCAAGTCGGCCAGCGCGGCGTAAGAGGGAGTGTCGTGGGCCGGCGTGGTGGCCGGGCCGGTCTGGGCAATGGCGCGGGAGGTGAACACGGCGCCGGCCAGCAAGATCAGTACTGCGTAAAAAAAAGAGAAGAAAAGATAATGAATGTGTGTGTGTCTGGTTCTTGGCGCCACTAGGCGGACTCCTTGCTGGTAGCGGGCGGCGTGATGCCGCGCCTTACGGTTGGGGTGTCGATTGGGCTGTCGTCCAGATCGGGCTGCAGCCCGATGGGCGGTTCAAGCGGTTCGTCGTCGAAGGCCTTGTCGCCATTGTCGTCCGGCTGGCCGGTAAGGGCAAGGCCGGCAAAATCGAACAGGCCTTTATCCATCAGGTGTGTGGGCACCACGCGCGAGAGCGCGCCGAAGACATTCCATGAGCGCCCCGGGAAGTGCCTGTCCCATTCGGCGATCATGCGGCCGACCTCCTTGCGCTTCAGGTTTTCTTGAGAGCCGCAAAGATTACAGGGGATGATGGGAAACTGCTTCAGTTGGGCGTAGGCGATCAAGTCTTTTTCGGGCACGTAGGCCAAAGGACGGATCACAATGTGCTTGCCATCGTCGGACATGAGCTTGGGCGGCATGGCTTTCATGCGTCCGCCGTAGAACAGATTCAGGAAAAAAGTGGCCAGGATGTCGTCGCGATGGTGGCCCAGGGCGATCTTGGTGGCGCCCAGTTCGCTGGCGACGCGGTACAGGATGCCCCGGCGCAGCCGCGAGCACAGCGAACACATGGTCTTGCCTTCGGCCAGAACGCGGGTGACGACGGAATACGTGTCCTGCGTTTCGATGTGGAAAGGCACGCCCAGCGAGCGCAGGTATTCGGGCAGCACATGTTCGGGAAAGCCCGGCTGCTTCTGGTCCAGGTTGACCGCGATAATGTCGAAGTTGATGGGCGCCCGCGCTTTGAGCGTCAGCAGGATGTCCAGCAAGCCGTAGGAATCCTTGCCGCCCGACAGGCACACCATGACCTTGTCGCCGTCCTCTATCATGTTGAAGTCGGCGATGGCCCGGCCCGTTTCGCGTATCAGCCGCTTGGCCAGCTTGTTTTCATTGACGCGCTGCTTGTGCGCGCGGCGGCTGTCGAGGGCGGGATCGTGTTCCTGGGTGGCGAAAGAGGCGGTATCGGTTTGCATGGGTGGTAAAAGTAAACGGGTTCAGCGGCTGCGCTGCAGTTCGATGCCCACGGCGGCGCAGTCGGAAAATGCCGATGGCTTGCTGATGCGTATGCGGGCGTGCATAACTTCGGGGAACTCCCGCAGGATACGGTCGATGACGCGTTCGCTAAGCGTTTCCAGCAAGTTCACGTGGGCCCGGGTGCATTCGTCCACGATGGCGCCGCGCAGCAGGCGGTAGTCCAGCACGGTTGCGATATTCTGGTCGTGCACTTCCTGGGCGATGTCCACGTCGAACTCGGCATCGATGTGCAGCGGCTGGGTGGCGCGCAGCTCGTGCTCCAGGATGCCTATGCGTGCGTCCAGCGCCAGCTGGCTAAAGAAGATGCGTCGGGTGGGCATAATGATGGCCTTGTAGAATTGTTGGAATTGTAGTGCTTTAGCATGCCAGGTATGGATTTGATGACGAATTTTCCGGAACCCGCCCAAGCCGGCGGCCAGGACTACGACGCCGCTATTGTCGGAGGAGGGCCGGCGGGCGCTTCTTGCGCGGTATGGCTGGCGCGGCTGGGGTTTTCGCCGGTGCTGATCGAAAGCGGGGATGCGCTGGGCGGCCTGTGCCGGGGCAATCCCTTCCTGGATGAATGGAATGCATCCCTGCCGGGCATGACCGGCGCGCAGGTGGCGGACAACCTGGCGCTCAGCTTGCGGCGCGCCGGCGTGCCCGTCCATCTTTCCTGCACGGTACGGCATGTGCAGGCGACGGACTCGGGTTTTGCGGTGACCGCGTCGGGCCTGGCTCAGCCCTTGCGTGCCGGCCATCTGGTGCTGGCTACCGGGGTGCGCGCGCGCTCACTTG
>JBARWC010000177.1:0-7355 GCA_049646585.1 Burkholderiaceae bacterium | reverse complement strand
CGCTTCGGCCGGGGCGGACGGCAGCGCCTCCAAGGGCGCCGAGGGCGCGGCGGCGCAAACAGATTCAACTAAGGCGGAACAACCCGTGTCGTGGTTTCAAGAACATATGCTGGGCACCATCACCGGCATATTGGCATTCATAGTACTGATCATCGCCTGGCTGTTGCGCCGGGCCAATACCGGGCGTCACGACGACAATCAAGGCGTCATCACCGAGAGCATGGTCAAGGAAAAGCTCGAGCAGATCAATCTTGATCTGGAGCAGGAGCCCGTTCAGGACTCCCGTTCGAACAGAAGCTAGGCCGGGCCTCATGCCACGGGTGGCCTTGGGCATCGTCTACGACGGCTCCCGATGGCTGGGCTGGCAGACCCAGCGCGGCGGGGGTACGGTTCAGGACACACTAGAGTCGGCGCTGGCCCAGTTTCTGGCGCAGCCGACCGGCACCATATGCGCCGGACGCACGGACACCGGCGTGCACGCGCTGGGCCAGGTCGTGCACCTGGACACCCAGGTTGAACGGCGTGACGAATCGTGGGTAAGAGGCCTTAACGCCTTGCTGCCCGACAGCGTCGCCGTCCAGTGGGCGCAAGCCGTGCCGGACGAATTCCATGCGCGCTTTTCGGCCTTGTCGCGCAGCTACATCTACCTCTTGCGCAACGCCCGGCAGCGTTCGCCCCTGATGCATGCCAGGGCGGGCTGGGTCTATCATGCGCTAGACCTCGAACGCATGCGGCAGGCCGCGGCCAGGCTGGTGGGCGAGCACGATTTCAGCAGTTTCCGGTCCTCGCAATGCCAGGCGGCCAGTCCGATCCGCAAGCTCAGCACCCTGGACATCGTCCAGCACGGCGAGTATTTCCTGTTCACCTTCCAGGCCAACGCCTTTCTGCATCACATGGTGCGTAATCTGATGGGCGCGCTGCTGTACGTGGGGCAGGGCAGGCAGGACCCGGCCTGGATGGACGAACTGCTTGCCCAGCGTGACCGCCGCAGGGCGGCGCCGACCTTCTCGCCCGACGGCCTGTACCTGGCGCAGGTGGGCTACCCGGCCGGTTTCGGGCTGCCCATCGCCGACCCTCGGGAAGCCCTGCTCTCGCAGCTGGGCGTAAGCCTGCCTGCTTGAGGTCGGGGCTTATACCGAGAGTAAAGCGGGCGGCTATCGTATAGAATTCAAGCGTTTTCCGACAGACTCGTTGCGAATTGTTCGCGCCGGCCGCGCTGTGTGATTCGCCGGGTATCGTCGTTATCCCTCGCCTAGTGGGCCTCATGAAATTCCTTCTTTCCATTTCCAAAGCAATCGACGCCGTCAACGTCAAGGTCGGGCAGGCCGTCATCTGGCTGACCCTGCTGGTGGTCCTTGTCAGCGCCACCAATGCCGTGGTGCGCAAAGTGTTCAGCGTAAGCTCCAATGCCTGGCTGGAATTGCAGTGGTATCTGTTCGGCGCCATTTTCCTGCTTGCCGCCGGCTACACCTTCTTGCGCAACGAACATGTACGGGTCGACGTCGTATCCCAGTTGTTTTCCCGGCGCACCCAGATCAAGATCGAAATCTTCGGTGTTTTGTTTTTCCTGTTTCCGGCCTGCATGCTCATCTTCTGGCTGTCGCTGCCTTTCTTTTACGATTCCTTCATGCTGCACGAGCTGTCCTCGAATACCGGCGGCCTGATACGCTGGCCCGCCAAGCTGCTGATACCGGTGGGCTTCTTCCTGTTGATTCTGGCGGGCCTGTCGCATTTGATAAAGTGCGTGGGCTATTTGCGCGGCGTCTGCCCCGACCCGCTGGCGCGCCAGCACGCCAAGACGGCCGAAGAAGAACTGGCCGAGGAAATCCTGCGGCAAACCCAGATGGACGCCCCACAGTCCGACGATAACAACACCACAGCAAGCAAGGGCCGTTAATCATGGAGTTCTTCATCGCCAATCTGGCCCCGATCATGTTCGCGAACCTGATCCTGTTCTTGCTGTTGGGGTTTCCCGTTGCATTTTCCCTGGCCGCCAACGGCATACTGTACGGGCTGGTCGCCATTGATCTGGGCCTGATGCAGCCGGCCCTGTTCCAGGCTTTGCCGCAGCGCGTTTTCGGCATCGTGGCCAACGACACCTTGCTGGCCGTGCCTTTCTTCACCCTGATGGGACTCATACTCGAACGCTCGGGCATGGCCGAAGACCTGCTCGAAACCGTGGGGCAGTTGTTCGGTCCCATACGCGGCGGCCTGGCCATCGCCGTGGTTCTGGTGGGCGCCATGCTGGCCGCCACCACCGGCGTGGTCTCGGCCTCGGTGATTTCCATGGGCCTGATTTCACTGCCCATCATGCTGCGCTACGGCTACGACCACAGGCTGGCCTCGGGCGTGATCGCCGCCTCGGGCACCTTGTCGCAAATCATCCCCCCGTCGCTGGTGCTCATCATCCTGGCCGACCAGTTGGGCCGCTCCATCGGCGACATGTATCGGGGCGCCATGATCCCCGGCATGGTATTGGCCGGATCCTATATCGCCTACGTCGTCGCCCTCAGCTTCATCCGGCCGGGCAGTGCGCCGGCGCTGCCCGAAGAGGCCCGCATCTACGTCAAGCCTGACGGTAGCCGGGGCCTGCGTTCGCTGCTGGTGCTTACCATCATCGCTTCCACGGTGTCCTATTTCGCCACCCAGCACTATTTCAGCGAACATACCCAGGTGCCCGTGGACGAGCGCGTGGTCATCAGCCTTATGGCCTGGGGCATTACCGCGCTGATCATCGCCCTCGTCAACAAGGTGCTGCGCCTGGGCCTGCTGTCCGAAATCGCCGAGCGTGTGACTTTCGTGATGATCCCGCCGCTATTCCTTATCTTCCTGGTATTGGGCACCATCTTCATCGGCCTGGCAACGCCCACCGAAGGCGGGGCCATGGGCGCCGTCGGCGCCTTGGTGATGGCGGTGTCGCGCGGGCGCTTTTCGATGGCCCTGCTCAAGCAGGCCATGGACACCACCACCAAGTTGTCCTGCTTCGTGGTCTTCATCCTGGTCGGGTCCACGGTCTTCAGCCTGAGCTTTCGCGGCATCAACGGCGACCTCTGGGTGGAACACCTGCTTATCGGCTTGCCGGGCGGCGAACTGGGCTTTCTCATCGTCGTCAGCGCGCTGACCTTCTTCCTGGCCTTCTTCCTTGATTTCTTCGAACTGGCCTTCATCATCATTCCGCTGCTCGGGCCTGTCGCCGATAAAATGGGCATAGACCTGATCTGGTTCGGCGTGCTGCTTGCCGTCAATATGCAAACGTCTTTCATGCATCCGCCTTTCGGCTTCGCCCTGTTCTACCTGCGGTCGGTGGCGCCCAAAGAGGACTATCACGACCGCGTCACCGGCAAGCTGATTTCCAAGGTCACCACCGGCCAGATCTATTGGGGCTCGGTGCCCTTCATCTGCATACAGATCCTTATGGTCGCGGCCGTTATGGCGTTTCCAGGCATGGTTACCCACTACAAGCACGAGAACACCGGCATCGACCCCTCCACCGTGCAGTTCGGCACCACCAATGCCTACGGTTCCGACTCCTACGGCGCGGATGCCGGCGGCATGGGCGATGCCGGCTCCGCGTTCAAGTAACAGGGCCGCTACTGAATGACTTCCTTTCTGCGCACCCGTGTCAAGATCTGCGGCCTGACTCGCGGCGAAGACATCGATGCCGCGGTGCGGGCCGGGGCCGATGCCATAGGCTTCGTGTTCTACGAAGCCAGCAAGCGCTATGTCGAACCCGAACAGGCCCGCTTGTTGCGTTCCCGCGTGCCGGCTTTCGTCAGCGTGACGGCCTTGTTCGTGAATGCGGCTGAAAGCCGCGTGCGCGACGTCATCGAGCAAGTGCGGCCCAGCCTGCTGCAGTTTCATGGCGACGAAACGCCGGACTACTGCGCCGGCTTCGGCCTGCCCTATATGCGCGCCTTTCGCTTGGGCGGCCCGGGCCTGGATACGCCGGACGCCGTGCTGCGCGAATGCCGCCGTTATGCATCCGCCAGCGCCTGGCTGTTCGACAGCTATAGCTCCGGCTACGGCGGCAGCGGGCTGGCCTTCGATATCGGTTTGCTGGACCAGGTGCGCGCGGCGCCCGACAGCCGGCCTATGGTGGTGGCGGGCGGGCTCAAACCCGAATCCATCACGGAACTGCTGGGGCGGATCAGGCCGTATGCCGTCGATGTCAGCAGCGGGGTCGAGACCGCGCCGGGCATCAAGTCGGCCGAGAAGATCCGCGCCTTCATGCAAGCGCTGCGGGCTGTGCCCGAAAACCTTTAAGCCTATAATACTTCGGTGCAAAGACAGCCCGAAGGAGGCCCCCATGACGTGCCGTGAAGACTGCCTGGCCATGGACGCAAGCGACGGCCTGGCCGAGCTTAGAAACGAATTCTTCCTGCCCGAAGGCCTCATCTACCTGGATGGGAATTCCCTGGGTGCGCGTCCCAGGGCCGCGCAGGAAACCGCCCGCCGTGTGGTGGAACAGGAATGGGGCGCCGACCTCATCCAAAGCTGGAACACGGCCGGCTGGTTCGATCTGCCCGCCCGGCTGGGCGACAAGCTCGCGCCCTTGATCGGCGCGGGGCCGGGCGAAGTGGTTGTCAGCGATTCGACCTCGATCAATCTGTTCAAGGCGCTTGCCGCCGCCTTGCGCATCCAGGCGGAGCAGGGCGCCACCGCCGCGCGCCGGGTCATCGTTTCCGAGCGCGACAACTTCCCCACCGATCTGTACATTGCGCAGGGGCTGGCCGGCTGGCTGGATCGCGGCTATGAACTGAGGCTGGTCGACTCGCCCGACGAACTGCCGGCGGCCATGGACGAAAGCGTTGCCGCCGTCTTGCTGACCCACGTCAACTATCGCAGCGGCCGCTTGCTGGACATGGCTGCCTTGACCCAGCTTGCCCATAGCCGAGGCGCCTTGGTTATTTGGGACCTGGCGCATTCCGCCGGCGCAGTCCCCGTCGATCTGACTGGCGCCGATGCTGATTTCGCGGTGGGCTGCACCTATAAATACCTGAACGGCGGGCCTGGCGCGCCGGCCTTCATCTGGGTCGCGCCCCGGCTTATGCCCAGGTTCGCGCATCCTTTGTCCGGCTGGTGGGGGCATGCGGCGCCGTTTGCCATGCGTCCCGAATTCCAGGCTTCCCCCACCATACGCAGCGCCTTGTGTGGAACGCAGCCCATGGTGTCGCTGGCGCTGGTGGAATGTGGGCTGGACTTGTTTGCGCGCACCGATATGGCGGCGCTGCGCAAGAAGTCGCTGGCCATGACGGACCTGTTCATCCATCTGGTCGAAGAGCGTTGCGCGGGGCATCCGGTCAAGCTTGCCACGCCGCGCGACCACGCACAGCGGGGCAGCCATGTCAGCTTCAGCCACCCGCATGGCTATGCCGTCATCCAGGCGCTGATCGAGAACGGCGTGATCGGCGATTACCGCGAACCGGGCATCATGCGCTTCGGCTTCACGCCGCTATACCTGCGCTTCGTGGACGTGTGGGATGCCGTGGATGCCCTGGCCCGCATACTCGACGAGCAGGCCTACGATGTGCATCGCACGCCACAAGCTGTCACCTGAGCCAAGACGCGGCGTTTGCGCATTGTGCTGGGGTCTCCCTGTCTTCAGCCCGGCGCTTCGAGCCAGTGCAGGCTGAACAGCCTGTCCGCGTCGACCCAGGCGGCGCTTGGCCGCAAGCCGGCGAGTCGCGCCATGGATTGCAATCCCTGCACCGTATATTTGTAGGAGCATTCGGTGTGCAGCGTTTCGCCTTCGGCCAGGGTATGGCATTCCGTCCCCAGGTTTATCGTTTGCGTCCGCAGGCTCACCAGATGCATTTCCACGCGCCGCAGCGGGGCATTGTAGAAGGCGGCATGGGCAAACTGCCGGAGATCGAAATCCGTGCCTAGTTCGCGATTGGCGCGATCCAGCACGTTCAGGTTGAAGGCGGCCGTAGTGCCGGAGCCGTCGTTGTAGGCGGCATGCAGGATGGACGGCTGCTTGATGAGGTCCACGCCCAGCAGCAAAGCGCCGCCGCGCAGCAGCCGGCGCGCATGCTTTAGAAAATCCAGGGCCTGAGGCGGATCCAGATTGCCCAGCGTGGATCCCGGAAAGAAGCCAAAGCGGCGGCCAGCGGGGCGTTCCTCCGCATCTGGCCAGGCAATGTCCGCGGTGTAGTCGCCCACGATGGGGTGCAGGGCCAGCCCGGGATAATCGGCCTTGAGCCGGCGTGCGCAGGCGGCAAGGTGTTCTCCGGATATATCTATGGGCAGGTAGCGGGCCGGGTGGTCGAGGGCGTCGAGCAGCAAGCGGATTTTCCGCAAGGAGCCGGCGCCGAATTCCACGATTTCGGCTTGCGCTCCCATGCGCTGCGCAATTTCGCCGGCGTGGTGTGCCAGCAGGCTCAGTTCGATCCGGGTAGGGTAGTACTCGGGCAGCTCGCAAATGCGGTCGAATAGCGCCGATCCCTTTTCGTCGTAGAAGTATTTAGGCGGCAGGCGATGCGTCGCCGAGCTCAACGCACGTCTCATGTCCGTGAAGAATTCGCCGGCCGCTTCCGTCGGGGGACAAGCAAGCGGCGCCGGGATGGCGAGCGGGACCTGGGCCGCCGTCATGACTTGCCATCCCTGGCCAGGCGCAAACCGGCGAACTGCCAGCGGGCGGCGGGAGGGAAAAAATTCCGATAGCTGTTGCGCGCATGGCCCAGCGGCGTGGCCAGGCTGCTGCCGCGCAAGACCATTTGTCCCACCATGAATTTTCCGTTGTATTCGCCCGTCGCGCCAGCCGTCGGGCGGAATCCGGGGTAGGGGTCGTAGGAAGATCGCGTCCATTGCCAGGCATGGCCGCAGGCCTGCCCGATGCGGGGATCGGCGGCTGCCGCCTCCCATTCGAACTCGGTGGGCAGGCGCGCCCCGGCCCATTCCGCGTAGGCTGCCGCTTCGTAGAAGCTCAGGTTGGTGACCGGTTCGGACGCCGCAAGGGGAAGCGAACCGTTCAAGCCATAGATCTGCCACGCCTGCCGCCCGCGAGCTTCCTTGGGCCTGGACCAGTAGATCGGCGCCTGCCAGCCTTGTTGCTGCACCATGGCCCATCCATCCGACAGCCAGAACCGAGGCTGGGCATAGCCCCCGTCGTCAATGAATTCGGCATACTCGCCGCAGGTCAGCAGCCGGTCGCACAGGCGGTAAGGTTGCAGCAGCACGGTATGCCTGGGGGTTTCATTATCGAAGGCGAACAGGGCTTCGCTATCGGGTTCATGGCCAATGGAGGCAAGGCCTCCGGGAAAGTCCACCCATTGTGCCCGCCCTGTGAACTGCACCCCAGAAGTTGGACATCGATCCAACCTTTGGGGTGTTTTTCATGACGAAGTACGATGAGC
>JBARWC010000176.1:0-1682 GCA_049646585.1 Burkholderiaceae bacterium | reverse complement strand
TTATCGGCCCGCGCTGCTGCGGCGCGGCCGCGAAGGGCTCAGGCAGGCCCATCTGGGCCGGGCGCAGCGTGCCTCGAGCACCCGCTTGCTCTACCACTGCCCGCAGCGCGTGCAAGGCCAGCACATCGCCGTCGTCGACGACGTGCTGACCACGGGGAGCACGTTGAACAGCATCGCGTTGGCGTTCAAAGAGGCTGGCGCCGCATCGGTCACCGGCCTGGTGCTGGCTCGCACGCCTTACCGTTCCGGATCGTATTGACGGTAAAATCGTTGCGGCCCCGGCGTGTCGCCGGGGCGTTCTTCTTTGCAGCCCCATGTTCCATATCGTACTGGTATCGCCCGAAATCCCGCCCAATACAGGCAATGTCATACGCCTGGCCGCCAATTCCGGCGCAAGCCTGCACCTGGTGCGCCCGCTGGGATTCGAGCTGGACGACAAGAAACTGAAGCGGGCCGGCCTGGACTACCACGAATGGGCGCGCGTGCAGGTGCACGACGGCCTGGCCGAGGCATTTGCCGACATAGGCGGCGATGCGTCGCGTCGCTTCGCCTTGACGACCAAGGGCGCCAGGCTGATAGGCGCCGTGCCGCTGCGGCCCGGCGATGTGTTTGTCTTTGGCCGGGAAACCGCAGGGCTGTCCGAGGCGCAGATGGCCTTGTTTCCTTCAGAGCAGCGCCTGCGCCTGCCCATGCTGCCGCAACAGCGCAGCCTGAACCTGTCCAACGCCGTGGCGGTCACCGTGTACGAAGCCTGGCGCCAGGCCGGCTACGCGGGCAGCGTTTAGAGTTTTAGTCCAGCGACAAACCCAAGCGGTTGATGACCTCTTCCCAGCGCTTGGTTTCGTTCACCACCAGGCTGGTCAGGGCTTCCGGCGAGGATGGCGCGGGCGTGAAATACAGCGCGGCCATCTTCTGCTTGACGTCGTCGCGCGCCAGTATCTTGCCTATGGCCGAGTTCAGCTTGGCCACGATGTCGCCGGGCGTGCCCGCCGGCACGAAGATGGCGTCCCAGGAAATCGATTCGAAGCCGGGGTAGCCCTGCGAAGCCATGGTGGGTATGCCGGGCAGCACGTCGCTGGGCTGCAGGCTGGTAATGGCCAGCGCGCGCGCCTTGCCGGCCTTGACCTGGGTCATGGCGATGCCGGGAACCATGAAGCCGGCCTGGACGTCGCCGGCGATGATGGAGGTGATGATCTGCGGAAAGCCGGTGTAGGGAATCTGTTGCAGGCTGATGCCGGCCTGGTGCTCCAGCATGGCCATGCCCAGATGCGAGGAACTGCCCGGTCCCACCGTGCCGTAGTTCAGCGCGCCGGGCTTGGCCTTGGCCAGGCTGACGAACTCCTGCACGTTCTTGGCGGGAGAGTCCTGCGGCACCACCAGCACGTTGGGGCTGGTGCCGACCAAGCTGATGGGGGCCAGGTCCTTGAGCGGATCGTAGCCCAGCGTCTTCTTGTACAGGGACGGGGCCGTGACCATGGGGCCGTTGATGGTCAGCAAGAGGGTGTAGCCATCGGGCTTGGCCTTGCTGGCGTAGCGTGTGCCGATGTTGCCGCCCGCGCCGGGTTTGTTTTCCACGACGACGGCCTGGCCCAGGTCCTTGGCCAGCGGCTCGGCGATGGCTCGCGCCAGGACGTCGGGCGAGGAGCCGGCGGGGAAGGGGACCACCATCTGGACGGGGCGGT